>NZ_CP070502.1:1236250-1545312 GCF_018309085.1 Sporosarcina sp. Marseille-Q4063 | reverse complement strand
CACCCGCGATTTCGATTGACCAAAAGACGACAAGCCGAAATCCTCGTTCAACAGTCGGAACCGTCACGGAAATTTATGATTATCTTCGTCTTCTATTTGCGCGTGTCGGGAAACCGATATGTCCGATACATGGAACTGAAATTTCATCTCAAACTATACAACAGATGGTTGACCGGATTATGCAAATTCCAGAGAAAACCCGCATACAAGTGTTAGCGCCAATCGTATCGGGAAGAAGAGGCACACACGCAAAACTGATTGAAGAAATAAGGCAAGAAGGTTATGTTCGCATTCGCGTGAACGGAGAAATTATCGATCTTGACGATAATATCGAATTGAATAAAAATCAACGTCATTCCATCGAGGTTGTGATTGACCGTATTGTGATGAAAGATGACATCGTTTCTCGTTTAGGCGATTCATTGGAATCTGCACTTCGACTGGCGAAGGGGACAGTCCTGATCGATATTATTGACGGCGAGGAAATGCTGTTTAGCGAACATCATGCTTGTCCGCTCTGCGGATTTTCAATTGGTGAACTTGAACCGCGGATGTTTTCGTTCAACAGTCCATTTGGCGCGTGCGGAGAATGTGATGGACTCGGAACAAAACTTGAAGTGGATTCAAAGCTTGTCATTCCAGATTATTCGTTGTCATTGAAAGAACATGCAATCGCGCCATGGGAGCCGACAAGCTCGCAGTATTATCCGGAATTATTGAAAACTGTCGCAAAACATTATGGGATTTCAATGACTGTGCCGGTAAGCGAATTGCCGGAAGATCAATTAGAAAAAATATTATATGGCTCGAAAGATGAAAAAATCCGTTTCCGCTATACCAATGAATTTGGCGGGACGCGTGATAGCGATATTTACTTTGAAGGGGTATTATCGAACGTTGCTAGAAGGTACAAGGACACTTCATCAGATTATGTACGTGACCAAATGGAAAAGTATATGGCGCAGCGAGCGTGTCCAACGTGTAATGGATACCGTTTGAAAGAAGAAACACTTGCGGTAAAAGTAAACGGCGTCCATATCGGGAAAGTGACCGACTTATCGATAGAAGAAGCAGATCGTTTCTTTAAACAATTAGAGCTGTCTGAAAAAGACAAACAAATCGCAGAACTGATTTTACGTGAAATTGCGGAACGTTTAGGTTTCCTCATAAATGTAGGACTGGATTATTTAACGCTATCGAGAGCATCTGGAACGCTTTCTGGCGGTGAAGCACAGCGGATCCGTCTTGCTACACAAATTGGTTCGAGGTTAACCGGCGTTCTTTATATATTAGATGAGCCTTCGATCGGACTTCATCAACGAGACAATGATCGTCTCATCGAAACATTGAAAAACATGCGAGATATCGGTAATACGCTAATCGTAGTGGAGCATGATGAAGACACAATGTTGGCGGCAGATCATTTAATCGACATGGGACCAGGTGCAGGTGCAGAAGGAGGAGAAGTCGTCTCCGCCGGTACGCCGAGCGAAGTGATGAATGATCCGAAATCACTAACCGGTGATTATTTGAGCGGCAAGAGGTTCATACCATTACCGCTTGAGCGCCGAGAATCAGATGGCCGTAAAATATCGATTAAAGGCGCAGCTGAAAACAACTTGAAAAATGTCAATGTCGACATTCCGTTAGGTCAATTCATTGCCGTTACAGGCGTATCGGGCTCGGGTAAGAGTACGCTTGTCAATGAAGTGTTATATAAAGTATTGGCGCAAAAACTAAATCGTTCAAAACAACAACCCGGAAAATATGATTCCTTAGAAGGACTTGAGGAACTTGAAAAGGTAATTGAAATCGACCAATCACCAATCGGCAGGACGCCTAGATCAAATCCGGCTACTTATACAAGCATGTTTGATGATGTTCGGGATGTTTACGCTTCTACGAATGAAGCAAAAGTTCGCGGGTATAAAAAAGGAAGATTTAGTTTTAACGTAAAAGGCGGACGCTGCGAAGCTTGTCGCGGGGATGGAATTATCAAAATCGAAATGCATTTTTTACCGGATGTTTACGTACCTTGTGAAGTGTGTCATGGAAAGCGTTACAATCGCGAAACGTTAGAAGTTCGCTATAAAGGTAAAAATATTGCCGATGTACTTGCGATGACTGTTGAAGATGCACTTGTATTCTTTGAAAACATACCTAGAATTAATCGCAAACTACAAACGATTGTTGATGTCGGACTTGGTTATATTAAACTTGGGCAGCCAGCGACGACGTTGTCAGGCGGAGAAGCGCAACGTGTGAAGCTTGCTTCCGAGTTGCACAAACGTTCAAACGGAAAATCATTTTATATTCTCGACGAACCGACAACCGGACTTCACACGCATGATATTGAAAAACTGCTCGTCGTTTTGCAACGACTCGTTGAAACGGGGAATACGGTGCTAGTCATTGAACATAATCTAGATGTCATTAAGACAGTCGACCACATCATTGATTTAGGACCTGAAGGCGGCGATAGAGGCGGCGAGATTATTGCGACGGGAACCCCTGAAGAAGTGTCGAAGGTTAAAAAGTCATATACCGGGTACTATTTAAAACCGATTTTGGAGCGAGATAGAACACGCATGAAGAATGTAATAAAGGAAGCTGAATCCCTAGTCAAATGAAACTTTTCACGAAAGCAACCGTATATATACTAATCACAAGTAGAGATCCAAATTAGGAGGCGGAAAAATGCAAAGTAAAAGGAAACGGATTTTGACAATGTTGGAAAACGGAACGATTACCACGGACGAAGCGTTAACCCTATTGGAAAAGTTGAACGGGGAACAAACAACAGGTCAAGGAACGACAGAACCAAGTCAAACCAGCACAGAAGGAACCGCACAAAGTCAAGCCGCTTCGGAAACATCAGAGAAAGAGGCGACGAGTTCTGAACAAGGAAACGAAAAAACTGGTTCAACACAAAATAGCGAACAATCCGAACCAACCGGTCAATCCGGCCAATCCGGACAATCGGGAAAGTCCAAGCAATCCAAACAATCAATGGATGATTTCCTAGAAGATTTGCGTAAGGATTTCACCAATGTCAGCGACCGTTTCATGCAGTTTATGCAAACTGCCGTACAAACGGTTAAAGAGTTTGATATTGAATCTCCCTTTGGAGAATCCGTGTTATTTTCGCATACCATTAACAAACCGATGGATAAAATTGATGAACTACTATTGGACATCGATAACGGGAAAATAACAGTTCATTACACTGATGAAAAAGAAGCACGCGCAGAATTCTCTGTGAAAGCATTCAACAACGAATCAGAAACGAAAGCGAAAGAAGATTTTCTTGAAAAGGTGCTCGTCGTAACGGATGAAAACAAATTGAGAATTTCGAGCAAGATGAAAATGACTAAAGTGAATTTAGATTTATTCTTGCCTCAAAAAGAATATAAAGAGCTAAATGTTCGTTTAATGAACGGTTCATTCACTATGTCAGATGCAGAGGCGAAAAAAGTACATGTGAAAACAGCAAATGGTAAAATTGAAATTTCTACATTGAAGTTCAAAACTGCTGATTTTGAAACAGCGAATGGCGAAATAAGACTGACTGGGCTTAGCGGCGAGAAGCTATCCGCGGAGACGTTAAACGGCCGTGTTTATATTGACGGAGATTTACAAGAAGTGGAAGCCCAATCGCTAAGTGGACATGTCGTGGTAACAACAACAAATAATCAAGCTGCGAAAATCGATGCTAAAACAATGAGCGGTTCGGTTGAACTCTATATACCAAATGGTCTTTCTTTGTCAGGTGAAATCGCGTCTAATATGGGCCGATTAGACTTACAACTTGATGATGTGAACCGTACGGCCGAGCAAGATTTACTGTTACAAAGATCAATTCGCTTTAAGAAAGATGTCGAAAATCAAGACAACCCGCTTTATATTTTTGGAGAAGCAAAAACGGGTTCAGTCCTGGTTTGTTATAATGCGAAATAAGGTAATAGAAAAGAACATTCCTTGGTGAATGTTCTTTTTTTATTTCACTTAAAGCGACATCAAGCTAAATTATGTTAAAGTAAGAACATATAGATAAAGTGGAAGGTGTGTTATTAATGGCTTATGTAACTGTTCGTGATGTCCAAGCTAGATTAGGGTTGGATATTTGTGCTGGAGATGCAGGTCTTGATCGGAAAATATATAAAAGTGATATTTCAAGACCAGGTCTTGAAATGGCTGGATTTTTCAATTATTATCCCGCGGATCGTGTTCAACTATTGGGGAAAACAGAATTAGCCTTTTACTCGAAGCTGGAGCCGGAAGAAAGAGTAGATCGAATGGAAAAACTTTGTACGTCGTTAACTCCGGCAATTGTCGTTGCGCATGGCGTAGAAGTTCCTGAGGAATTACTTGTTGCAGCTACCGATGCACAAATCCCAGTCTTTAATACATCTACTGCAACGACTCGTTTTTCAGGTATGCTGACAAATTACCTCGAAGGCAAACTTGCACCGATGACAACAATGCACGGTGTGCTCGTCGATGTCTATGGAGTCGGTGTATTAATTACCGGGAAAAGCGGGGTCGGAAAAAGTGAAACAGCGTTAGAACTCGTTAAACGAGGACATCGTCTTGTCGCGGATGACCTTGTCGAAATCAGAGAAGTTTCACAAAATGTATTAATCGGAAATTCCCCACCACTGATTGAGCATATGCTTGAAATTCGCGGCGTGGGCATTATCGACATTATGACCCTATTTGGCGCAAGTGCTGTAAAAAGTGATAAACGAATATTAATCGTTATTAATCTGGAATTATGGGAATCGGGCAAAATGTACGAACGCCTCGGCCTTGACGAAGAGAAGATGAAAATCATGGATACTGAATTGACAAAACTAACAGTTCCAGTACGACCTGGGCGGAATTTATCTGTAATTATTGAAGTTGCTGCAATGGATTACCGTATGAAATTGCTTGGCGTTAATGCAGCGCAAAACTTTTCGGATAAATTAACAGATGCAATCAGCCAAAATCCGAGTCAAATCGAAGAAGAGGGGAAAGAATGATAAATGATCCACTTACTATCTATTAACCCAGTCGCATTCCATATTGGCTCTCTACCGGTTCGTTGGTACGGTATTTTAATTGCACTTGGCATCGTACTCGCTTTTATCGTTGTTCAACGCGAAATGGTGAAAAGGGGAATGCATCCCGACTTTTTGACGGATTTACTCGTTTGGGCTGTGCCAATTTCAATTATTAGTGCGCGCATTTATTATGTCATTTTTTCTTGGGATTATTATAAGGACAATCCCGGGCAAATCATTCAAATTTGGGAAGGCGGCATCGCCATCCATGGTGCACTGATCGGGGCATTTATAACGACTTATATTTACACAAAACGCCGCGGAATTTCTTTTTGGAAAACTGTTGATATCGCAGCGCCGGGTCTATTGATCGGACAAATTATCGGAAGATGGGGAAACTTCATGAACCAGGAAGCGCACGGCGGTCCTGTTTCAGAACATTTTCTGAATACGACAATCATCCCGGACTGGATTATGAATCAGATGACGATCAATGGCGTGACCTACCACCCGACGTTTTTATATGAATCCATGTGGAATTTAGTCGGACTTATCATCTTATTACTTCTTCGTAGGGTTTCATTGAAACGTGGGGAAATGTTTTTGTTGTACTTAACATGGTATTCATTTGGCCGTTATTTCATAGAAGGAATGCGTACCGATAGTTTAATGGGAGGCGCATTGCGAACTGCGCAAGTCGTCTCGGTCGTGACAATCATTATTGCTGTAATATTTTTCGTCATCAGGCGTTATGTTCGGAAAGTTGACGAAACATACCAAGATAACTAACTGAGTGAGGGATATATTTATTTATGACAAAAAAACTTACAACATTATTATTTGATTTTGATGGAACATTGCTTGATACGAACGAGTTGATTTTCCAAACTTTTGAGCATGTCCTTGGAAAGCATTATCCAGGAAAGTATGGAAGGGAAGAAATACTTCATTTTAACGGGCCGAGATTATCTGAAACATTCGGTTTAATCGATCCTGAAAAAGTGGATGTACTCATTCACGAATACAGGGAATGGAATATTGCAAACCATGATCGACTTGCGTTTGAGTTTGAGGGTGTCTCTGAAACGATGCGGAAATTGAAAGATGCGGGCTATAAAATGGGCATCGTTTCGACTAAGAGAAACGATATGATTCACAAAGGGTTAAAGCTTCTTGATGTTGAGGGTGTTTTCGATGTCGTGATTGGTATGGATGATGTTGAAAAGACGAAGCCGGATCCAGAACCGGTTTTATTGGCGCTTAAACGTTTAGATGCGGATCGCGAGGAAGCCTTGATGATTGGCGATAACTATCATGATATTGTGGGCGGCCAAAATGCAGGAGTACAAACGGCAGCTGTTGCGTGGTCGGCAAAAGGCGAGGCGTTTTTGCAAAAGTATAATCCGGATTATATGCTTCACCATATATCTGATTTGCTTGCCATTGTTAATGGAGATGGAAATTGAGACGGACAGAGCGGTACCCCACAAAAGGAGACGCTAATTCACTCTGGCACATTTTTAAAACGGTACCTTTTTTTAAGGTGGCTAAAAACTTTATTGTTATTCAGCTGTCCAGGTATACGCCGTTTATTTCATTCAAAAACTTTTTGTTTCGGACGTTTTTAAAAATGAAGGTTGGAGAAAAAACATCGTTTGCACTAATGGTTATGCCGGATGTTATGTTTCCTGAAAGGATTCATGTCGGCGACAACTCGATTATCGGGTATAATACGACGATTCTAGCACATGAATATTTAATAGATGAATATCGAATTGGTGATGTTGTCATTGGAAAGAATGTATTGATCGGTGCAAATTCAACCATTCTTCCGGGGGTTGAAATTGGCGATGGTGCAATTGTCTCCGCGGCAACCCTCGTCAATCGAGATATTCCGCCCGGTGTTTTTGCGGGCGGCAATCCAGTGAAGATTATATTTACAAAAGAGCAGATGGAACAACGTCAATCTTCATTGCTGAATGAGTCATTAAAGTAAATGGGATAGAAATTATCTGCGTTATGGTATAATAGGTTTAATAAGGAGAAGGAGCGTTTAAAACGTTCCTTCTCGATTGTTTTCGGGGGAATTTGATTGAATAAAAAACACACGACAGATGACAAAAAAATAATATCATTTATTCCAGACGGTAAATTTTATTATGATAAAGCGGTTCGGTCTATGAACAGGGACCGTTTCGATGAAGCGCATAAATATTTGAAAAGGGCTACAGAGTTGAGCCCGAATGATCCGCAAATTCTTATGCAATACGGCGTTCTAATTATGGAAGAAGGTCGTTTTGATGAGGCGCATGAGATTTTGATGACTTCTTATTCACTTGATCCGGACGAGACCGAGATTATTTTCTATTTAGCAGAAATCCATGCGCATCTCGGTTTATTAAGAGATGCCAGAATGTATGCTGAAAAGTACTTGTTAAAAGCTCCTCAGGGACCGTTTGGCGATGAGTGCAGGGAGATCATTGACTTTGTCGGGCAAAAAGAGAAGTACATCGATGAAGAGGACGAAGTGGATAAAGAAGTATACTTTCTTCAGGAAAAAGCGCGTCGGCTTATGGAATCAGGTGATTTTAAAGAAGCGATTGAATTACTTGAATCAATCATTACGGATTATCCTGAATTTTGGGCTGCCTACAATAACCTTGCGCTTGCTTACTTTTACGTTGGAAAAAAGAAGAAGGCGATTGAGCTCCTCCATGATGTATTAAAACAAAATCACGGAAATCTTCATGCATTATGCAATCTGGCTGTTTTTTATTATTATGAAAAAAAAGAGAGTAAATTAGCTTCTTTGCTTGAATTGCTTATGAAAATCAAGCCATACTTAATTGAACATCGGTATAAACTTGGGGCAACTTTTGCTCTTGTTGGTAAGCATGCTGAAGCGTTTCATCTGCTTAGAGGGATTCAGAAGAATGGTTTTGAAGGGGATGCCGGTTTTTATTTCTGGTTGGCGCATGCTGCCTTCTTCACCGGGCATGAGCAAATTGCCAAAAGATCCTATGCCAGTCTGATTGAGATAGATCCATCGAAAGAAGGATTCGAACCTTGGAAAGATATTACTGAAGACTTTGAACCCGATTCTGTCGAGCAGGATCGAAATTTCTTGCTTGGAAAAATTCGAAATGAATATAGAAGCGAGCGCATGTTGGGTTTCTATCTTCTAGGGAAATCTGCGCATAAGCAAGAAATCATATCGCATCCATCCTATATTATGGTGGAAGAGCTTAGTGATGTTGAGCGACTTTTTCTTGCAAGTGGACTTAACTATGAATTTATGCCCGAAACATCTTTTGATCAATCATTTATGCGTGCGTTAGAAACGACGGAGTTATTATATGCAAATCACCAACCGTTAAATCATGAAGCAACTCATCTTTTTCAAATGTGGTTTACACTTTGTGAAAGTGCGTTATTAAGGTCATATAAATTCCCGAATCCAAAAGGACTTGCTTCGGCGGCTGATTATATGTTTCAATCGGCACGCTACACAGGTGTAACTAAAAAAGCGATGGCGGAAAAGTATGGAATCTCAACGCCGACGTTGACAAAGTATGTCAATGAATTAATGGAGTTTTTGCCGCATTTGAACTCGTAAGCAAGAGAGTTGATGATGGTGCTGAAATCCTATAACATTTGAGATGTTAACAGTTGTATAGGAGGAAAATAATATGTCTACTGAAAAAATATATGACGTGATTATTGTTGGTGCGGGTCCTGCCGGATTAACTGCAGCAGTATACACGTCGCGCGGTAATTTATCTACGCTCATGCTTGAAAGAGGAGCACCAGGCGGACAAATGGCAACAACAGAAGATATTGAAAACTACCCTGGATTTGACCATATATTAGGTCCGGATTTATCTACGAAAATGTTTGACCACGCACGTAAATTCGGCGCAGATTACGCTTATGGCGATGTCACGGACATCGTTGACGGCGAAGAATATAAAACAATTTTCGTCGGTCAGAAAGAATACAAAGCGCGCACGATTATTATTTCGACTGGTGCGGAATATAAAAAGATGGGCATTCCTGGTGAAGAGGAACTAACAGGCCGCGGTGTGAGTTATTGTGCGGTATGTGATGGTGCATTCTTCCGTCAAAAAGAAATCATTGTCATTGGCGGCGGGGACTCAGCGGTTGAAGAAGGCGCTTATTTAACAAGATTCGCCGATAAAGTAACCGTCATTCACCGACGCGATGAGCTTCGTGCTCAAAAGATTTTACAAGACCGTGCGTTTGCGAATGAAAAAATGGAATTCATTTGGAATACAACGGTGAAAGAAGTAAACGAAAAAGATGGAAAAATCGGCTCAGTCACATTGCTTTCAACAGAAGACGGTTCAGAGAGAGAGTTTGAAACGGATGGCATGTTCGTTTATATCGGTATGGATCCATTAACGGCTCCTTTCGAAAAGCTTGGTATTCTTGATGCAAATGGCTACATCGAAACAAATGACATCATGGAGACAAAAATACCTGGAATTTACGCTGCAGGCGATGTTCGTGAGAAACTATTACGTCAAATTGTCACAGCTACAGGTGATGGAAGTGTCGCTGCACAAGCGGCTCAGCAATATATTGAAGAACTTAAAGATAAAATGAGCGCAAAAGCTTAATCGATTTAATCTATCTTTAATGTGATTGTAACAGAAATGCAACATCTAAAGGGTATGCTAGTAATGTAATATCAATTGACCCCCCTTTTGATATAGTAAGTACTTTTGGTCGCCCATCGGTTAGTTCCGGTAGGCGACCTTTTTTTGATCTTGAAACTGCCTTTTGTAGTAAATATGCGTTTCTAATGCAGTTTTGGTGCTCAAAGATGTATAATGGGTATAACCGTACAAGTAGAGTGGGGATGTAATGATGCAAAGAATTGCAAATCTATTGGTTGTAAAAGACAATCATGTATTATTATTAAAGAAGCCACGACGAGGATGGTACGTGGCTCCAGGCGGGAAAATGGATCCTGGTGAATCTATTTACGAAGCCGCGGTAAGAGAGTTTACTGAGGAGACGGGGACAACTCCGATTAACCCTCATCTAAAAGGCGTTTATACGATGATGATTAAAGATGACGTTGATAAAATTGTTAAAGACGAATGGATGCTGTATACATTTGTTGCTCATGACCTGGAAGGTGTTCCTTTTGAAACAACAGCTGAAGGGAAACTTGACTGGCACCCCATTGAAAGTTTACAAACACTTCCAATGGCAGAAGGAGATCGAACGAATTTATTGTTTGCAGTTTCCGAATCTGGAATGCAATACGGAACGTTCTTTTACACAGAACAATTCAAGCTGTTAAACGAAAAAATCCAAAAGTCTGTGGAAGGGGGATATTTAAATGACAGAAAATGAAAATGGTATAAACAATAATGATGTGGAACTCGTAATTATTACAGGTATGTCGGGCGCAGGAAAAACGGTCGCCATGCAAAGTTTTGAGGATCTCGGTTTTTATTGTATTGATAACTTGCCTCCGGAGTTGTTGGTGACCTTTCTTGATTTGATGATGAAATCGGACAATCCTATGAGACGGATAGCCGCCGTTATGGATACGCGGGGCGGAGATTTGTTTGATTCGCTTATCGGTGCGCTCGATGATTTATTGAAAGCGGAAGGCGTATCATCAAGAATATTATTCTTGGATGCGAATGATGAAGCACTCGTCAAGCGTTACAAAGAAAGCAGACGCTCGCACCCGCTTGCAGAAGGTGGTTTATTGCTTGAGGGAATTCGCAAAGAAAGACTATTGCTTTCCGAATTAAAGGGGCGCTCACGTTCAATTTATGATACGTCCAATTTACTTCCTCGCGAGTTAAGGGAGAAAATTATTGCAGAGTTTTCTTCAAGGAAAGATTCCGTATTCACATTGAACTTTATATCATTTGGATTCAAACACGGAATGCCAATTGACGCGGATGTCGTGTTCGATGTGCGTTTTCTGCCGAATCCGTTTTATATTAAAGAGTTAAAACCTAAAACGGGACTTGAAAGTGAAGTTTCTGAATATGTTCTAAAGTGGGGCGAAACTCAAATACTTCTTCAAAAGCTGACTGACTTGTTTAAGTTTCTAATTCCACAATATAAAAATGAAGGAAAATCGCAAGTAATTATCGCATTTGGATGTACTGGCGGACAACATCGTTCAGTGACGCTTGCTGAATATTTCGGTGCCCATTTCAACGAGGAATATCGGACATTCATAACTCATCGGGATATCGAAAAAAGAAAGGGTTGACAGAATGCCGCACTCGGGGGATATAAAGAAAGTTGTAATATTCGGTGGAGGAACAGGTCTTGCGACACTGGTTCGCGGATTGAAGAAATATCCAGTTGAAATTACAGCAGTTGTTACGGTTGCAGACGACGGCGGCAGTTCTGGCAGGCTGCTTGATGAATATGATATACCGCCTCCAGGGGATGTTCGTAATGTCATGGCGGCATTGTCGGATGTAGAGCCACTAATCGAGAAAATGTTTCAATATCGATTCGCAAGTTCAAAAGATTTAAAAGGTCATTCACTTGGTAATTTAATGCTTGCTGCACTGACGAATATTACCGGAGATTTTGCGCGTGCTGTTGAACAAATGAGTCATATTTTAAACATTCAGGGAAAAGTGCTCCCGGCAGCTAATCAACGTATCACTCTGCACGCGGAGCTCGAAGACGGGACGATCGTAACCGGCGAATCAAAAATTCCGGTATATGGTCGCCGCATTCGAAAAGTTTACTTGTCACCGCAAGAAGTCAAGCCGTTACCTGAAACGATCCAAGCAATTATGAATGCCGATTTAGTCGTTTTTGGTCCTGGAAGTTTATATACAAGCATATTGCCGACAATACTCGTGCAGGCGATTCGTGACGCAGTAATGGAATGTTCGGCCAAAAAGGTGTATATTTGCAACTTGACGACGCAAGCTGGAGAAACCTTTGAATACTCAGCTTCAGAACATGTTAAAGCACTATATGATCACGCGGGTGCGGCATTTATTGATACGGTATTATTAAATACGGCGGACTTTACTACGCTCTTTGAAGAAGGGGAATACAAAGGACCACCGTCGCCTGTTGAACATGATATGGAAGCATTGGAAAAGCTAGTGCCGAATGTCGTTAAAAGAGAAATTGCTACTTTAATCGATGGTCAAATTCGCCACGAATCAAAAAAAGTTGCTTCATGGCTTATTCAATATATGGAAAGTACGGCAGGCAGTAAAAAGATGTGATTAACTGGGAAAGGAGAGGTGTCATGTCTTTCGCATCAAGAACTAAAAAAGAATTAACCCAAATGGAAGGGGAAGACTGTTGCACACGTTCCGAAGTTGCGGCGTTTATCCGTATGAACGGCTCGGTATCCTTTTCGAATAAATCATTAAGTCTAGATGTCCAAACTGAAAATGCTGCGATTGCACGGCGTCTATATTCTAATTTGAGGCGTCTTTATCCATATAAAATTGAATTGCTCGTACGGAAAAAAATGCAGTTGAAGAAAAACAATGTGTATATTTGCCGTATTCGAGAAGGGGCAAAACCGCTTCTCAAAGATTTACTTATTCTTACAGGAACTTTTGAATTTAAGAATGAGATTTCTCAGGAGTTAGTGAAGGATAATTGTTGCAAACGCGCATATCTTCGAGGCGCATTTCTAGCGGGGGGATCGGTAAATAATCCGAAGACCTCTTCCTACCACTTGGAGATATTTTCGATTTATAAGGAACATAGTGAAGCGTTAGTTGATTTGATGAATGAATTTCATTTGAATGCGAAATCAATCGAACGTAAAAATGGCTACATTGCATACTTAAAAGAAGCTGAGAAAATATCGGATTTTTTAAGAATCGTCGGGGCGCACTCAGCGTTGATGAAGTTTGAGGATATACGGATATTGCGCGATATGCGAAATAGTGTAAATCGACTTGTAAACTGCGAGACCGCTAATATGAATAAAACAATTAGCGCAGCGCAACGACAAGTTGGGAATATCGAATTTATTCAAAAAACGATCGGATTGGATCAGCTACCGGACAGACTTCAGGAAATCGCGCGTCTACGGGTTGAAAACCAAGACATCACTTTGAAGGAACTTGGTGAACTTGTTTCTGGTGCTTCGGTTAGTAAATCAGGTGTGAATCATCGGTTAAGAAAAATAGAAGAAATTGCGGACAAACTTCGTAATGGAGAAATTGGCATTACGTAAGGTCACGTTACAAAGGAGTATGAATAATTATGATGGAAAAAGAAGTGGAAGTAAAAATGAAGCCCGGGCTTCAAGCCAGGCAGGCAGCATTATTCGTGCAGGAGGCAAATCGATTTGCGGCGGATATCTTTTTGAAAAAGGATGATCGTCAGGTAAATGCGAAAAGTATTATGGGCATTATGAGTTTGGCGATTGCACAAGGAACAATGGTTACCCTTATGGCAAAGGGTAGTGATGAAGAGAAAGCGCTTACGTCATTGGCTGAACTTGTTGAAAGTGAAAAATAGTTAAAATAAATAACCGTCGCTCGTCTAATTAACGAGAAACGGTTTTTGTTTTGGGGAAATATAGTGCCGTATACAAAATAAGATAATGATTGTAAGGACCGTTGATTTCCATTGCGGGCGGCCGGTGAGCCTCCTCGTTCGCTGTGCGCTGCCCCCCTAATATTGGACACGCCATCTAATATTAGGAGGCCCAAAAAGAATGTCCAAGTATACAAAAGAATTTAAACTTCTAGTAGCCAAACGTTATGAACATGAAAATATTAGTTACCGAGACCTGGCAGAAAAGGTCGGAGTCGACAACTCTGTAATTCGTTACTGGGTGCTACTGTTTCGACATCATGGTGATAATGCATTCGATTTTCCCTATACAAACTATCCAGGAGCCTTTAAACTAAGGGTAATTCAATTTATCAATGAAACGGATTACTCTATTCGAGAGGCATCGGCTATTTTCCATATCCCGGATCCTAGTATGGTTCGTAGGTGGAAGAAAAGGTGGGAGACAGCTGGTGAAGGTGCCCTTGAAACAAAAGAAAAGGGGCCTTCTACAATGAAATCTCGCAATCAAAAGAAAAGCACTTCCAAAGATCTTGTCGACCAATCAAGAGAAGCCATGGAAAAAGAACTCGAATATCTTCGTATGGAGAATGCCTATCTAAAAAAGCTGGAAGCCTTAGTTCAGGAAGAAAGATCACCAAAAAGATTAAAACGAAAGTAATATTTCTACTAAGGCATGAATTCCCAGTGAACAAGATGGTAAAGATAGCCGGTATTGCAAGAAGCACCTACTACAACATCGTAAATAGTTTCAAGCAGCCAGACCCCGACCGGAAGTGGAAGAGAAGAATCAACTTCATCTACCACCGACACAAAGGGCGCCTTGGGTATCGACGCATCACCGACGTCCTGAACGAAAAAGGACACACGATAAACAAGAAGAAAGTTCTTCGGATTATGCGAGACCTGGGGCTTCAATGTATTGTCCGAATGAAGAAGTACAAATCCTATAAAGGTGCATTCGGGAAAGCAGCCCCAAATATCTTGAACCGCAATTTCAAAGCGGAAAAACCCAACGAAAAATGGGTTACAGACGTTACAGAATTTAAATTATTTGGACAGAATTTATATCTCTCTCCTATTTTAGACCTGTTCAACGGCGAAATCATTACCTATACGCTTCAATCGAGGCCTACGTTTGATTTAGTGGAAACAATGTTAAAGCAGTCACTTGAATACGTAAAAGAAGACGATGAGCTCTTGATCCACTCAGATCAAGGCTGGCATTATCGAATGCCACAATATTGTCAGATACTAAAGGAATACAACATCACACAGAGCATGTCGCGAAAAGGAAACTGTTACGACAATGCCGTCATCGAGAACTTTTTCGGAATCCTTAAATATGAATTCCTGTTCCTGCAGGAGTTCGATGATCTTGAACACTTTAAAGAGGAACTAGAACAGTATATCTATTATTATAATCATTTAAGAATCAAGTCCAGATTAGAGCGGAAAAGCCCAATGGGCTATCGGAAAAAATACGAACTCGCTGCTTAGAAAAATAGTGTCCAATTTTAAGGGTCCAGTGCACTGCGCTGCCTGTGGGGTCTCACCTATTCCGCTGGAGTCGCCGCCCTCCATTCCAATCAACTAATTTCACTATACGGACTGTGTTACTATGTGTTGTCGTATCAATCGAGTTGCTTGAGCATCAGTTTTCATGTAGGCGGAAGGTCACGACTTGCAAGCAAAATCTTTTGAGTGCAAGCAAATGCCATATGAGTGCAAGCAAACCACCTAAAACTGCAAGCAAAACCTATTGGAGTGCAAGCAAATCGCTTATAAGTGCAACTAAAATTACTGATTACAATATAAAGCGTCAAATAAAAAAATATAGAAAGAGCATTTCAAATGCTCTTTCTATATTTACGCTTACTTAATTATTATTTGTTTTCTTTCATGTCGCTGCGCGTGATGATGTGATCGATTAGACCGTATTCTTTTGCGCGTTCAGCTGTCATGAAGTTATCGCGTTCTGTATCAGCAGCGATTACATCAATCGGTTGTCCTGTACGTTCAGCAAGGATTGTATTGAGCTTTTCGCGAAGGAATAGAATTCTTTTCGCAGCAATCTCAATTTCAGTTGCTTGACCTTGTGCGCCGCCAAGTGGTTGGTGAATCATGACTTCAGCATTCGGTAAAGCGTATCGTTTGCCTTTAGTACCGGCTGCAAGAAGGAATGCACCCATTGATGCTGACATCCCGATACAAATTGTTTGGATATCAGGTTTAATGAATTGCATCGTATCGAAAATTGCCATACCGGCGGTGATGCTCCCACCCGGGCTATTAATGTAGATTGAAATGTCTTTTTCTGGATCCTCTGCTTCAAGGAATAGAAGCTGAGCAACAAGCGAGTTTGCAACGTTATCATCAATTGCGCTTCCAAGCATGATAATCCGGTCTTTCAACAAACGGGAGTAAATATCATAAGCACGTTCCCCGCGGCTTGTTTGTTCAATTACTGTAGGTATTAACATAATAATTCCTCCTTAAATTCAACTGTACTTGTATCATAACATAGCATGGTCAATAAAGGTCAAATTTAAAGCCTTATAAAAATACCTTGCTTTTCTGTGTAATCATTAGTACAATTTATAATGTTGCTGTGAAAGTAGCAAAACCTTTTGTCCTCGTGGTGCAATGGATAGCACGTAAGCCTCCGAAGCTTAAAATGTGGGTTCGACTCCCGCCGAGGGCGTAATTACAATAATTTTGGATAAGTTAAGAGAAGGGAAATCACTTGGAAACGTTGTTACAACAGCGTTTGTAAGTGGTTTTTTATTTTAGGGAATTCGATTGAATACGGTAGTAAATGAAAATTTTATACACAAATTATACACAAATCTCATCCTAATCCTTTCTTCATTTCTGTAAATGTCATTACTGTATTTAAAGTATCTTTTGCTCTTAACTCATTTAAAACATGTGCGTAATGCCTCATTGTTGTATCGATTGTTCGATGACCTAATCTTTCTGAAACAAAATAAATTGAAATCCCTTTGTACAACAGAATACTAGCATGTGTGTGTCTTAATCCATGAACAGTAATATGTCTTATCCCCAATTCATCCAATATTATTCTTAAACTTTTATTTACTGCTGCATTTGTTAGCACGTTTGATTTATTATATGGACTGAAGAAAACCAAGTCGTGCAAATTAGGCGGAGTTTCCTCAAATAAATCCTTAAAGACATTCATGGTATCTTGGTCTATTAAGATTACGCGCTCTGATGAATTGTTTTTTGTGGTTGAAAATCCGGATCCATCTTTATAATCCCAAGTCCTTTTTACGTGTAATAAATTGTTGTTGAAATCGAAATCATCTCTGGTTAGGCCTACAAGCTCCCCAAAACGCATTCCAGATGTTAATGCAAGTAGAAGTAGGTAAAAGCTAAGTGAACGATCCAAACGTTTGTATAAGCCTTTCATGAGTTTACAGCTATCTGTATAATTTAGATGTTTTTCTTCTGGCCTTTTTGGCTGATTATTACCTGTAACAACTGCATCTCTAGTAAAATCCACACGAACTAAACCTTCGTCTATTGCTTCTCTAACACATGCCCTTATGTGATTATGTAATTTCCTGGTTGTTTCTTTAGCCCAAGTTTTTGCGAAGGTGTTTAAAAAGTCCTGATATTCACGTTTTTTTATATTTTGAATAGGTCTATAACCAAAATAACTTTCAATTGCTCTCAAAGAATCTTTATAACGTTTTTTGGTGAAATTGCTAATATCCGTTTTATAAATTTTTACCCACCCTTCGAAATAATTAACAAAAGGTTCAGGTGTTAAGAATGGATTTATTCCTTTATGTAAATCTGATTCTATTTGGGCAGCAGCCACCTGTGCTTCTTTTTTTGTTCGAAAACCTCCTTTTCTAATAGGTTTTTGTTCTCCGTTAACCATACGACTAACTTGGTATTGCCAAGTTTTATTTCTTTTTTGAAATGAAGCCACTTTAATTCTATCCTTTCTATAAAGAAATTATAATCTAGCCAAAAAACAAAAATCCCGATTCTGTAACCACTTTTCCAATCTTACATCCGCAAAGGTATGTTCAACGTTGAATAGAGTTGCAATTAGTCCAACTGCTTCGCATCTAAGTCGTGGTAATTCCAAATGATTCAACATAAACGTTGGGATACAAAAATGAAATGCAAACTGTTCTGCTTGCCACTCTTGATACTTGCGAAATGGATCGTTCATAGAGAACTGGTATCCCTCATGGTTCAAAATGTGAGCCAGCTCATGTGCAAAGTCCTGCCAAATCTCCTGTTTTGTTTGATTCTCATTAAGAAAAATACAGTAAGCCCCTCCCAAATTATTCGCCTCACTAGACTCATCGAAGTAATAGGTATTGATTTGTAAAATTTCTGAAATAGTTTCGATAAGAGCGTCATGATAAAGCTGTGATGGTTCTGAAATGTTTAGCAAACGATAAATTGAAAGAACCTTTTCTTCTATTAAAGACAGACCAGAAAGTTTCAAAGTTAATTCGACATCCTTTTCACGAACTGATAGGAATGTATGTTCGGTTAATAGTTATAATAATACCCTATCTCGATAAAAAAGATAGGGTTTATATTTTTCTATGATTTTAAAAGACGTTTTATTTCTCTGCGTTTTTAATAATATCCCACATTTTACGCAATTTCCGCAAATCTTCTTCATCAGAATTAGGTAATTCCGAGTGCCAACGTTTTAAGTCAGGATCGGAAATAGCTTTTTGGAATCCCTCTTCGTCATTGCCATAAGGGGAAAGGTTATTCGTGCGGCCAAGAAGGAAATCAGTTGAAACATTATAAAGATCTGCCAATTTCTTTAATATTTCAGTATCAGGATCACGATAATCTCTTTCATAGTTAGATAATACAGCATTGGTAATACCAACTTTTTTTGCTACATCTACCTGTGACCAATTTCTTTTTTCTCTTTCCTTTTTTAACCGAACTCCTAAGCTCATATAATCACCATTTCCATTTTTCTAACCTATAAGTAATTATACCCTAATTCAACGTAAAGTTAATACTTTTCAACTAAAAGTTGAATTATAACTTGACAATAAACGATAAGTTGAATAGAGTGAAATTAGAAATTAAACTTTACGTTGAATTAATTATCTTGGGTGGTGAATAAATGACGAGTTCAGTAAATAAGAAAATTAGATGTATTAGGAAGAAGTTAAATGTTAATCAATCACTTATTGCTGAAAAGCTTAACATTACAGTACAGTCCTACAGTATGAAAGAGAGAGGGGCACGCCCGATTACTACTGCCGAGTTAGAAACAATTGCAAAACAATTAAAAGTACCAGTCGCTATTTTTTTTGAAAAATGATTCAACGTAAAGTTTAAATTTAATCCAATTCAACAAATCAAAGAAGGAGGAACCGGAATGGTGCAACAACTTTCAGTCAATCTTACAATTCCAATTCCGCAAGATTCTGTATTGATCGGCAAAGTGGAACTTGAAGAATTAAGAAAACTAGAACTAAGTGGCGTGTATTGGAGCATGAAAGAGTTAGAACATCGTACAGGCAAAAAACACGAATGGTTAAAAGAAAATATTCTTTTTCGACAACAATTTCGAAAAGAACTTGATAGCGAGAATGGTGGCTTTGTTTTCTATCCAAAAGGAAAAGGTCAGACCTGGTCATTTCAAGCATCAAAGATGGCAGTTTTTCTAGATAAGAACTTCCATCGAGTTTTTAGGTAACGGGGATAAGGAGAAATCTTCGGATGATTAATATGCAGTGCATATAACAAATGCACAAACTAAGAAAGGATGAAGAGATATGACATACTTTGTAGTTCAGGTTCGGAGCGGTACGGAAATTGAAGTGAAAGACATGTTGAATAATGTTTTGAATAGAGTAGGCGATTCAATGGTTAAAGCTATCTATGCAATGGAAACATTCACTGAAATTATTCGTGATGGCAATACTGCTGTTGATCTTTCGGAATTAAATTCAGAGGACATTTCTGAACACTTGTATGTAAAAAGGATCCAAGCAGGCCTAAACAATCTTCGCATCGCTTGTGACAAACTGAAAGAATACAAAGATGCCAATTCTCTTGCATTGCTTGAAACTTACAAAGACAGTATCCGTGGATTATCTAAAGAATTAAGAGAGGTTCGAATGAATACGAAGAAAATAAGTAGCGTTATAAGCGGCTATATTTTAGTGGAGTTAAATGTAGATTTTTATTACTTCCCAGATAATTTGTGGCATTTAGTAAAATCTGTGCCCAATGTAACTGGAATTCCAAGTAAGTATAATGTTCCGCAAGAAGAAGTCGATGCTTTTTTTCAACAGGTAGATACTACACCAGAAGTGGAAATGCAATTTGAAGAACTTCTTTCAAGTGAAGAAGCTGTTGAAGTTAGAAATGAAATTCTGTATGAAGCGAATAAAGTTATTGGTACCGATGAAGAAAAAGTGTTACTTGAAAAAATTGATATTATTGCTACTGATGTTGTTGAATCTATTAATGAAATGAAAAATGACATTAATTCTTCTAACTCAATCAAGAGAAACGTAGAACGATGTAAAGCTTATATTCGTCGTAAACGACAAACAGTAGTTGTGCCTTTGGATATATTCTTGAATCTTTATAATGATATTGAAGTACAAAGCCTTTTCCCAGCCCAGAGTTCTTTCGAATTTTTTAAACGCTTTATATCCATATTGTGTGGACACGACAAGATGGTGAGTATGGAATGAATGAATTCATAGGAAAAGTTGTAAGGGTTCTTTATCGGAATGAGGATTTTCTGATTGCTAAATTGCAAACGGATAAAGAAGAACTCACAATTAAAGGGAGCATTTACGGGGTAGACAAAGGTGAAGAAGTAAAGGTTCGCGGTGCTTGGGAAAATCATGCGAAGTTTGGGAAACAGCTCGCGGTGGAGTTTTGGGAAAGACCGATTCCTCAAACAAAAGATCAAGTTATTGCATTCCTTTCATCATCTCTTGTAAAAGGATGTGGACCAAAGCAATCAATCATGATTGCTGAAAAGTTAGGTGAAAACGCTTTGATGATAATCACTCAACAAGGCGAAATAAGCTTACAAGGTATTAAAGGAATTGGGAAGAAGCGGGCTAATAACATCGTAGAAAGCATCAGGTCTACGTTTGAGGTACAGAAAATCATTGCGGAATTACTTGTGTTCGGAATAACCGCAAGTATGGCAATGCGGCTGTATAAAGAGTATGGGTCAAATACGGTAGCAATAGTTACAAAAAATCCATACAAGCTAACAGAATTAAACCTGATAGGATTCTTAAAGGCTGATGAGATTGCTCAAAAGATGGGTATATCACCCTTATCAGGATATCGCATTGATGCTTGTGTGAACTATGTCTTGAAAGAAAAGTGCTTCACTTCCGGCCATTGTTATATCACTGAAGAAAGTCTTCTTGCGGAAGCTGCCCGTTCGTTAAATCATAATACACTTGATGAAAACAAAGTTTCGATGGATGAATTAACACAAAGTATTTACCGTTTAGAAGAGAAACATATCGTTATTGAAGATAATTTCGTTTATCCAAAGTTTTTATTCACATATGAAGATAGGTTAGCTCGGAAACTTTCAGAAATGAGAGGTTCTCGGGATGGCGTAGCATTGCCTTCGTTAGATAAGCAGATACTCAAGTATCAAAAGAAGCGGGGAATAATTCTCGCTGAGAAGCAACGTGAAGCGGTTAGACGGTTATTTGAAGAACAGATGTTAATACTTACTGGTGGTCCGGGTACAGGAAAGACTACCGTTATTCGTGCCATGCTCGACATGTACAAAGAAATGCATCCAGAAGACATTATATGCCTAGCTGCTCCAACCGGAAAGGCGAGTAGACAATTGTCAGAGGTGGCCGGACATGACGCATCTACAATCCACAGGCTGATTGGGTACCAGCAGGGAGAAATTCCAACCTATAATTGGCAAGATAAACTTCCTTGCGATTTGTTAGTCGTTGACGAAATGTCGATGGTGGATGTTCAGTTGGCTAGTTTACTGTTAGATGCACTTGAAAGAGACACGAAAATTCTCTTTGTGGGTGATAGGGATCAATTGCCATCAGTTAGTCCTGGGAACGTTCTAAGTGACTTGATTCAGTCAGGATTACCAACTGTGGCCCTTACAGAAGTATTTAGACAAGCACAGGAAAGCCAAATCATTAGTAATGCCCATAGAGTTAATCAAGGTAAATCACTTCTTATCGACGGCGATAAAGGTGATTTTTATTTTATTAATCAGGAAGATCCAAAAGGAATTGCAGCATTGATTGTTAAAAGTGCTTTACGTTTTCAAGAATTAGGTTATTCCATATCGGATATTTTAATATTAAGTCCGATGAAAAAAGGACCTGCTGGAACACTTGCATTGAATAAACAGTTAAGAGATGCCTTAAACCCTGCTGAATCTACTAAAAATGAATGGGAGATTGGGAAAAGGCTATTCCGACTTGGTGATAAAGTCATTCAAATTAAAAATAATCAATCAAAAGGTGTTTTTAATGGCGATATTGGTGTGATTACTAATATTTCAAAAGAAGTAAATAAAGATAATGAAATCGTTGAAAAAATGACATGCGATTTTATGGGAGTAAAAGTATCATACGAAAAGAGTGAAACCAACGAATTAGAATTAGGTTATGCCATCACTATTCACAAGTCACAGGGCGGTGAAGCGCCTATAGTTATAATCCCTGCTACCACGAGCCATTATGTTATGTTGGCGCGGAATTTAATGTATACAGGCATGACAAGGGCAAAAGAAAGAATCGTTTTGATTGGTACACAAAAGGCGATGGAAATTGCTATTGGAAATAATAAACTCACTGAAAGAAACAGTGGCTTATCAGATCGTATCACTTCGTATACCGAATATAACAACCGGTTCAGTAGGGAAGATGCAAGCGGTGGGAGGGGGTGATATGGACATGCGTGACGCTGTAGAAACAGCAGAAAAGCAAGCTAGAATTCGCGATGGTGAAAGGTTAGTTGATGTAGCTGCTGTAGCAATAGAGGAACAGAAAGCAAATGGGCAAGGTTACGCCCTTTACAAGTTGAAAAATAAAAACAAGGCATTGTTTGTTCAAACAATTCAAGAAAACCTCGATGTGCTTATCAGGAAAGAATACCTGACAAATGCAGAGTTAGGTTTTCTTTTTTCTTTGATGCCGTTGGTCCAGTTGCATTCAAATGGGATTACTGATAGAGAATCCGGACAATTTATGACAGTATCAGAAATTGCAAAGTATTTAAATCGTGATCGAACAGGAATTAGTGCAATAATCCAAAGTCTTCTTGTAAAAGGCATATTATTTGAACTGGTGGATTCACAGGAGATTAAGGAACATAAAAGAAGTGTTACTCGTCGACCATTATTTATGAATCCTGAAATTATTTATGCCGGAGATCGGAACAGAATAAATGCTACATTATCGAAGTTGGTTATCGAATTTGACAAATTGGAAAGAAAAAAGGCTTTGCTTTCCTGGAAGCTATGGATAAAAAATGGAGAAGAGTTTGGAAGGTTGTATAGCAGGAAAAGTTATTTGGAATTCAAAAAAATGAAATGAATTAGCGAGGTGTCGAGAAAATACGACACCCATTATTGTTGATTTATATAAAGTTTCAGCACTTCATTTAGAGGGTGTCGAAAAAAATCTACACCTTCTATGCGCATGTTGAAGGGATTAATATGAAAATGGGGTGTCGAAAAATATCGACACATGTGTAGATAAATCTCTACACGTAAAAGGCCGCGTAAACGTTGTTGTGAAAGCATTTTTGGGGAATTTCAGGAAGACATTCTATCTCACTCTTATATATACAACTGCCATACTAGAATTTTCACCTGTATTTTGAGGGTATAGTTCGGAGGAAAGTAGTTGTAATTTAAAGCGTATGATATGTCATTATGTTTTATAAAAGATTGCACACCCCATTATTTTGCAGTAGTTTTGGAAATTGAAATTGGGACGAATTAAAACCTGGGCTGGAAAAAAGGGAAGAATCGCGATGTCTGCTCTTTCAGCCCTTCAATTATTCAGCCCATGTTTTAACGCATTCAACGCCATGATCCAAATTTAATATAGTGAATATTTATGTGAATCAAACCCGTTCAGTTGAGTGGTATAAAAAGTGAAGTAACGATTCAATTACATCGAAATTAGAATACTTTTCCTTTTTCTAAAGGTTTTTGGGGTATCTTTGCTATAATGATATTCAGTATTAAAAAAGTTCTTGAAGTTCAACAAACGGGCCAGAATGATAGGTAGGAGATGTGATATATGGGATTTCTTCTGTTTTTTATTATTCATATACTAATTGGGATAGCATTTATATATTTTTACGGAGAATTGCCAAAGGCTACTTCTACATTTCTTATGGTGTTTTTCACTTTCACTTTAATTTATTTGGGAATAGCCGTGTTTAGTTCTCTGTAATTGGGCTCGATTGTTTAAGAAGCAAGATAAAGTAATAACCAAAAAACGCTGATTATTTTCAGTGTTTTTTTGTTGCAAAAATCCCATGTTTCACTCTTCACTCTTTAATTTCTCTTCAATAGTATTTTACGTGCTTTGATAAGTTTTTTGTACAACACAACTGAACGGGAATATGTTAATCGTAACCACTTTTGTACCTGTCAAAAGCAATCGAAATGTTTTGGTTGTTTTTAAGAGGAACAAAATCATTAATTGGAAGGAAGGGGATATAAATTGGGATAGGAAAAAATGAAGGAAGCAAATGATAGTTTAGAATCGAGGTTGATTCATGGAGTGGTCCACACACGCTTTATCAGGAATGGTAGCCGGATATACAGTTACAGGAGGTGATTGGCGGGGAGCGGTGGTAGGAGGAATTGCAGGTGTGCTACCGGATCTCGATGAACCGAAGTCTAAATTTGGGAAGGTGTTCTTTTTCATAGCTATACCACTTAATTCTATATTTGGTCATCGGACTTTTACACACTCCCTGCTATTTTCATTATTAGCAGGGCTTTTTATTTATCTGTTTACAGATTGGTGGGTGGCTTTGTCAGTGAGTGCAGGAATACTTTCACATATTGCTGGAGATATGCTTACTGGAAAAGTGAAGTTCTTCTATCCGTCTGCTAAGTCCGTTGGGATTCCGATTCCATCATTTGGTTTTACATGGATAGACCGAATTACAAGACTGTTACTTGTCTTAACTATTGGCTGGATTGTAATTACAAAAGTAATTTGAATTTATAGGAGGTAAAAAATTGGAAAACGTTGCAGTGGATTTAGGTTATGGCTACGTCAAAGCGATTTCGTCATCAGGAAAGCGTGTAATTTTCCCCTCGTTGGTTGGAAAAGGATACGACAGAGGAATCACGAATATCCTTGGAGATACACCAAATGACTTAGCAAATATACATGTAGCAATTAAAGGTGAAGATTATTTTGTCGGCGAGCTAGCAAATGAATCTCGTTCTTTATCTCGTATCTTTGAACGTGAACGTTTTAATCATATGTACACACATATTTTACTAAATACAGCTATTCATCTTGTAACGGCCGGCAGGGGCGGTTCTGTGAATCTGTCAACAGGACTCCCACTTGATTTCTATCAAGCACAGGCAAAGGATTTTCAAACGTCCATTACAGGGATTCAGTCACATATTGAATGGAAATCGGGTCCGCTTGTGGAAGGTGCTAAACAAGTAAATATTGAACGTGCCTTAGTATTTCCGCAAGGTGCTTCAGCAATCTTTTCAGCATTAATTAATCACGATGGTAAATATACTTATCCTCATTTAATGAACAAAGGAACGCTTATTGGATTGGTTGATATCGGATTTAGGACAACGGATTTTGTTGTTGTTGAAATTCAGCAAAATGGATCATTTGTTCCAATGGCAAAATTATCTGGAACGGTGGATGACGGTGTAAACAATCTGTACAGAGATATACGTCAAGTTTTCAAAACAAAAACGGGTGGTGCGGATTTAAGTGAATATTACATTTCCCGAATTTTAAAAGACGAACAATTGAGTTACAAGGGAAATAAAATTGATTTCAGGAAAATCATTCAGTCGAGTAAGAAGTCCATTGCCACGAATATTGTTGACCGATTAAAAAATGTGTGGGCTGAAGAATCAGATTTATTTGATGCAATCTTCTTGGCCGGTGGTGGTGGTGAACTATTTGAGCCGTTCATCCAGCCTCACTTTGATAATCGATTGTTGAAGATTACTGAAAGCCAGTTTGCAAACACAATAGGTTATTTAAGATTGGGTAAATCAGTATTCGGTCAATTAGAACGTAGAAATTCAGTGATTTGATATGAGCGTTAATTGGGAAAAGCGATATAGTTTTCGACTACAAGAAGAGGATAAAGAAATTTATCACTTACTTCAACAAGTACCGGATAACAAGCGGAGTGAAACAATTCGTCAGATGCTGAGATTCGCCTATCGTACGATGTTAGATGGAAAGAAAACTCAACAAGATATTCAAAGACTTGTGGCTGAAATAAAGTCATTAAAAGAGAGTCAGGAGTTGCAACATCAGGAGTTGCTAATGAAAATAGGAACGGGTGTTGCAATTAGAAATGAAGAAATAAACGAATCTGACGACAACAAAATGAATGATCAAGCGATTGACGATAGCGCGAGTGCGATGCTATCGTCTTTTGGTGTTAATTTTGATTAATTAGAGGGAGGTGCCGAAATGGTTAGGACAAAGGAAGAGTTGCGTAAAATCAAAAAGCAAAAATTCTTAAAAGTATCTGAAACGCTGAGAGTGTGTGACTCCTGTGAATATAGAGGTTTAGTAATGACGGGGGATAGTTCACAAATCAAGGAACTTGTCGAATCAATATGTGGTGGGTGTCCGAACTATAAAAGAATGCGGAGCGTGGGTGACGAGCTATGGCATACAGATACGAACATTGAAGCGATTCTGGAAAAGAAACAAGAGATTACAACTCAAGAAATACTAACGCTGCTTGAAGAAGGCGTAACGAAAAAGAAAATTAGAGAGGCTTTAGGGATCCATTCAGCTATTGAATTTAGGGAATTCATATTAACGATTGCTAATAAATAATAGGGGGGCATTTTAAAATGAAATTAGTGGAAGATACCGTAGAAAGTTATCGCAAAGCAGATAGTACGATAAAACGACTTTTAAAGGAAATGGATGAACTTATGGATAACATCAATATTTTCAATTTGAATTCGGATGATGTGCAAAAGTATTTCACGTTGTATAAAGCCAAATTGGGACTTGAAGAAGCATATTCATCAATTGTTGATTTGAATAAGGTACTTCAACTCGAAGGATATTTACGTAAAAATGAACGAGGCCGGTATGAACTAAACGGTTTTGAGTTAACAAGTGGCGGATTGATTGATATATGGCGAGATGATACAGAAATGAAGGATGGAGGTTATTACGTTCCCAGCAGGATTGAACACCATGCAACGGATTATTACTGCGTTGATATGCCTGAGGCGAAGTTGGAAGGGTTGAAAGCACGTTACAGGGTATCACCGTTATCAAATTAAATTGAAAGGAGTAATTTCATGCTACTGAATTTGGAAGAAACCTATAGAACTGTGTTACTAAAAGAAATGTTAGAAAATGAATTAGAAGAATTAGAATCAGCTTATAAGTGTCCATTGGATGAAAAGACAGTAAGTAAAGCAGCAATCAGTAAAACGATAACGCGTCTTTTCGTCTGGGTACCGATTTTCATGGTGCTTGTTAATTATGTTCGTAATGGTGTTGATCTTTTTATTTTCATCTATACACCTGTTTTTCTGTTCTATACAGCAATTTACACTGCGATAATCGTTCTGTTTATTTACGTCTATAACTTTATTGTTAGGAAATATAACAAATCTAGAGTAGGGGTAAATGAAGCATCACTCTTCTTTGAACAAAATAAAGTAGTGCTTCAAGAAAATATTAAAACGGTTGAAGATGCGTTGATGACTAAATCTACTCTAATTCCTATGTATCATTCAAAAGCGAAGTTGGGAAAAATGATTGAGTATATGAAAAAAGGGCGAGCAAGAACAGATGAGGACGCTATCTATCTATTTGAAAAGGAACATCCTAGATATAGCCAGCCAGACCCTGCCAAACGAAAAAAACGTTTTGTCAATAGAGAAGGGCTAATAAAGAAAATGAACCGTTTTGGTCGTTTCATAAGTATGGTATTTTTTGCCTCGTTAGTAGCAAAGAGTCTAAATAGATCAAGTTCAGCTAGAAGATAAGCTGTCTATCGATAATAATAGACGGTTGGTTTCATTGAGTATTTTTTGAAGGGAGGTGAATTCGTGTTTAAAAACATTATCGGAATAATTCTAATGATATTCTTGATTGCAGTTGTCGGAAGTCTTTTATTAGAACAGTTCCCAACCCTAGTCCCGTTGTGGGAAGAACTGAAAATGCACATAGACACTCTTTATGAATCATCCCTTGTTAAATATGGCACAATCACTACACTGCTTTTAATTGTTGCTGTTTTTATTATGGTGGGAAGTTCAAAAAGAATGTGATGAATAGTGCTAAATCTGAACAAAAAAAGAAAGAAGGAGGTTAACAAATATTGCGGAAAAAGTTAGGTAAATCTATCAACAAAAAAGATGGAATTGTAAAAAAGTCAATGGATGTATTAAAAAAATCATCTGAAAATGAAAAACGAAAAAAAGATATGCGAAAACTAGAAAAGAAAAGCAGACCGAAAGGATATCGAGCTAAAAAGCTTGGTGCATTTACATTCTGGATGCTTTTTTTGTTTATGCTATTAATCGTTTTCGTAAATATATTTTCATCCAGTGGGAAGTCAAAAGCTAGCGATAAAACAGAGAATCTACAAGTGAATAAAGCTTTAGCAGCTGAGGGAGTAGAGTTTTCCAAAGACTTTGTTTCGGAATATTTTACATGGAATATTGGTGACGAGGATCGAGAACAACGAGTAGAAAAACTAAGTTATTATCTACCGAAAGAGGTAAATGCTCATGCTGTAATAGCCGATAAGCAGTGGAAATCTACGATTGCAAGGGAAGATATAATATTAAAAGAAGTTGAAGATTTGGCTGATAATCGAGCACGAATCACCTTTCAAGTAAAAATTAATTTCGAAAACTTTGCTGCTGGCCAAGAAAAAAAGGAGAATAATAAAAAAACAGAAAAAAATCGTGTTGTTCCAGAAAAGATTGAAACAGTAAAGTATATATCTGTTCCAATTTTTTATGATGATGAAAAAAGGCGTTTCGCGGTTTATGAACTTCCGAGCTTTACGTATTTGGATGAACAAAAAATTGATGAAAATATTGAATCTGAAACGGAAGGGTTGAAACCCATTAAGGATGGAAGCACTCAAAACGTTCGTGCTTTCATGGAAACATTTTTTGAAGCATACGCAAACGACTCAAAAGATAAGTTGACTTATATCATTGAGGACCCTCATCATCAAAATGGTCTAAATCAAACAATGAGTTTTGTTAGTTTAAAAAACACCGAAATATTCGAAGGTAAGAAAGCGAACGAAAAAATTGTAAAAACGGACGTCGTGTTGGCCGAACCAAAAACAGGAATTGAATTTACATCTACTTACATCCTTGTCTTGGCTGAAAGCGAGATGCGTTACACCGTTTTATTCGTCAACAATAAACAATACATTGATGAGTTAAAGGACAAGGAAATAGCAAATGTAGAAAAAGAAATGGATATGGAAGGCGAGAAAGATAATTAGGAATAAGACAGCGATGAATGAAAATGAATAGCGGTATGTAGGTACAGACAGTTGTGTCTGTATTTTTTTATTTTAAAGGGAGGTGAATTGTATGAGTTTAGAAGGATTATTTACTTGGTTCTCACAAGAAATCAAATGGGCATTATTCATCGTTCTTTTTGTTGCATTAATTGTGACTGCGTTTAAAAGAGCATGGATTGCAATGATTGGTGTTGTTATCGGTCTTGCGTTCATTGGAATCTTTATTGTACAACCAGACATTTTAATTAACATATCCGAGTTTATAGCTGAGAAATTGAATTTAGGTAACTAAATTTAAACACTTTAATGCAAGGGGGCTTGTACATATGTAGCCCCTCTTGTTATTCATTTGGAAAATTACAGCTTGGAGGTGAAAAGACATAAATAAGATTCCGTTGTATGTGCTTAATAACTTCATTCGTTTTGAGCGTCAGCTCTATCAAATATTCGGGTTAGAACTAGGTAGACCAATTCGTTTAAAAGCGGTTATGTATTTCTTTGTGATAGCGATAGTGGAGGCAACTATTTATTTCACACCGGGGATTGGAAGGTTAATTAATTGGATACCTGTCGGGATATTAACTCTTATTCCAATTGGGCTTGCATGGTTGCTTGCAGATGTTGGAACGGAAGGTAGATCACCCGTACACTTCTTCCGTTCATTTATTTTATATCAAGCAAGAAAAATAAAAGACAGCACGGTTTATAGAGGTAGAGAAGTGGAGAAAGAAAAGGATTACCAATTCCATAACTACTTTACCTTTAATGAACCTGTTCATCCGGTAAGTGACGATATATCTATTGCAACAGAGGTTGATGAAAAACGAAAGAATGCCCTTGACTATATGAATCGAATTTCAAATAGGGGGAAAGTAGCTAGTGTAAAACAAGTCGATTATAAAAATAATGAAACCGTGGTTAAGAACGCGGATGCTGAAAAACTGCCGGAAATAGAAACGGAACAATTGCAAAAAGAAACGAATCCGAAAAAAACTAAAGAACGAACAAATCGAACCCCTCTTGTCGTAATTAGTGTTGCTGTTCTTTTCACATTTGTACTAGGCGTCACTCTGATATTAAGACATTAATCCCAGCCATTTGAACCCTTGAATCCAGAAGTAGCAACGGAGCCGGAAAGGCCGACAAACCCTGATAGTTCGAAACATTCTTAAGATCCTTTTATTTCTACAGGACTGAACGAGGATGCGAAATAGTTACCTTTTAGAAGCCGTTTATATTTGTAGCATCTTTTGTTCCAATAAATTATGAAGGAAGTGGTACACTATGAAAATTGAGTTTCCTGTTAAGCATATAGAAAACAATCTAGTATTTGCACATGACGGGACAGTATGGGCTTATTACAAAATAGAGGGATTTAATTATGATTTTTTAGAAGATGATGAAAAAATAATTCCATTTCAACAACAGATGTCATTTCTGACAAACATCGGTCTTGATTTGCATTATTTAGTAGTTCCTAATCCAACGAATATTACAGGTATTTTGAACGCTACAATTGAAGAAATGAATCTGAAAGATTATCCGTTGAGAGAAAATGGGATTCAGTATATAGAACAAGTCAAAAGGGCTTTAGAAAACGAACGAGAATTGAATGAGTCCAGTGAGTATCATCACTACATTGGTATTCAGTTAGATCCTGAGAAAAATAAATATGCTTCGGGTAATGCGGGTATAAATGCCCTAACATCTGTTAAAAAGTTTATTGAAGGCTTCAGTTCACCATTATATCAAGCGGTAGGATTGTACCCCGATGACATTTTAGATAGCCAAATCAAAGCTTTTCAAAGCCAAGCAGTTTCAATCGAATCAGCAATAGATAATTCATTCGGTTCACGGATTCACAAAGTAACGACGGAAGAATTAGTATTTATTATTGAGAAAAGTTTCAGCACCAGAAATAACAATACAGACGTTCAGATTCGTAATTCTTATGAAATTGGTAAAGCTGTTGAAGGGATTGATAAGCAAGGAAATAAACATAAAGCGATTCGCAATAATAAGAAGGAGTTCTTTGATGTCCAAAATTCGAATATCAAAGAAATTGGTCCGAAAACATTGATGTTGAGTCGAATTACTGATGCTAACGAAATTGAAAGTCTCTACTGTCAATACTTAACGATTGAATGCATGGACGATGTTCAGCATCATCCTGGCAGTGAATGGCTCTATAGGATTCAATTGCGTATGCCCTTTCCGTTAACCGTTTCAATTCGCGCGGAAAATCAACCGAATGAATTAATTAAAAAGAAATTAAGTAATGCAAAACTGGAATTCAGAGACCAACGTAATGAAGCCCAAAAGGGTGGTCAGGACGTAGATATGAGTGTCGATGTTTCGCAGAGTGGTACGATTCAAATGGAAAACTATTTTAAGCAAACAGGATTTCCTGGGTTCGCTGTTTCGTTTGTCTTTAAGGTAACTGCTGAAACCGAAGAACAATTAAAGACGAGAGTTGGATTGTTGCGAAATGAATTATCAAAGTACGGTTTAAAAATTGTCGCCCCTTATGGTGAACAAGTTCATTTCTTATTGGAAGCTATTCCAGGTTCGAAAAAGTATCACGATGATTATAAGATGGAAGTTGCCCCTGGTGTGTTAGCTGGAATGATGTTCGGTGCCACAACAAACATTGGAGATAATCGAGGGTTTTATATCGGTCATACTTCACAGTTTTCTAAGCCGGTCTTTATCCAGCCCGATTTAGCAGCCAAAGCATTTGATGGGCTTGGTAACGTAGTAGATTCAATATCAGTTCTAGTTGCAGGAATGACGGGACGAGGAAAATCCTTCTTCATGAATCTGTTTATTTATCTTGCGACACTTACCGGCTCCAAAGGGTTAATTATAGACCCTAAAGGTGATAGAACGGGATGGGATAAGGGACTCCCGTTTATTCCGAAAGAATTCATAGAAGTTTGGACACTTGGTTCTGATCCTGATGATGCGGGTTCACTTGACCCATTTAGAACAAGTACGAACATCGAAGAAGCCAAAGACATTACGATGGATATTCTTTCGTATCTGGCCAACATTGATTTGAATGAAGATGCGTACAACATTTTGAGTGAAGCGGTTGAAGAAGTAGCGAATGAAGATGACCCGTGTATTGGAAGGGTTCTAACCTATTTACATGAGTTGTATGGTAATCGTCCAGAAAGCATGTCGAATAGTCGCTATGAAGCATTAGAACGGTTGAGAGGTACGCTGGAAACATTGAAACGTAATCAGTTATCCATGTTGCTATTCGGGGAAGTGGGCCAAAGCTTTAAAGTGCTGGAACACGACAAACCGATTCAGGTACTCATGATTCAGAACCTAAACTTACCCTCGTCCAGTGAGAAGAAGAAAATTAGAAACATTCACAAGATATCGGAAGCCATTATGATTTCAATCACTGCATGGACAAAACAGTATATGTTTAAGAGTGATAGGGGCACACATAAGTTCATTCTCCAAGACGAAGCAAGTGCAATTGAACGAAGTCCAATTGGAGCTGAATTAATGGATTTTATCGTGCGAATGGGCCGTTTCTATAATACGACACTAATAAAGGGTTCACAAAATGCCTCAGACCATGGGAATGATGTTGCAAATATGGGAATGAAATTTAGTTTCGGACTGCGTAAAACTAGTGAAGCGGAAGAAATGTTAGATTATCTAAATTTACCTCCAACGAATGCAAACATTGAAACGTTAAAAGCATTGGATCGTGGGGAAGCTCTATTCCAGGATATTTACGGTCGTTCTGCGGTCGTTAAAATTAATCCAGTGTTCGTTGAGTTATTAGATGCATTCGATTCTTCTACATCATCCGAAGAGGAAAGGGAGCGTGAAAAAGAAAGAGTAATATGATAATATACAACACAAAGAAAGGGAGTGTCACGTTGAATATAAAACGTATTTTAAGCCTAGCAATTGTATTTGGTATGGCTTTTCTAATTGCAGGCTGTAATTCCAATGTAAGTGAAACAGTAAACGAAAAAGAAAATGACAATGCAAAGAAATATGAAAAGGTTTTTAAAGAAACAGATGTGGTAGCCCATGATTTTATGGTGGTGAAAATTGAACAAAACTATCCGGAAGTACTTAAATATATGTCGCCAAAAGGAATTGAAGAATTAAAAGAAAAGTCAGGTAACCTACTCGATGCACATAGGTTACCCAATGAATTTGAAGAACTTGATGGCGAGTATGAATTAAGAAGATACGATAACTTTTATGATGAAGAAAACGGAGAAGTCATTTACAGATATAGTAGACATAATGATAGAGGTGTCATAGTAAACGATTGGATAATATTGAAACAGAATGAAGAAAGAGATTGGAAAGTCAGATCATATTATGATGTTAGGCCAGATATGATAAATGAATCTAATTCCGAAACGGGTACAGTACTTCACGAATTGCCCGCAGAAGATAAAGGCAAATAAGAATCTGATTTCGAAATAAAATACGGAAGGAGGTAACAGGCTTTTAGTAACCCTTGCTATATGCAAAGGGTTATTTTTTTATTGCCTAAGGATTCTATGAAACTTAACTATAAAAAAGTATTTCTTGTATTCATAATGATATTCTTGTTTTTCGGTATGGGAGTAAGTCATTTGGGATTAGCAGATGATGGCGTAGAAACCAATAAGATAACCGATATTATGGATATTATTACGGACCAATATGGTGAGTTTAAAGACGATGGAAAATCTCATTATCACTTAGATGCAGTTTCGGACAAGGATGTGGAGTCTTTTGACGAAGGTAAGAAATTTTGGGCTGATACCTACGATAAACTCTTTGGGTGGGCTGATGTTAAAGAGAATGTAGGAAATAAATTAAGTGAAATGGTTAATTTGGTCAACAATATCGTTTTTGATATAAATATTTTTTTGACCTATACCATGCTAGTTATGTATGACTTAGCTTATACTGCTGATTTCACAGAAAAAATTATAATGGAACTTGAAAAGTTAATTTCTAATCTCACTGGTATTTCAGGTGGCAAGTTTAGCATAGGAAACGGTCTCTTCGGCAACCTTGTAAAACTAATAGCGATTATTACTGGTATGTATGCTTTGTATGTTTTTATAGTGAAGCGTGCTTTTTTCGATTCCTTTACTTCGGTATTTCAAACAATTATTGCATTGACAATCGCAATCCTAATGTTTGCTAATTACACGACACTTTTAACGGGAGCTAATAAAATAACAACGGAATTAAGTGGATTTGTTGTTAGCCTTCCAAGTCAAAACGGTGAATCTGATTCAGTCGTTGATAATCCAAGGATGAAAATGAAAGATAGTATTTGGGGGATGTTTGTAGATAGACCGTATTTGTATATGCAGTACGGTACACATGACGTGGAGGTTCTTGGTGATGGTGACCGAAACAGAGGAATCCAGCGTGTTAAGAATATTTTAAAAGAACCTATTGGTGAAGATAGGCTAATCAAAGTAATTGAAGAAGAAGCGTCAAAAATAACCTATGATAATAACATGGTGAAATACTCTGCGGTGAATAGTCGACTGGCTTTCTCTTTTTTCTACATGGTTATTAATGGGCTTGTGTCAATTCCCATATATTTATTGTCGCTTTGTTTAATTCTATTCCAGTTCTGGTTTATGGTCATTGCGGCACTTGCACCGTTTGCTTTACTAATTGGTGCAATACCAGGACAATTTAATGTCTTAAAAAGATATTTCATTGAGTTAGGTATTCCATTAGCTTTGAAGATATTTGTTTCATTCATAGCGTTAATTGTATTTGTAATTTCGGATATTATTTACGCTGGAGATTTTAAGTCAATAAGTGGGGGCTCTAATCCGTTTTATAGTTACGTGGGAGCAGCAACGTTCAATCTATTATTATTCGGAACAATTTTCATCCTGCGTAACAGAATCAAAGATATATTCTCGTCCGGATCAAATGCAATTCGTGATCTGAGAGAAAGTTCAGGGACGTTCACAGCACCATTTAAAAAGGGTGTACAAAATGTTGCTACGGTAGGTGGTGCTGCTGCGGGTGCTGTTGTTGGAGGTCCTGCTGGTGCTATGACAGGTGCTGCAATTGGCGGGTCCGTTGGTAAGGTCGCAACAGGAGAAGGTGGCATAAGTGACGTTGCTGGCTCTGCAATGAAAGCTCAACATCTTGCCCACTTGAGTAAGATGACAAAGTCTCAACAAGCCGCAAAGCTATCTGTTACTGATAAAGGTAGGTTAGACGGCTTTTTTGATGACAAAAATCTAACTCCTGAAATGAAAGCGGAGACGACGGAAGCACTCGAAAAAGAAGGTGTAACTAATTTAAGTGATGAAGAACTGAATGAGCAATTCGAGAAAATTAGTAGTAAAGGTGATTTGGATGGTAACTTTGCTCAAACATTTGCTAAAGGTATTTCAGATGACCGAAGAAACAATGCAATCGAAAAAGAAAAAGATTTATTGTTTGCTGGAAGAGCACAAAGACAAGAACAGGCAAAAGCGGTTCTGTCTGACAAAGGAATCCCATCGGAAATGGTTGATGCAACGATGACTGCATTAGATCAACAAGGATTGCATGATGTAAGTCCGAAAGAATTGCATACTCAACACGACAAATTGATGAAGCAAGGCGATTTGAATGATGATTACGCTACAACATTTGCAAAAGGAATTTCGGATGAAAGAAGATCAATTCAATTACAGAAGGAGAAGCAAGATGTATACGGTGAAGTGGAATATGAACTTCATATGAATAAATCAATGGTGACTAATGAGCTTGCGAATAAAGGGGTGCCACCTGAAATGATTAATCAAACCCTAGATACATTAAACGAGCGTGGTTTAAACAATGTCAGTCCAGGTGAAATGAACAGACATTTTGATTTAGTAGTTGAACAAGCAGAGAAGGGGGAATGGAAGAACGGTTTCGCTGACACGTTTGCTAGCAACATTGAAAATGAAAGAAGAGCAATCGAATTGGAAAAAGAAAGAAAAGCAATTTTGGAAGGAAATAATCTAAAATCGTTTGACAAGTTTATGCAGTAGTAAAAGGCTTTTATTAAACGAACACAATAACGAAAAAGGAGTTGAGATTTTTTGTGAGTGAGAAAACAAAAAGAATAGTTTCTTATGGCGTGATGGGGTTAGCTGTCACGCTTTTATTATTGGGTTTTTTTATCGGTTTTGTCGATAAAGGAAAAAAGAACAATGAAGATGATAATTCAATAGGAACGCCTAATGGAAATGCGGAAGAAAACATGTGGCAATATACTTCAAAAGATGAAAGTAAAAAAGAAAATTTAGAAGTAAATGTGGGAGCTGATTCCAAGGAAGAAGGGAGTGGAGATATTGTTGTTGTAGAAGAGAAGGTTGAAAAGAACTATTTGAAAGTTCCTGAAGAAGTTTCAAAAAATCCGACTCAAAGCGATATGTTCAGCAATAAGGATTTGGAGAAAACAATGGAAATTGCTAATGAATTTGCTTTAAAGTTTCATGAATTTGATAAAGCATCCCCTATTAAACACTTAGAATCAGTTGAGGGACTGTTGGATCAAGGTTATATCAGCTACCTGATGGATAACGAAGAAGAAAAGATTACGGGATTAAAAGATGTGAAAGGTATTGTTTCAAGAAAAGTTCTATCAGTGGAGATTAAAGAACCCGTTGCCCCAACATTAATTGCTATTTCATGGGATGCCGTAGTTATTAGTGAAGTGATAAATCGAGATGGTAAAACCAGAAAAGATACGGATGTTTACAGTTTGATGTTTGAAAAAGATGAGAGCAGCGAATTCCAAATTGTTGAGTATTACTTAAATTACGACGACAAAAGATAGGGAGGAGGGAACGAACAAAACCTCTTTTAAGAGCAAGTAGTTCGGTGAATGATTATGAAAAAGTTGTTATGGATTGTACCAGTAATAGCCAGCCCGGTTTTGCTCTTAATGTTTTCGCTACTTGCCCTCCTTCTATTCTTGGGGGTATTTATAATTTTTATAGAAGAAGATGATGAACAGATGAACTTTGGGGGTGGTGCAATATGTCGTGCGGATGGTGAAATTAGTGAAACTGTATTCTTCTCGCAATTTAATGATGCTGGTAAATTTACAGGTAAAGGGCAAGTGTTTATTGATGTTGCAGAAAAGTATGGCATAGATCCGGTATTGATGTCAGCGGTCGCATTTCATGAAACAGGATTCGGAACATCACCTGCGGTTATTACAAAAAACAACCCTGGGGGTTTGATGGACCCTGCAACAGGAAGTAAGTATTTATATTCATTCGCAACAATTGAAGATGGTTTAAATGCAATGGGGAATACGCTACACAACCGAATTATCAAGGATGGATTAACAACGATAGCTGATTTAGGCAGTGTGTATGCGCCAATTGGAGCAGACAATGACCCAACTGGTTTAAATAAACACTGGGTTCCGACTGTAACCAAACTGGTTGCTCAATTTGGCGGCTTGACGATGAATTGTGAAGTTAATGTCATAGGTGAGTGGATGTTACCTGTATTAAATGAATTACGTGTTACTAGTCCGTTCGGTTATCGCATACATCCCGTCCATGGTGATGTAAGACTGCATACTGGTGTAGACCTTGCCTGTGCAAACGGCGATCCTATCATTTCAGCTCAAAGTGGCAATGTTATTTTTGCTTCTGGAACTGGTTGGTCAAATGGTTACGGACTACATGTAATTGTCAATCATGGGGAAGTCACCACTTTGTACGCCCATTTAAATTCCACGAAAGTAAAAATAAACGATGTGGTTTCTCAAGGGGATGTGCTCGGTACATGTGGTTCAACGGGAACATCAACCGGAAATCATCTACATTTTGAAATAATTCGTGCCGGTGGAAAAGAAGATCCGATGCCGTATTTAACGGAATATACGGCTGTTAGTGAGTAATAAATATACGGAAATGATTTGTCCGACGTTAATGTAGGGTGTAAACATTGATAGAACAGTGTTTCCGATTACCAACGTCGGACGTCGAAGAAAATGAACGTCAGACGTGAAAATACTCTGTAAACTGTGTTGTTATAAGGTTTCTATTTCCCCAACGTCTGACGTTGGGTTATTCGTGTTGGAAAAAGTTTTATTAACGTCCGACGTTGGGTTTTAAGAATGCAGATACATCAAGGGATTGACTGGTGAAATAACGTCCCCAAAAAAGAAAGGAATGAATTTGGTGGAATCTGAAAGGAACATGCTTTTCGAGCAATTAAAAAGCCTAGAAGAAATGAAAGTTTATTTAATGTCACAAATAAATAGGATAGGGGGAAATGATGCTGCCATTAAGATGACATCAGTCTACCCAATGGCGAAAGTGAAACCAATGATTATCAATGGTTATCCAGTTTTCCAGTTTTCATACGAAGGTGCTTTACCGCTATATAAAGAATCTGATAGGGATTATCTAGCAATGATTAGACATTATTATTTTCGTGCAACCCATGATTCATATGACTTTTCAAAGGTCGATTATCAATTTGATAAGTCAGTAATTATCATTGCTCAACATTTTGAAAATAAGATTATCCGTGATTTAGATAATCGAAATCGAAAGCTTATTCAAGATGCAATACGGCATACGGGACTTATCGGAGACGATAGCTGGTGGAGGGTATGGAACTTTGATATCGGGTTTCTAGATCCAAGGGGAAATCATGTGCAAGTCTTTGTAGTATCGCAGGATAGTTTCGGGGATTTTATGACCTATTTGAAAGAAAAGTATTTCCATTTAGCGAAAATCCCTAAAGCAACATTGAAGGAAGAAATATTTGAAGAATATAGAGCAAGAGTAAAAAGGGAAAAGAAAGAAAAAGTGAGCAAGGAGAAAGAACGATTGAAGAGTCTATCAAATACTAAATCAGAAAAATTTTGGGGTTAATTGTTTCTTAAGGCATTCGAATATGAATATTGTACCCGAGCAAAAGCCTCATATTTTAGGTGCAATATAAAGGGTTTTTCGGAACCCCAATATTGTACCCAGCACAGGCCCAATGTTGTACCCAGTATTAAAAGGTTAAATGTATGTGGCTATTGTGTTTATTAAATTCTGGGTGAATTGGACAAAACGGAGAGGTTTAGTTGAATCAATTCGTAGCACCGTGTAGAAGTGACCGAAAATAAACAGCCGGGGCGAACAATCAAAAAGGAGGGAAACGCATGTCGAAGACGGGCAATAAACAGGTGGTGAAGGTTCTGCAAACTCGTGATATTGAGATACTTCGTGGCCTGTACGAACATCGTGTGTTGAGTACGGAGCAGATCATGCGACGCTACGAAATGTCACGTTGGTACACGTATAAGAAATTAAGGATCTTGCGTAATTCAAGACTTATCAGCACCCACCCGATAAGCGGGTATCTAGCGAATCAAAGTAGACAAGGTTCGTATCACCGAATTAGTGAAATAGGTATCTCCTGCTTGAGAGAGCAGGGGGTGCCTGTTGAGCGAAGAGCTGATGAATTGCGAGTGAATATCCGACGTCTTCCGTTCTTACTATCCACCAATGATGTGATGATTGATTTAGAAAGATACGGGTGGGAAATGAAGGACAGTAGGGATGTAAAAGAGAAATTCCAGTTAAACCGTGGTGCCAATGTGCAAGGCATGTTGACAAGTCCAGGCGGCGCGGAATATTTGTTCTACATGTTCATGCATGGAGTGGGGATGAGGAATCTGATGAAAACAACAAAGGAATTAAGCGATTTCGGAAATCCAAACTATATACTATTCGCTAAAAGCGCAACTAGTTACAGTACAATTGTCCAGCAACTTTCAACAAATATTTCCGTAATCGTTAAATGTCAAAGCCTGAAAATCTTCCCTTATACGTTTGCAAAATACTACTTACGCTTGTTTGAAGATGAACATAACGTCATGAAGTTTCTTGAGGAATACGAAATCTATGACCTGTCCTTCAAAACGTCTTCTGTAAGCGGAAGTAAGAAGCAATACGATGGTTTGAAGCGTGTGGTTCGACATAATGGCGAAGAAAAGTATCTTGTGAATCTGCTCGATACGGATTTAGTCAAAGTTTATAACATCAAACAATACCGTAAAGAAATGTACGAATTGGACGGACGGAAAGTACTAGTGGTAACTACTCCAAATACACGGGATATGCATGAACAGCTTTTAGAAGAGATTCATCATGTCGATTACTTTGAAATTGATTCTGGGGATCTTGTGGAATATCTGACGTCAATCTAAACAACTATGTAATAGAAGGAACTGTCCTTCAAAAGACATTTTAAAACCAAATATTAAAAATAGGAAAGGGGAAAATACAATGCAAAATACAAATCAGGTTATACCCGAACTACTGGAGATGACAAAACTAACGGCACACGAAAAGGGGCTTAACAACGAAATAGCAGTGCATCTAGGGGAAGAAGAGCAAAGGCGAATGTACCGGACTATGCGTGAACTACTAGCTGATGAACTTGTATTTGTGTTGAATTTGGAAGTGTCGAGTGCCCGGAGCAGAAAGGGATGATCTAGTTGCAAGTAATTATAGTGGTGACTAGCTTTCTACTGGCGGCATTGGGTGTTACGTCCATGTACAATGGAGTCTATATCCCCTCAGCAAAATTAATCCTAATTTATGGACTGATAGCTTTGGCTAGTTACTACATCGTCAAGCAGTTACAGCAGTCGAGAAATAAGAAGTTGGACAAACTAATGTCTATCAGTATGACGTTATTCGGAGCTATGTTCCTTGCTAGTCTCGTCTATTCGACCTGGGACATGGAAAAGTTTCTATCCCGATTGACCATGATGAAATTAACATTAGTGTTGCTGGGCATAACCGGAGTGTATCTGAATATCGTCTTCATTCGGGCAGAAATCTCCTACAAGAAAAAACGAGGGAATCAGCGAATCGAGGAACAGCCAAACAAAAGCTATTTTGAAAAACGTAAAGAGGAAAGAGAAAGAATTGAACAGGGGGAGGTAAGAATTATATTGGGTGCATCTACCGATAATGAGGATAATTGACAATCAACGAATATTAAGTGACAATTAAATTAATGTATATAGATTTCATTTCTAATTCAACAATCGAAAGACTATTTTAATAAGATGATAGCTATTTGAAATAAATTGATTTTTGTATAAGGGGGGGAATGAGGTTGAGTAAAGTAGAACATTTTTATCCAGACTTTTTTCCGAGTGGATGTCCTCCTAGAGACGCTAAAACAATAGAGCTCAAAGTGTATAGGTTGGTTGGAAATGATCAAATTGATGAAAAGGACTTTAAGTCATTTATAGAAGAGGGACGTGATCAAAGAAATCCTAAACTCCCTTTTGTAGAATACGGATTGTCCGTGAATCCAGATTACGAAGAACTTAAAACTCACTGGAGAAGTGTGGGAGCGTTAAAAAAGAAGTATAAAAATATAGCTTCTGGAATAACATATAAGGATACGGGTGTAGTAAAGCCAACGCCTTCTAAAGTGCAAAAAAGTCACCATACTTGGTGGTTATGTAAGAATGCTGTACCGGAAAAGTATTTTAAAATTGTGAGGTGAGTTATTATGGAAAGTGAAAACAGCTACATGAATATAGACATGTTGGGTGATATTTATGTTATAGATGAAATAATATATTACGATAAACTATTAACTTTCACCTGTCAAAATGATGTAGGTAACAAGTTTATTGCGAGTTGTACCGAACTTGATTCAGAAGAACAATGGCTGTTTTTATCTATAAGTAATGCTCGTCTTACTCAAGTTTTAAGAGGTGGTATAACCGCGTATGAAGCATTTACAAAACCAGAAGTAGGTTTTTTATGGAAGGTATATTTACAAGCAGATGATTATTCAGCAGGTAAAGCGAAAAGAATAAATGTTAAAGAGTTAAGTGAAGATGATTTACCAGACAAAGAAATTGTTTTTGATATTTATGGAGAAGAGTTATTCACTATAAAAAATACTGAAAGACAAAATATTGTTTCGGATTCTATAAAAGAAAGAAGAGAGTTATTAGATCTTTCTTTGGAGATGGAAAATTCACATGTACATGAAATAGAGGCAGAGTTTTTAGGTGAAGTTTTAGAGAACACCCAAAAAATGATAAATATTATTGCGCATAAAAAAGGCGTAAATGGAAAGGTTCCTCAGCATATAAGAGATGAGAATAAATTAATATATTCAGGAGATTACGCTGCATCATTTGGCCTGAGGTTGAAGTCCAATAAGTTGGCTAATATTTTAAATGAGTCTGAATTGCAAGAGAGTCTAACCGTATTTATGAACTTATTAGAATCTAAGTCAGATACCAATAAAATCATAGAAATAATAAACAAATTAAATCCTTCAGTGCTTCAGCACTATAAAAGCTATTTACGTATGTTTGAGCGGAAGAATGTTTCTATAAAGACTTATTGTGCATTTCCTAATAAACAATATAGGAATATTAATGTATCTACAGACGATATCGAACAAAGTATAAAGGCTCTAGATACTGAAATAGTTGTCAATAATAAAGAAAAAATATTTCGTGGAAAACTTGTAGCAGTTGATACCACGAACAATACATTTAAGTTTGTGACTGATATTGATGAACCATTAAGTGGTAGAATAGTTAGTGATCTTACAATTGAAGAATACAGACTACCTAGACAAGCTTCCGCAAAATTTAAAATAATTGTTGAACTAAACAATTTTACACAAAAAGAGCATATAACGTACGAGTTGATTGAATTGACATATGAATAAACAAGACTAATTCAATTTTTTCATGAACCGAAATGATATTTAGAGATTCCCCAAAAAAATTAAATAATCTTATGTTTTATACAAAACACGTTTCGTTCAGCTATTGAATGAAGCGTGTTATTTTTATTGCCAATATTTATGAAAGAGGAGTCGTAAAGTGTTTTTAAAAACTAAAATCTGTAGAAATAAGCTGTATATCTACCCGGAAGTCGAAGCCTGTGTAGCAAAACAAAGCCCAACCGAATTAATCGAGTTAGGTTTTGTCGTCCTTGAAACATCACATCTATTGCTGAGGATGATGGATACCCGAAAATATAAAAAGGATATGCGGTTTTGGGTGAAACGTATATCACATAATGCCGATGTGCTACCCGAATTATTATGGAGGGAAGGTAAACGGTCTAATCAATTGGTGATTAGAAACCAGAATAAAGAGCAACTACAATTACTCAGATATAAAATATCGAGAACGATTCAGACGTTGTTTAGCTTTGAAGAAGATGACCGTGCACCATTCAAAATAAATCAGATTCATGAATACTTTGGTAAGTGGGATTGGGCAAGAAAATGATAATGAAAGGAGTTGAGGCAGATGGGAATACCAATCGTTTGGCAAGGGGGCGACTGTTTTACACATATGCTTGCTGTAGGTCCTACACGTTGCGGGAAGACAGCGACGATATTGAAACCGATGATATACCAATTATTATTGCAAAAGAAACGAGGTATCCCTTTAGGTATATCAGTAGTTGAACCAAAAGGTGATGTGGCGGCGATGGTTGCCGAAATGTGCGAAGAAATGGATATTCCGTGTACTCACGTTGATCCCGATAAACCAGATTCAGCAAGATTCAATCCAATGGAAGGTGACACGGATACAGTAGCAGAAGCAACAGTTGTTGTATTAAAAGGATTGTTCGGGAAGCAGGATGCATTCTTCGCCACCGTACAGGAACTTTCTGCACGTAACGTTACGAAACTGCTAAAAGAACTGCATGGCAACAACATGGATATCGTCGATGTAATGAATACATTGCGTGATCAGAACGTGTTGGAACAAAAGGTTACAGAATTAAAACGCCGTGACGGCATGACAGACTTGGTTCATTTCTTTGAAGCGGAATTGCTTGGTAGTATGCGTGAGAAATATCAGCAATTTGTTATCGGATTAAGGGCGCAACTAGAAAACATTGTTAGTAACGAAGCTTTGCGAACCATTATGACGGGCCAGAGTGATGTGAACATTGATGAACACTTGGAAACAGGCGGCGTTCTAGCCGTCAATACGGCTCTTGGAAAGTTGCGTAAAGCAGGGGATGCCTTCGGACAATTCATGATTATGCACTTACAAAACGGCACATTCAGGAGACCAGGAACAGAAGATACACGCATCCCACACTTTTTGATAGTCGATGAATACAGTCGTTACATCAATCCAGATGTAGAAATCTTTTTGTCACTCGCTGCCGAATACCGGGTAGCGGGTATTTTTGCGACACAATCACTCGGCCAACTCGAAATCGAATCGGGAAGTCTTGGTCCGAAGGCAATGAAACAAGCGATTCTTACATCATGCCGAAATAAAATCTGTTTTGGCGGCATTTCCGCACAGGATGCTCAAGATTTTGCGGATGAGTTCGGCAAAGACAAAGTCATCATGCGGCAAAGCACATATAAGAATCGGATACTGTTGCCACGGCTGTTTCCAGATTCCTATAGGGATACAGAGGATGAAGAATACCGTTTCGATCCTACGGATTTAATGGACGGCATACCGAAATTTAACTTTGTCCATAAACTCCTGCAAGACGGGACACCACAGAAGCCAGCATTAGCAAAAGGCCAGTTTGTCCCTCGTAATTGGAAAGAGTTGAGGGAATGGGAAGAAGAAACGTCTTTTAAAAAGTTGAAGAAGAATAGTCTGCTTAAACTTTTTCAGAAGCGGAAGAAAAAAGAACAGTTTGCTGGACTTGAACAGGCTGAAAAAATGGAGGCTGAATCGCTAACTGAACCAATTACCCAGCCCGAAATCGAATCGTTAGATTCTTTTGGAGCAACGGCTGAAATAAAACAATCAAATGTTTCACTTCCTACTGAATCTGAACAGGAATTTGAAATGAAACATGTTCCCGAACATAAAAAGGAAACAAAAGAACAGATGAAATCTATCGTGGAACAATCGAAAGTAAAGACTGTACAATCATCTGACAAAAAAATAAAACCAAAAGAAACGAGCAATGTAGTGAAGTCCAATGACGGATTTTGGGATTAGCAAAATGAAACAAGTTTCAATGTCTTACAAAAAAATAAACTATGAAATGGAGAGATTGGAAAATGACTGAAAACAACATGCAAGTTCTAATTGAAGGTTTTGACCCATCAAAAGTACAAGAGGTAAATAATTTTGATAAGGATTGGAAAGAGGTCTATGGAGCATATCAAAACAATTCAATCTTACAAGCCCCGATCATCGGGATTGAAAAGTTGCTTGATAAGCCATGTGCGGTTGTCGGTGTTGGAAACATTCGTGGGTTCATCCCTTTGGAGTTTACAGGTGCCGACAACTTGCGCCAGCTCCGCGCCATGACAGGGCAGTCCGTTGCATTCAAAGTATTGAATTATGACCGGGATGCAGAAGTATTCACTGGTTCACGTACGGCTGCTTTGGATCACATGGCATCCATCACTCTAAAGAAAATTAATGTAGAGGATGAAATCATTGCGGTTGTTCGTAGTGTCAGCCCTTCACTTGTTCGGGCAGATATTGGTGGAATCGAAGTTAAAATTCCACTGGAGGAAATCAAATATGGTTGGATTGACGATTTAACGGAAGAAGTTAAGCAAGGCGACCACCTGAAAGTGAAAGTTTTAGAGATTGATAAAGAAGAGAAAAAAGTTATCGTAAGTGCAAAGGCGACACAAGAAAACCCGTGGTTGCGTTCAATTGGTCGATACTCTTCTGGTAATGAATATGTCGGTACAGTTTCCGGTGTGCGTGAATATGGGGTGTTCATTAATCTAGAAGCAGGAGTCGATTCATTGGCCCGTCACTTGAAGTTTCAAAATGTAAAAAGAGGTGACCGAGTATTGGTTCGCGTATTAGAAACCGATGCCAAGAAAGAACAAATTCGTACTCGTATTACCCGTGTGCTGTAAAAATAATGAGGGGTTGCGTCAAATTAACGTGATCCCTTATTAATATAATTTAAGGAGGAGAAATCCATGTCAACCAGTCCATTTTCTTTATCACATGAATGGAGCTTGTACTGGACACGAATACCATCAAACATAAAACGTTCAAATTTTGTCAACGGTGAATCACCGAAAGAACGAAAGGCGTTGGAAGCACTTGCGGCTGTGGGGGTAATCGGGGGAGCACAAATCTCCCGATTATTTTCTTTGGATAAGAAACGTTTAAAGCGAATGGTAGCGGAAAAGAAAATTGTTCGTCATGAGATTCATCGAAACAAACAGGTCATACCCATTTACACTCTAGGAATAAATGGTGCAGTTATCGCAGGGCTGAATGATTGTTATGAAAGTAATTACTGGGTTGAATATAAAATAGAGGATGTTTTGAAACGTCTTCTATTTTTTCAGTTGTTTAAACATTTTCCTAAAGCAAAGTTTTTGCCGACACAAGAACCGTTCAGTGGAGTGATTCAGTTCCAAGGTAAGCCGATTTATGTGTATGTGGTGCGAGGAGATGTAAATGATTTACTTATGTATTTGAAATGGAATGGAAAAAACTTTAACGAGCGTCTTATCATTATTGCTGAATCAATCAAACATTTACAACCGCTAAAGGTAAGTGCTGCAACACTTAAATTAAGGGTAGCCCTAGATGAGGATTTACGAGATGGGGTTAAAGACCTTCAAAATCTCTTTTACTTTTTGGATGAAGCTGGTGAGTTTATTAGAGAACTAAAATTGCCAGGAAATTATGGAATGAACATGTGATATAATACACTGAATACTTGTTTTGGGGAGGATATTGAGTTTTGTCTGATGCAAATGAGCATAAGGCAAAGAGACATGAAAACAACCGGCTACAGGAAAAGATTGATAGTTAATTTTAGGTTAGCTGTGTCGTTAATTTATTTATGGAAGTATTTATACAGGAGGGGAGAAATAATCAGGGTAAAACACGTAGAATTTGCTTATAGTGAAGGGATAAACTTAGTATCTACATCAATGTATTACTTTTATAATGAAAAGGACGCACTATTATCTTTTTTTTGGGAAGAATCCATTGATAATATAATTCCTAGCATGTTTAAACCAATCAAGTGGACTGCGTTGCATGAATGGTTAAGTTATGTATATTGGTTTGGTCTTGATTATGCGGATCGTAAATATGAAGCAAGTGATTTTTTCAATTTAAGGGTTGACGAAATAGTTGATGTAGGATTGTCACTAGATATTAACAAACCGGACTTCAATTTATTAGGTGCATGCGACTTTTGTGGTAAATGTGAGGAGTGTTATCTACTCGATGATTGGAAGAGTTTTTTTGAACTACACAAAGATGATGTCGGAAAGACCATTATTCATACAGCATTTCATTTATTAATGTTTAATAAAAAGTTTCTTCGAGATTTTAATGAATTTTTAGCAGAAGTTCTTGAAACACAAAGTGATAAAATACCATTAGAGTACCATAGTAAATTAATAAACGGGAAAATTCCCCGTTCTACTTATTGGGCCAGTTGGCTTGAAACCGCCTTGTATCACAGGGATAAAGGCTGCTGTTCAATTTGCAGAAAAAATGTAACCGGTGAATGGAATCTAACAGGTTCATTGGGAATTGATCATATTGTTCCAATATCTAAGTATGGAAATAATGATCCAACTAATTTACAAATACTTTGTGAAAAATGTAATTTAACTAAAGGAAATAAAAGTAATGCCACTAGTGGGTTTGATATTCCTTTGTGGAACTTAGAATAACCTGAAAGTATTTTAAAAAAGATGATTTTATTGAACCGCGGTCCATTCAAACGAATATATCTATCTAGACGAGTAGTTTATAACTATCCATACGCGGAATGCAAAGACAAAAAAAAAAAGAAACCCAGAAGCAACTTGAAAAAGTACCCTATAGAGCAGACTATTAAAAAATTCTACCTATAGTGTACTTTTATACTCAATCGCATCGATACTGATTTTCATTCGGTTTGCTATCTATTTTTCGATTGGATATAATATATACATATTTTATTAGTTTTCACGTCACCATTTTTTCCTTGGTGAAAGTCGTTAAGCCTTTGTTTCATTACTAAAGGAGATTCGACACAAATGTTTAGCCTTTGTATTTTCATTTCTTTTGAGAAAAGTCAGGCAGACGTTTTACGTCACAAAACTGCTTTATGCACACTAGATACTTACGCATTATTTGCGTGATATATACTTTAAAAGCCGATTGATCCCGCTATGGGTGACATCGGCTTTTTTTGTTTCAAAAATTTGAAAGGAGTGCTGCCATGAAATGATATGAAAACAAAACAACTTTCGTTTTCTGTTGCAGTGGGTTACATAAAAGTCGATTGATCCCTTATGGGTGAGGTCGGCTTTTTTATTTATAAAAATACAAAAGGAGATGGTTTAAGTGGAAAAAGTACTTACGTTTACAAACGGACAGAAGTCGTTGATTTGGAATAGGTTTGTTCAGCCAGCGAATGGAACACAAGAAGAGGCGAACCATTTCATTGAAGTATGTGAAACGTTCGGATTGAATCCATTGCTCGGTGATATCGTTTTTCAACGTTATGAAACAAGGAATGGACCGAATACATCATTTATTACTACCCGCGATGGGTTGCTTCGTGTAGCAACTACGCAAGAGGGCTATGTAGGACCTCCAAACGCTAACGTGGTTCGAGAAGGAGACACATTCGAGTTCATCCCTTCCGAGGGAAGTGTGCGACATGAGTTCGGTCAGAAACGTGGTTCTATACTCGGTGCTTATGCAGTTATGCACCATAAACGTTTCAGACCCGTAGCTGTATTCGTGGATTTCCAGGAATACTTTCAAGCGAATTCAGGTGAACTTAACTCGAAGTATAAAAATAAAAATGTTTGGGATAAAATGCCCTCGGCTATGATCCAGAAAATAGCGGAAGTCTTTGTACTTCGCCGTCAGTTTCCTTTAGGTGGTTTGTACACTCGTGAGGAAATGTCGATTGATGAAGGATTTAATGACAATAGTGGCAATGCGGACATTCCAAATCAGTCTAATCCAGCCCCACAAAAACAAAGCGAAGTCGCAGTGAATGAACAACCTCCTGCTGAATCTGTTCAAAAGCCAAAGGAAAATACTATTGAACGGGTATTTGTCCTGCAAAGTTTTGAAAAAGGGATAAGCCCACAAAATGTACCGTTTGCCAAATTGAACGTAATGGACAAAGAAACCAATGAAGTAAGTCTTGTTTTGGTAAAAGAGAATGAAGAGACAATTGATTCTCTAAGCCGTGTTCCAGTGGGGCAAGAGTTGTCTTTGGTCATTAAAAATAAAAGTGGCTTTAATTTTCTTGAAAAGTTTTCGTATGTTCAGACGGACGGGCAAAATGTTCAGACTGAACCGGAATCAAAACAAACAAAATCTGTTCAAGAGCCTGTTCAACAGGAAAATCAAATAGCTTCCGAGCCTACTGGGCCGCTTGATGCATTCATCATGGAAAAGTACGAACCGGGTACAACACCCGCTGGCGTATCTTTTGCAAAAATGTATGTGAAAAATATTGCGGATAATAAGCAGTCAATGGTGTTTGCACAAGGTAATGAAGCAGTTGAAAAAACGAAGCACCTTACAAAAGGTAGCAAGTTTGCAATGCAGACCCGTACTGAAAATGGATTTACGTTTTTCGTGAAATTGAAAGATGCAGATAAAAGGAGTGCTTGATTATGCTCCCAGAGATTCTAAAAGTTGCCGAGGAATATGGACTTACGTTCAATCCTCGGTATCACGGTAAAAAGGAGATGCTTTGCAAATGCACATTTTGCGAAGAGGATTCTAGGCCAGGTAAAGGAAATAAGTTTTATCTATCTTTAAATACGCATGATCAAGTATATAAATGTTGGTATTGTGGCGTTGCCGGTGGTGTTATAGACTTTGAAGCAAAGTTGTCAGGTCTTTCTTACAACGAAGTGCGTGAAAAATACTTTGGTAAAAGAAAGAAACCTGTACATCCAGCTGAAAGTTTAAATGCACGTCAACTTCGGTTAATCGGATGGGCTGAATATAAACGAAAAGACCGAAACGATTTTAAAAGGAATCGAGAGTCGGTTTTAAGAGATTGGAAAAATTATGAGCATGGAGAGCTGGTAAAACACTTTGCCTTATTTATGGTGATTGCTCACATTGAAAATCAAGCGGAACGTCAAAATGAACTTCTTCAATATGTGATTCAGTCATGTCATGAAACACAAATATACCTGTTGTTCAATCGACTGTTGGCTGAATACGTGAAAGTTGAAGAGGAACGTGCTGGCTGGGCTAAAGAAGGCACCTATATAGGGCGAGCAGCGTGGAAAGTATCGCTATCAACCTATGACTTTGGAATGGATAAAGTCGTGTATAACGTTGTTTTTCTTTATCACATGCTAGTAATGGAAGAAACACAAAAGCCCATAAAAGGTACTCACAAAAAGGAAGCAATCATGAATGACAAATTGTCTTTAGCCAATTAAAATATCCGTCACCCTTTACGGAGGAAAAATAGGGGCGTGACTGTAAATCAGTTACGAGAAAAGGAGAAAGTTATGAATAACGTTAGCTTAGTAGGACGTTTAACAAAAGAACCAACACTTAAATTTACACAAAATGGTGTTGCTGTTTGCAACTTTACATTAGCTGTGAATCGTCCGTTTAAAAATGCTAATGGTGAAAATGAAGCGGATTTCATCATGGTACAGGTTTGGAGGAAGCCTGCTGAAAATGCGGCAAACTTCCTTAAAAAAGGTAGTCAGGCCGCTGTCAGTGGAAGAATTAATAGTCGGCATTATGAAAATGATAAAGGGGATCGTATATATGTTACAGAGGTTGTAGCTGACTTTGTACAGTTCTTGGACCCGAAACCACAAGGTCAAGGCAATCAACAACAGCAAGGACAGGGGAGCTACCAGAAACAACCGAATCCGTATGCTGGTAACAGTAATGCTCAAAATCAAAATAGTAATCACTTCGAAACGGGTGGAGGTTCTATTGCAGTAAGCGATGATGAACTGCCGTTTTAGAGCGTGAGATTTAATGAAAGGAGATTGGGTATCCAGTCTCCTTTCATTTATTGGGAAACAAAAAGAAGAAAGGAGAGATCATATTGATTTACTCTTTTTCACGTTTAAATCTTTACACAACCTGTCCTTATCGATTCTTTAAGAAATATATCGAGGGATATGAAGAACCTACCACCTATCCTTTAGCTTTGGGTAAAGGGGTCCATAAAGCAGTCGAAGATAAAATTAATGGGGTAACTCATTCAGAAGCCGTTTTAAACGGGTTAATTGAAGCTGAATTTCATCCAGAAGTGACCATGGATGAACTGTCGAAGTTGGTTAGCCATGCACCGATTAAAGAGAACATGGGTGAAACGGAGATTCATTTTCAGCTACCACTTTCTGATACAGATTCAGCCCCGGTATTACAAGGTTATATTGATCTTGTGTCGCCAGACGGAAGTAAAATAGTCGACTGGAAAACCAATAGAGTTAGATACGATGTTAGGGATAACCATCAAGTCGGCCTGTACGCATGGGCTGTAGGTCAATTAAAGAACATAACACAGGTTGAAGGCAATTTGTATTTTCTTCGATTCAGAAGAGCGAGTAAATACGTGTTCAATTCTGCAGATATGGAAAGGTCTAGACAATGGGCTTTTAGGGTGGCAAATGAAATCAATTCCAAGCGAGAGATTTTAGATATGCTGCCAGAAGAAGCGGAAAATTTATTCTTGTCAAAGCCTTCTAGCCATTGTAGGCATTGCCCGTTTGTCATTGAATGCTATCGTAAGTTCAGTTGTTATTAAAAGACGAAAAATAACAGAGGTCTCACCGATGTGGATTATTCTCTTCGGTGTTTTTCTTTGTCACATGCTTCATTATTAATCGAAGCAAATGTCAAAATGAAAGTAATTTCACACAGATAGAGGGGGCAATGGTGCTCCCTCTTTTTAAATTTCAAACATACCTAGATACTCACTCATTATTTCTTCAGTGCCCTCTTTCAGCTCACCGCTAGAATACTTTTTTCGCTCTTCAAATCTAATACCTGAGAATATAAATTCGGTAAAATTTTCATTGCTGCTAAACTTAATCAACTTCATGTTATTACGCCTAAGATAAATATTCGTTTCCTTTAAATCGGATCGCGCTTGTAAGAGTGCCTGGTCAATCATTTTTGCATATGGTCGTTTAAATTTCAGTTGAGTTTCTTCTATAGTAAATAAATCCATTTCTAGTATCTTTATTAACATTGGTAAATAAATCGCATTCTCGAAATGCGGTAAAGATTCTTCTAGAAACAATTATTATCCCACCTTTAAAAAACATTAACCGTGGCATGTGAACCAACTGCGCAGAAACGGCAAACGGCATCAATTATTATAATGTCTCCTTTTTTATCGTTAAAGTCATTTGAGTATTCCGCACTCTTAAATTTTAGGTTCCCTCGATTACAGTTTGTGCATTTCATCTGTTCTGTTTGTTGTTTTAACCCCATCGTCGTATGTATTAAGTCCAATAGTTCCCCCTCCTGGATGATTAATTCGACATCATTCATTGTTACCCTTTATTTTTTGACAAATAAAAAAGGGGGCAGTTCAAATTAAGGGTAGGTCGTCTTTTACTTTCTTACTCTCATATATAGAGAATAGTGTTATAATTGTTTTTAGATTAAAATAAAGGGGGATATTAATGAGTAGTACATTCAAGATTTCGACGGGCGATCTTCAAAGACCGGACAAGCAGTTCGAAATTACAATAAAAGGTGATGACGAGAAAACCAATTTGGATACTATTGTGAAAGCCGCAAAAACTTTAATTGAGTCTATTGATTTGAAACACTCGTGCGACGAGAATTACGAAATTTATGAACAAAGCATGATGCAAATCTTGTTATCTATTGCAGATAGCATCATTGCTGAAGGTTGGGAAGTTGAGGATGATTCCGAGAAAGCCAGGCTTGAAATCATAAGTCATTTTATTGAAAACTTAAGATATTAATATATATTATTTACGACCCATCGAAATTCTAGCTGGGTCGCTTTTTGGTTATAGTTTACCTTTATTTAATCTGCGTTGTCTCTCCATAATCATCTGCGATGTCTATTAATTACCCCATCAACAGTTGTGCCATATCGTCTTTGCTCTGCCTTGATTGTAATTGGTTCCGCATATCCGTCTTGCTTAACTCCTAGCATTTTTTGACGTTTCATAACACTTCTTGACATAACGAACCAAATTGCCTGGTAAGAAATTGTGACTCATTTTCACCTTATTTATTTATGAAGAGGGGGGATAGCAAGGTGTATTTACTTATAGTTACCATAATTTATTGTTTCATAACACAGATTGTGAATGTAGACTATGGTCCTGCTATGGGAATTTATTTAATAATTATAGGTATTATCAAAGGTTTACTTAGCGAGGAATATAAAGACGTCTTTAATTGCAACAAAACTAAGTACTTGTACGAAAAAAATGGATTTAAAGATTCTTTAATGGAGCTGTTGTCTTTAATGTTAATTTTTGTTAATTCTTATTTAATCGCTTATGAACCTTTCTCTCTTTTCGAATTTGCTTTTTTGTTTGTAGTTTTTGCATTTGTATACCGATTTGCATTTTGGGGGATAACACGAATAATTAGAGAGAGAGTCAAATCTTATTAAACTAACATATGTTTATTAAGCCTTTAGTTTTTTCCGCTTTATAAGTTAAAACTAAAAAAATAGCACCGCTAAATGTGGTGCAATTCCATGCTTAAATTATGTGAAAACTAATGCTGAAAAATATATTAATTCCTTTGTTATTTGTGGTGTTGTTTCTTTTTTGTACCAATCAACTGACGGGTTATTCTAGCTACTTAGGAACTTTTTATTTTAAGAAAACTAAAGCCGTTTTTAATACTTATTTAATGACCTATGTTTTAACTGCTTAGCATTAATAGGTCATCAGTAAACCAATATCCATGGTGTTTACAGACACGCTTTTCCGAAGTGTTGCGACTGTTACTTTGTTTTGATAAACTTAATCTATATTCTATTTGTTTCTAAGTCATCGTATTTTGATGAAAGTCGTTATACCTTTCTATTTTCTAAAAGGAGATTCGACACAAATGTTGCAGCCTTTGAATTCTCGTTTCGAGGAAAGCCAGGCCGATGTAATTGTACGTCATAAAATCGCTTTCGAGCATAATCACACGGGGTATTTACGCATTTTTGCGTGATATATATTAAAAGTCGATTGAATCCATTTGGATGCAGTCGGCTTTTTGTTTTCAAAAATAAAAAGGAAATGGAGTGATTTAAATGGTTGGAAAACAATTAGAAAGTCTAATTTCCAATGTTGAAAAGGAAGGTGTAAAGAAATCTTTCATCTGTTATGTGGATGAAAAGAATGAAAGGAAATTCCTTGTATTTAAGTTTGGTGGTATCTACCAACTGGATGGATCGGGAGAAGTTAAAAAGCTAAATTTGCTTACCGACATTCAAGATATTTTCTTGTCCATTGAAAACGGTGATGTGAAAGTTATTGGTAGCGGAAATATCGGAATTTAAAGGAGGAATTAAATCATGGTACTCGCAAAAACAGAAGAAGTTAAAAGCATGGATCATGCAATAAATTTAGGAAAAGAAATTGAACGAGTAGAAGCGGCTTTGAAAGCAATGAAAGCTGAATTGAAAGCATTCGTTGATGTAAATGGTCCAGTTGATACCGGTGACGTGATTTGGGATTATAGCATATCTGCATCATGGAGTTTCAACGAAGAAGGACTGAAAGAATTAGCACAAAACATGGTTCTTGAAGGTGTTAATCCATGGAAGGTGTTAAATATTACAGCCTCTAACCTAAAGAAATTGGGTTGGGATGATACGATTGTTGCAAAAATGGGCGAAAAAAAAGAGACAAGAAGATTCTCGTCTCGTAAAAAGTAAATAATAAAAAATTGTAGATACATCATAACACAAAAATAAGCCTTCCACCAGGCAAGGAATGAGTGGCACATGAACGCTAGTGCCACTCCGGTACTAGCTTTGTGTGGAGAGGACTATAAAATGACTACTAAAAAATATATTAATTCTGCTCGTGAAGCAGTCGCATCGTACAATGCAATCGGTTCAGAAAGCGTCATAGAATTACAGGACATTCTTGCTGTTTTAATTGGGCCATCTTCAACACCTGAATTTACAGGCCGTTTAGCAGGTCGCGGGATTCGAGCACTAGTTGAAATGACTGTTTCTGAATTAGAAGGAGAAGGCATGACTCATAATGAAGCTTTGAAAGTGCATTCGGGAATGCTCCTTGCTAAAAAAGCACGGAGTGCTGGAAAAAATGAAAAGCGTTATACAATCAGATCACCAGAAGATGCAGCATCATATCTAATGGCGGAAATGACATCGCTAACGCAGGAACATTTCATTGTCTTGTACCTAAATGTAAAGAATGAGGTACTTCATAAAAAGACGGTTTTCATTGGCTCGTTAAATTCCTCGATAGTACATCCAAGGGAGGTGTACAAGGAAGCCGTGAAACATAGTGCGGCATCCGTAATTTGTCTTCATAACCATCCTAGCGGTCAGCCAAATCCATCACCTGAAGACATTGAAGTAACCAAAAGACTTGCTGAAGCAGGCAGTGTGATGGGGGTGGAATTGTTGGATCATGTGATTATAGGAGACCATCAATTTGTGTCACTTAAAGAAAAAGGATATATGTAAAGTAATATGGTGAAGAGCGTATTAATTAACGCTCTTTTTTTGTTTGTAAAAATATAAAGGTTGAATTGTATGGAGTCTTGGTATTAAATGCAACTACATTTTGCTTCTATATATCATCCGATTTAAAGGACTATGAAAGTCTATTATATTCAAAAATGCTCATTGATATCGAGTCTTGGTTAATTGCCGGAAAGCTATCTATATCTAATATTGTTTTGGTATAATAGAACTATAGAATGAATATGGGGGATATAACATGAATTTTCAAGAAAAAGTAGGTTTCATTTGGTCAAATGCGAATATTTTGCGAGGGCCGTATAGACCAGAGAACTACGGAAAAGTAATTTTACCAATGGCAGTTTTACGCCGTTTTGATGCAGTACTATCAGATACAAAAGAATCAGTTTTGAAACAATATGAACAATATAAGCATTTGCCGGAAAGTACGAGAGATGAGATTTTAAATCGTACTGCGAAGGAAGGCTTTAACAATACAAGTCAATATGATTTCAACAAATTGTTAAGTGACCCAGACAATATTGGGGATAACTTACGTGATTACATAAATGGTTTCTCTGAGGTGGCACGAGATATTATTAGTCACTTTGACTTTGAACGTGAAATTGACAAGTTAGAAGATAATAACTTGCTGTATTTAATCGTGAAAAAATTTGAAGAAATCGATTTACATCCAAAATCCGTTAGCAACATAGAAATGGGTTATATATTTGAAGACCTCATTCGTCGTTTTAATGAAGACGGGGAAGCTGGAGACCACTATACGCCACGTGAAGTCATTCATTTAATGGTTCATTTAATGTTCAATGAAGATGAACAAATCTTATCGACTCCGCACATTACGCAAACGTTATACGACAGCTGTGCGGGTACGGGTGGGATGGGAACCGTTGCACAAGATTATATCCAAGCATACAACCCAACTGCACAACTTGAGTTTTTCGGTCAAGAAATTAACGGGGAATCCTATGCGATTGCAAAAGCGGACGCACTAATAAAAGGGCAAGATGCAAAAAACATTGCGCTCGGAAATACGCTCTCTAATGACAAATTTGAAAATCAAAAATTCGACTACCTCATTACGAATCCGCCATATGGTGTGGAATGGAAACCAGCGGAACATGCTGTTAAACAAGAACATGAAGACTTAGGCTTCAGCGGTCGATTCGGTGCAGGACTGCCACGTATTGGCGATGGCCAATTACTATTTACGCAACACTTAATAAGTAAAATGAAGCCAGTTACGGAGGATAATCCACAAGGTGCGCGTATGGCGATTATTATGAACGGTTCACCTTTATTTACAGGAGATGCAGGTAGTGGAGAAAGTGAAATTCGTCGTTGGCTTTTTGAGAACGATTTAGTTGAGGGAATTGTTGCGTTACCTGACCAACTTTTCTATAACACTGGAATCTCGACGTACATTTGGATTCTAACCAACAATAAAAAAGCCCATCGTAAAGGGAAAGTTATCCTCGTCAATGCAGTCGACCAGTTTAAAAGAATGCGTAAAAGTTTGGGGAGTAAACGGAACGAAATAACGGACGCGCAAGTTGATGAGATTGCTAGATGGTACGGAGAAATGAAAGAAAACAAGCACGTTAAAGTCTTTGACAACGAAGATTTTGGTTATTCCAGAATTACAGTAGAACGTCCTCTTCGGTTGAACTTCCAACTTTCAGAAGAACGAATTCAAAGGCTGAATGAAGAAAGAGCGTTTATCAATTTAGCCAATTCAAGGAAAAAAGGGGAAGCAGGAGAAGTTGAAATTGCGGCTGGAAAAGAACTGCAAATCGCTATCCTTGAAACATTGAAAGAGCTAGATGGAGAAGTCCTTTATAAAAATCGTGAAGAATTTATCGAAGTAATCAAAGAAGCCTTCAAGGGGACAGAAGTCCAACTTCGTGCCCCCCTGTTAAGAGCTATTTGGACCGCTTGTTCAGAACGTGATGAAACAGCAGATGTTTGTATGAAAAATAAAAAAGAGATGGAACCTGATAATGAACAACGAGATACGGAAGTAATTCCATTAACAGAAGATATCGGGGAATATTTCCAACGTGAAGTATTGCCACACGTGCCGGACGCGTGGATTGATGAAACGAAAACAAGGATTGGTTATGAAATACCGTTTACGCGCCATTTCTATGAATATACAAAACTGCGATCATCAGAAGCAATTAAGCAGGAAATCATGGAACTTGAAAAGCAGATTCAAGCGCAACTTGAGCAGGTGATGAAGTTATGAGTTTTAAACCGTATCCGGCTTATAAAGATAGTGGGATTGAGTGGATTGGGGAAATACCTAAAGATTGGAATCTGACAAAAGTTCGATATACATCTTCAATGAATAAATACACATTATCAGAACGAACGTCAAAAGATTTGAAAATCAATTATATTGATATTGGAAGTGTAAATAGTGATGGGCATATCACTAATATAGAAACGATGAATTTTTCAGATGCCCCAAGCAGAGCCAGAAGAATCACATCAAAAGGTGATATTATTGTATCCACAGTAAGAACATATTTGAAAGCAATTGCTTTTATTGATTGGGAACAAGAAAGGTTGATTTCTTCAACTGGGTTTGCGGTAATTACACCGAATGAAAAAGTGGTAAATAAATTCATGGCTTATTTGTTTAGAACTTCAATTTATTTAGAAGAGATAGAAAGTAGATCAGTAGGAGTTAGTTATCCGGCAATAAACTCGAGTGAGATAGAAAGATTAGAAATGATATTGCCACCTTTAGAAAGTCAGGTTAATATTGTTAAGTATTTAGATGACATTTCTAGGAATGTGAGTTTAATAATTCAAAGTAAAGAAAAATTAATAATAAAATTAGTAGAAAAACGCCAAGCAGTCATTACCGAGGCGGTAACCAAGGGGCTCGATCCGAATATGCCGATGAAAGATTCGGGTGTTGAATGGGTTGGGGAGATTCCAGCGCATTGGACTACTTCAAGATTAGATTTTACTTCAAAAGTTAAGGCGAGATTAGGTTGGAAGGGTTTAAAAGCAGAAGAATATGTTGATGAAGGATATATATTATTGTCTACTCCAAATTTAAGAGGAAGGGAAATTGAATTTGATAATGTGAATTATATTACAGAAGAGCGATACTTAGAATCACCTGAAATTATGTTAGAAGTGGGGGATGTGTTACTAGTAAAAGATGGCAGCACATTGGGCATAACAAACGTCGTTCGTAAATTACCGATGGGAGCAACTGTAAATAGCTCAACAGCTGTTATTAGACCAACTAACCAAGTAGATAGCATCTATCTTTATTATTATTTGACCTCTACGTATATCCAAGACATTGTCAACCAAGTAAAAGATGGTATGGGAGTACCGCATCTTTTCCAAGCGGATATTAAAAAATTTAAAGTATTGTTGCCGACTTTAAGTGAACAAATTCAAATTGGTCAGTTCCTAGATAAGAGCACATATCGAATTGAACAAGCTATTGAATCTATACAATTTCAAATCAAAATACTAAAAGAATACCGCGAGTCTCTAATTTACGAAGCCGTTACCGGGAAAATCGATTTACGAGATTATAAAGGTGGGGAGTATGATGGGGATTGATTATTCGGAGTTAGGTTTGGAAGAGAATATCGAAAGGCAATTGCTGGACGGGGGATATATTCAGCGCAAATTGCAAGGGGATGCTTTAAAGCAGTTTCAAGAATCTGCGATTGACTTTGAAGTGTTGCTTTCGTTTTGGGATGAGACACAGGAGCGTGAATTGAACCGTTTGAAACAAATTCACGGGCCATTCTTTGAGAAGCGTGTACTAAATCGACTAGACCAAGAGTTGACACGTCGTGGGATGATTGATTGTTTACGTCACGGTATTCAAGATCGCGGCGTGCGATTGCGACTCCTTTTCGATCAGCCGCGATCTACTATGAATCAAACTTTAGTGGATAACTACGACAACAATATATTTCACGTTCATCGCCAAGTGTATTACAGTGCCAGACATAATAATAGTTTAGATATGATGCTTTCAATCAATGGTTTGCCAATCGTCATTATGGAGTTGAAAAACCAACTGACTGGACAAACTGTTGAGGATGCAGAGAAGCAGTTTAAAATGACGAGGAATCCACGTGAAAAGTTGTTCCGTTTCAAAGAGCGGACAGTCGTCTATTTTGCCGTTGATACCGATGAGGTGTCGATGACTACAAGACTTGCTGGAAACCGCACGTTTTTCCTTCCTTTTAACCGCGGAAATAATGGTGGAAAAGGAAATCCACTAGTTTATAACGATTACCGTTCGTCTTATTTGTGGCGGGAAGTGTTGGCGAAAGACAGCTTGTTAGATTTGTTATTCCGCTTTGTCTTTGTGAAGAAAGAAAGCATTCGAGATAGTACGGGAGAAATCATTGATTCGAAAGAAATTGTGATTTTCCCTCGTTATCACCAAATGGATGTCGTTCGCAAAATCGAAGCTGATTTGAAAATGAACGCAGTCGGACATAATTACTTAGTCCAACATTCAGCGGGAAGTGGAAAAACGAACAGTATTGCTTGGCTTTCCCATCGTTTAGCAAAATTGCATAATATGGAAAATGAAGCTGTTTTCGATAGCATTATCGTTATTACGGATAGAAGAGTGTTAGATGCACAATTGCAAGATGCGATTTATCAATTGGAACACGAAACGGGTTTTGTTGCGAAAATCGATGAAGATTCAAACCAGCTGGCACAAGCGATTAACGACGGTACGCGTATTATTATAACGACACTTCAAAAATTCCCATTCATAATGGATAAAGTGAAAGAATTCGAGCGCGGCACGTACGGCATTATTATTGATGAAGCGCACAGTTCACAAGGCGGAAAAGCATCGAATGCAATGACGAATATTTTATCAGATAGAACGTTAGAAGATGCTTATGAAGCGGATAAGATAATGGAAGATGAACTGTCTTCGACGGAAGAGAGAATTGTAGAATACATTGAGAAGAGCGGTAACCAGGACAATATTTCTTTCTTTGCATTCACAGCAACACCGAAACCGAAAACAATTGAACAGTTCGGAACCGCGAATAAAGAAACAGGAATTCCCGAAGCTTTTCATGTGTATTCTATGAAGCAGGCGATAGAAGAAAAGTTTATTTTCGATGTGTTGCTCAATTACACTACCTATGACACATTTTATAAAGTGGCGAAAAGTATCCAAGAAGATCCGGAAGTATCGAAGAAAAAGGCAACACAACAAATTGCCCGTTTTGTATCGTTACATCCTCATAATATTGAACAGAAAACAGCGGTCATGATTGAACATTACCGTCAATCGTCGAGCCATAAAATTGGCGGACGAGCAAAAGCGATGCTTGTCACGCGTAGCCGACTCCATGCGGTACGCTATAAATTTGCGTTCGACAAGTATATTAAGAGCCAAGGCTATCAAGATATGAATACGCTAATTGCATTTTCTGGTACGGTGAAAGACGATGGCGGAGAGTTCACAGAAACTGGAATGAACGAGTTACCCGAAACTGAATTGCCGGAAGCTTTCTCAACGGATGAATATCAAGTACTGATTGTTGCAGAAAAGTACCAAACAGGATTTGACGAGCCACTTCTGCATACGATGTATGTTGATAAGCCGTTAAGTGGCATTAAAGCAGTTCAAACTTTATCGAGACTAAATCGGACGTGTAGCGGAAAAGAAGACACATTCGTGTTGGATTTTGTGAATGACCCAGAAGATATACAAGAATCTTTCCAAGCGTATTATGAAGTGACTGGGTTAAGCGACGTGACTGACCCGAATATATTATACGACTTACAGCATGAATTAAATGCAACCCAAGTATATGCTCAACATGAAGTCGATGCTGTCAATGAATTGGAGTATGGCGGAAAACTAGACGGGAAGCAAGCGCAACAACGATTGAATCCTATACTAGACCAAGCAGTTGATCGATTTGAGAAGGATTTGACGAAGGAAGTACAAGATGAATTCAAAAGTGCAGCGACAAAGTTTATCCGCACATATGGGTTTGTGTTACAAATTGGTCCATTCACAGATATAGGTTTACACAAGCTCTATGTATATTTAAATTATCTTCTAAAGAAGTTACCACGTGATATTTCGGAGCAACTTTTCTTAGCGGACGACATAGCATTGGAATACTATCGGAATGATAAAGTATTCGAAGGAAGTCTCGCACTTGAAACGAGAGGCAGCACGGACTTAGATCCTGTAAGCCATGCTGGTGGCATTGCACCGGAGGAAGAAAAGGTTGTCCTGTCATCTATTATTGACAGAATGAATGACCTCTTTGGCACAGAGTTCGACCCGCAAGATAAGCTGTCTAGAGACCAACTGTTGGAAGACATGGTCCAAAGTGAAGAACTTCGTGAGAAGGCAGTTCATAACAGTTTAGATAATTTCTCGTATAGTTACGAAAACATGTTTATGGATTTTCTCATTTCGCGCATGACCGATAAAAACTTTTACATGAAAATGATGGAAAATGAAGATCAACGTAAATTTTTGATGAATGAAATGAAAGAAGAAGTTTATGAGCGGTTGAGAGGCTTGAATAGTTGAATATATTCTAGAAAATCCTTATTTCACATTATTCGAATAAGGATTTTCCAGAATATAGAGGTGTTTAACTTTATCTGCTTAGAGGAGGATGACAATATGTTGTTTGTAAGGATAAGCTATCTTCATTTTGATATTGTAAATTACACTCAAGACTTTCCGGTCCAATTAAAAGGAAATTTCGAATTCGATGTACAGGTTGAGACTAACGAGTTATACAAGAGTTTGTACAATCTCATTGGTAAGAATAAAGGGGACGGATTTGATATAAATATTACCGAAACTCCAAAGGAGATTTACGTTTCCATAACGCTAAATGTGTATGAGGGTTTTCATGAAAATCCAGATTACTCATATATCATATCTTATCTAAATTCATTACCTCCTATATTGAGGAACACTAGGTTAAATGAAGTTGAGGATTCTCGAGAAGTTAACTATTTATTAACTACTGAAGTTATGGATGAAAAATCATTAGAAATACTGAAAAATGAATTAAAGATCCAGAAAATAGATGTCGTAAAAGTGAATCATGCAATCAATGTGACAGAGCAAGGAGCAGGTCATTGGTGGGAAATGTATCTACTAGCTATTACATCAGGGCTAAGTATTGAGGCATTAAAAACTATAGTTGGTAGGATTTCAAATAATTTAGGGAAAGATGTAAAAGTAAAAGCCATTGACTTCAATAAGTTATTAATAAATCTTTCTGATGTTACCAATACAAATATAAGTTCTTTAGAAGTATTGGATATAACAGAAGTTGATAGTCAATTATACATTTTGAGAATAGGTAGTAGATATGCAGTTTATACAGTAAAATCCGATTACAAAGGAAATTTAATTGAATTGAAAACAGATTCTAAATCACAAACAAAGATATAAAAGTTATTTAATATTCAACGAAATAGTTTTCGGTTTAATAACGAATTAACGATATTTTTTTGTTTTTATCCGAAGTTGCAAATTATCATAATTTCACCCCACAGAGATAGCTTTCACTAAAAAAGGTTTACTATAAACCTAATGATTTATCAAAAACAAATAGTTTTACTAAACCCCAAGACTTTGATTATCCAATGCACTGCGTACAATATGTAGTTTTTTGGTAGAGCTTATTTTGGTGTACCAGTCCAAGAAAAAATCGTGAAAGTTTGAACAATCCTGATTGATTGTCACATGGGTACCGTTCATCAATTTATTTAGGAATAATTCCAATAGCCGTTGTATATCAAAAAAGATACACATAAACGTTCACAGTAAATAGTGAGCGTTTTCTTTTTGCAGCATAATATAAATTATGTTGTATTTTTGCATATTATCATCTAGAGATTACGGTTAAAATGAAACATAATTTATAAATTATCATGAAAAATAAATGCAACATTATTTACAGGAGATGATTTTATGATGGAAGACTTCCGGGAATATTTAAATACAAGACCTAAGTGAAATACCATCAAAGGATACACTCAATCCGTTAATGGATATATAAATTTCATTTTTAGGTGTCAAAACATTAAGGTTTGTAGTGGGAAGGTTTATAAGCGATAGAGGGCCTACCACTTTTTTCAATAGATACTGGTGATTGACAAATAGTGTGATATTATAAAAGTGTGAATAGAAAGTCTAGAAGTAAAAATAAGGATTTCAATAAGAAGGGGTTACTTGATGAAAAAGATAATTGTTATATCTCTGTTAACCTTAGGCTTGTTAGTCGGTTGTCAAAGTTCTTCCCTAAACAATGATGCAACATCGGATACCGGAGCAGTTCGGCCACAAGGATTGGTTCAGCTGGATACAGCAATCGAAAGTACAGATATAAATACAGTGTTACGCGAGTTACATACGCGGGGCATGACAATAATTGATATTAAATTACGAGAAGCACGTGATGTCACTGGTACGAATAGAACTGTTTATGACATTATGTATGAGGAACCATCCGCAGATAACTAAAGGGAAAGTCTTAAAAGATATATGCCGAATTATATTTGGCTTTTTTATGTCAAGATGTTGCCATAATTTTTGAGAATTGACACCGAAACATTAACGTTGTACTTTCGAAACTTTGGATGGTGTTATTACTCGGAGTCATATGTAGGAGGAATTTCATGGCTAACTATGGATATGCTAGGTTTCTGGAATCGGACAAGATCTAGAAGCGTAGTTTCTGTAGTTGGAGAAAGCATCAAGAGCATAATTTTTATCAATTTGTTGGAAGAATTGAAGGCGAAGTTGTATCACGATATCACTCAACAAATTAAATCGAAAGATTTTCAGAACAATTTACTTACTTTGGATTCTAAATTTTATTTAAAGAAATACTTTACAGGGCTGAGTGGCCTAAGGAGGGATTAGATTGATAGATTGGAAAACTGTGGATCCAAGATACTTCGAAAAGTTCATATTTCATTTTTTAAAGGAATTAGGCTTCAGGAATCGGGAGTGGTTTGGCAGAGGTGGCGGTGATCGTGGAAGAGATGTATGCGCGACTTGGTATGAGGAACTGCCATTTGGAATGGGTTACCAAAGAAAATGGATTTTTCAATGTAAACGTTGGAAAACCATGCCCAGCACTGGAGATATATACGAAGAAATTTCTAAAGCAGTCCAACATCAGCCAGATCATTGGGTAATGGTTATCCCACTAGATCCAACCTCAAGTGTAATAGATTATTTCATTAAAATGGAACTAAACTTTGGTATTAAACTATCCATTATACCTTTATCACAGCTAGAAGAAATAATTGTTGAGTTTCCATATTTATTAAGTGTTTTAACAGAAGGTTATATTAGTGAAAGGGGTGGGGCCAATGAAGTTAGAATATGATTACGATGAACGTGTAATTTATGTGAAGAAGTCGGATGAAGATATGGAGATTATAGAAAATAATTCCCCATCAGAACCAGTTATATCATTTGATGAATCCAAAGCTACATATATATCACCGTTAGAATGGGAATCTTTAGGTAGTTTATATTTGATCGACCTAGATACTTTAGAATCGGAAGCATTAATAATACCAAAAGACGATACAAGTGTACCTAAAGAAGTTATTTGGATAGATAATGAAAACCTGGCAATAATTATGGGTTTTGGAAGTGGAACAATCTCAATAGGTGGGAATGTTTTTATTTATAATATATCAACAGATGAATTGAATCAGTTAACACATCATGATTCAAAAATACAAATAACAAATATCAAGTTGAAAGAACCTACAACGTTGCAACTTAAGGGAATAAAATATACTGATGAAAACTTCATGTATTTTGAAGAGTATTTTGAAAAGGTTTCTATTACAAATTAAAGTGCAATTTACGATTTATCAAAAAGAAAGTATAAGTTTATAACTCTTAGTATGATATAATAAGCCCTCATCTATAGAAAGATGGGGGCTATTTTATGCTTACTTACTCTTTTCCTCACGACTTAAAAGCGGGTATTTTTGGGATTGGATTCAAGCGGGTTCTATTCTGGCGTGGAAGTGGTTATTAAAAAGGATGTGAAAAATATTTACAGATCTATTTTTCAGACAATATTTCATGCTCCTTCACCATTTTATAAAATGATGTTTTCTTCATATTTGCTTCTTCCATCGCTTTAACTGCTGTAATTTCTCCAGCCTTCCACTTTTCGTAAGCCAGTATAAAATCATCTGTTATCTTAATTGATGGTCGTCCAAATTTCACACCCTTTACAAGGGCTGAATCAATACCTTCTCGCTGACGTGTTCGTATACGGTCACGTTCGTCTTCCGCAAGCCAAGATAGAACTTGAAGAATAAGGTCTGAAATGAAGTTGCCGATACTATCCTTATATTTTGTAGTATCCAGCAAAGGCATATCAAGTACCACTATATCAGCCCCGATTTCCTTCGTAAGTTCTTGCCACTCGTTTAAAATGTCGTCTTTGCTACGACCAAAGCGGTCCAGGGAATGAATATAAAGAATATCTCCTTTTCTAATCATTCGTTTCATTAATTGATATTGTTCGCGGTGAAAGTTATTACCAGATTGCTTATCTAGAAAAATGTCGCGATCACTAATCCCAATCTTTTTCATTGCTTCCATCTGCCGGCTTTCGTTTTGGTCTTTTGAACTTACCCTGATGTATCCAAACTTACGAGATTCCAAAATAGAACACCCCTTTAAGAACGTTTGTTTCTATAAGTATATATTTCCGTTCGGAAAGTTGCAATGAAATGGGTGAACGTTCGGTAATTGATTATATACTTTTTTGGACGGTTTTAAGCTATGTTTTTGGCAAGTTGCACAGTGTTCGTAAAAGTGTACTTTTATGAACGGAATGAATTGGTTTAGAAAGAAATCAAATGTCACTTTCGAATTTTGGAGAAGCATGTTCAGAAAAGGACGAGTTTTGGAACACAAATTACCGAGTAGCTAAAGGGCACTTTTTTATTTTGTTCGGCAATTGGGCCATTTAAAGAAATAGCGCTCATTGATAAAGATGAAATTATAACGGAGTTGCCATTAGGCTCACTGATTGCATCTATATTCTTTTTTGGTTCGGTGTTGACGTATAAAAAGTTAGAAATAAAGCGAAGTGGAAAAGTAATGAGAATTTTTTTATAAACTAACGAACTATTCCAATCCAATAATAGGGCATGACTGAAGAATAATGAGCAGTCAAGAGAATCTCGAACTAGCGTATATTTAAGGAATTGATTATAAAAGAAAAAGGAAGGCAATCATTCGGCTGATGGAATGATTGCCTTATTTCTAATATCTAGTGCCATAATCAGCATAAGTCTATTGCCTGTTTTAACTAGGCTTTATTTGCTCCATATAATCCTTAATATCGTTTTCAGACATTTCACCTGTTATAATTTTTATAATCTTGCCATCTGGATTAATTAGAAAAGTTGTAGGTAACGGCCGTACGCTATACGCTTCCATAACAACTTTTGTTTTGTCAATGAGGGTGGGGAAGCTCATGCCGTATTGTTTGGCGAAAGTTTGAACTTTCAAATCAGACTCTGCGATATTTACAGCTAATATTTGAACTCCTTGATCTTTATAAACCTCATATTGCCGTCCCATCGCGGGCATTTCCTTTTTACATGGTGCGCACCATGTCCCCCAAAAGTTTAGGAAGACGCCTTGACCTTTATATTTAGAGAGTTGATGGGTCTCACCATTTAAGTCGACCAAAACGAAATCAGGCGCATGATCTCCAACTTTTAATACGTCCTGTTTTTCTTGTGTTAAGCTGTTATATATTGCAAATACAATAGCGACTGTCAACACTATTAAAACCATTAACCGCATAATCAAACGATTCTTCTTTTTATTATTCAACTTACGGCTACTCCCTTCTAGAATTAGCAGGATATGATTACATACCTAAACTATCTTGATTTATGTTAATTACTATACTAAAAATCTGTCAAAAAACTATGCAGTCACAAAGCTGTCATGATTGTGTATAAAAAAAATTATTATACGTCGCTTTCTGCATATTTAATTCATATTTATTCTTTATACTAAAAATCAGGAGAGGGGCGAATGTTCAAGTGAACAGAATCTCGGCCAAGTTAACGGCCTATTTTTTCATTTCGGTACTAATAATGGAAGTATCACTTATTGTTTATCTCCATCAAAGTATCATTCATTCAAGAATTGATGAAGAATTTTCCCGTCTATTGGCAACCGGTTCGAATCATCGTGACGTGCTTGTCGAATATTATTCAGATACAACAATGAAACACATTGTATTGATGGAAAAAGACAGTGACCGAGAAGTTGTCATTACAAATAATCAAGGTGATATACTCCATAGCTCGGGAGAAAATAGAAGTGCCCTAGTTAAATATCTTCCTACAGAAAACGATATGCAATTGAAGAATGATAAGATTCTAGCATCAGACTGGGAAGGGATGCCGTATATCATTAGTGCACATCCCTATAAAGTAGACTCAAGCCATTCAGGTTATGTAATCATGTTTCAAAATACTCGTGCTATCGAACAGTTAGTCGGGAAGTTGAACTTGCATTTTGGAATGGCAGGTGTAACAAGCGTAGTTGCACTATTTATCATTTACGCAATTCTTTCTAAATTTCTTACGCGTCCTTTAATCCGAATGAAAGAAGCGACGGAGAAATTGAGTAAAGGAGATTTCAATGTAAGTCTTCCGTTCATTGGCAATGACGAGCTTGGTGAATTATCAGGCTCTATTCAAAAGCTTGCGGATGATTTGGAACGATTAAAGATGGAAAGGAATGAGTTCTTAGCCTCGATTGCCCATGAATTAAGTACTCCATTGACATACTTAATCGGCTATTCAAAAGTGGCAATGAGACAAGGGGTCAACGAGACGGATCGTAATCACTATCTTTCTATTATTGCGGAAGAGTCAGACCGCATGAAGGAACTCGTTAAAAACTTATTGGATTTAGCAAGAATGGATGAAAATATTTTCACGGTTTCGAAGGAATATTTTAATGCGCGTCCGTTCTTTGAGGATATCTTCAAGCTTGTTGGTCCTTCTTTTAACATGAAGAAACTTAGCCTGGATTTAACATGCGAAGAAGATTTAGAAATCCATGCAGATCCATTGCGATTAGAGCAAATAATGTTGAATTTACTTGATAATGCTTTGAAATATTCAACAGAAAAATCGGTTGTCAAAGTAAAGGTATCTAAGAGCGGGGACAAGTCAGTTATTTCCGTTACAGATTTCGGAATCGGAATCCCGTCCGAAGAGATTGAGTTCATTTTTGAAAACCTTTACCGAGTGGAAAAATCGCGTTCCCGTACATCTGGAGGATCAGGCATTGGTCTGGCAATTGTCAAAGAACTTGTCGAAGCCCACAATGGTAGCATTGAAGTGGAGAGTAGCATAGGAAAAGGGAGTACGTTCACCATTAGTATTTAAGGGGAGGTTAAAAACCTGCATGAGAACAATCTTACTAGTTGACGATGAGCAGAGGATGTTAAATCTCATTGAATTATTTATGATTCCTCATGGCTTTAGATGCATCAAAGAGACAAGCGGAAAGAAGGCATTGGAGATACTTAAGAAGGAAAAGGTTAGCCTTGTGCTTTTGGATGTTATGATGCCGGAAATTGATGGATGGGAAGTGTGTGAAAAAATCCGTGAGTTTTCCGATGTCCCTGTCATAATGTTGACGGCTCGAACCGACAAGCTTGACGTGGTGAAGGGGCTAGGTAGTGGTGCTGATGATTATATTACGAAACCTTTTGATGAAAGAGAGTTGTCGGCAAGGGTACATGCACTATTACGCCGTATCCCCGACGAAGAAAAAGATACAGAAATGATTGTTAACGGTAATTTTAAGCTGGATAAAGAAACGTATTCATTACAATATAATGACTCGAAAGTACCGCTGACACTAAAAGAATTTTATATTATTGAAGCTTTAATTTCGCGCCCAACAAAGACTTTTACGCGGGAACAGTTATTGCATGCTGCATGGGATTATAACACCTATACAGATATCCGGACAGTGGATTCGCATATACGTAATTTAAGGGATAAATTAAAAACTGCGGGGTTTCCCATTGAAGAATTCTTAAAGACGGTATGGGGAATCGGATATAAATGGAGCTAAAGGAGAAGTAGTATGATGAAAAAAATGAGGGTTTTCATGGGATTGCTAGCATTGGTCGTTGTCATGTCAGCTTGTAGTAGTGAAAGTAAAACATATTCTTTTGGAAAAGTGACAAATAACAAATTTGATCATTTGCATGGCTTGGGATATATAAATGGTGGACCTGAATTTGTTATTTCAACTCACGAGGGACTTTACGAATATGACAAAGACGGATGGAAAGAAGCAAATAGCGAAAAGCACGATTATATGGGTTTTCAAGCGGTACGTGAAGGTTTTTTCTCAAGTGGTCATCCAGAACCAGGATCCGACTATAAAAATCCGCTTGGCCTTGTCAAAAGTACAAATAGAGGTGCGAGCTTTGATAAATTAGCATTTTACGGGGAAATTGATTTTCATTACCTTGCAGCGGGCTATGACTCAAACGCCATCTATGTACTCAATGAAATGCCAACCGAAGAGATGACAGGGGGGCTACATTATACTTTGGATGAGGGAACCACTTGGAATAAGGCCACGATGAACGGATTCAATTCGGAATTCATCTCAAATTTGGCTGCTCATCCGTCGCAGAAAGAGATGATTGCAATCGGGAGTAAAGATGGCATATTCCTTTCAAAGGACTACGGCGAAAACTTTGAACTTTTTAATAACGTAAACATGGTTCTATCTGTGACTTTGACTGAAAATGGTGGGTACTATTCAAGCTATGAAAATGAAACAGTACAACTCAAAACATTTACATTTGGTAACGATCAAGAAATGTCTATTCAACTTCCCAATGAAAAAATGAATCCAATTGTCTTTATCGCAGTTAATCCGGATGATAAAAAAGAAATTGTAATTGCAACACATAATAATGATATTTTCCTGACAAAAGATGAAGGGGCTAATTGGGATGCACTTGCTAAAAACGGTAAATTGAAGAAATAATCAAAACGGAAGGTGCTTATTAAATGTATGGATTGATGTCGAAAATCAGTCAAGCAATAACTGAACCAGTCACTATCCTTATACATTCCTTTGAACAATACCCTATTGTTGTTGCGCTACTTTTGGGCTTGGTAGGGGCGGTTGCTCCTTGCCAACTTACAGGAAACATGAGTGCTATAACGTTATATGGAAACCGGACGATTCAAATGAAAGATGACATGGGTGAAATTTTATTCTTTATTATTGGGAAAGTTGCTGTATTCAGTTCTCTAGGGTTACTCGTGTGGTTCTTTGGTGAAACATTTGAAACCTCACTAACAGACTACTTTCCTTTGTTTCGTAAAGTAATAGGCCCGCTTATTATTGTTACCGGTTTTGTATTAATAGGAATTCTTAGGCTAGATTTCCTTCGAAAATTAACGATGCGAATTCCTATACGCTTACGAAATGGGAAATTAGGTTCTTTCATGTTGGGTGCAAGTTTTTCCCTCGCTTTCTGCCCAACAATGTTTGTGCTCTTTTTCCTATGGTTAATGCCATTGGTTGTAACAACTTCTTATGGTTTTGTATTACCTGCTGTTTTCGGTGTAGCAACATCGCTGCCACTTATTGTCCTATTTTTCTTCATATGGTTCTTTGATGCGAAGCGGATCATTATGAAGAGAAGCATGAAGACTGGTAGAATAGTGCAACGTTTGGCTGGTGCTATTCTTATTATTATAGGAATAGCTGATACAATCACTTTTTGGGGAATTTGACTTATAAAACTTATCAAGGCTTTTACATTGTTTTTTTATGTTTTGAGAGGGGATTACTATAGATGTTGGCAGATTTGAACTTGTTTCTTGCATTTGGTGCAGGTTTATTAAACTTTTTATCTCCGTGTACATTACCGCTATATCCAGCTTTCATATCTTATATTACGGGAATGTCGCTCGATGAAATTAACACGGATAAAGGGAAGTTTCGGAAAAGCGGAATCTTCCATACGATTGTATTCCTCATCGGCTTTTCGGCTATCTTTATCTTTCTGGGATATAGCTCATCGCTTATTGGTACGTTTTTTTATCAGTACCAGGATTTGCTCCGACAAATAGGCGCGATTTTTATTGTCATTTTTGGGTTGATGATTCTAGGTTTCTTTACACCAAGTTTTCTTATGAAGGAGAAAAAATTACAGTTTAAGAATAGACCAGCCGGCTATTTTGGTACGTTCCTCATCGGGCTTGCCTTTGCAGCTGGATGGACTCCATGTACAGGACCAATCACGGGTGCTGTTTTCATGATGGCTGCACAAAATCCTGGATTTGGAATGTGGTATATGCTTGTCTATGTTTTAGGGTTTGCAATTCCGTTTTTCCTACTATCGATTTTTATCACTCGCGTTAAATGGATACAAAAATACAACCGAGTAATAACGAAGGTCGGGGGCTACCTTATGATTGCACTCGGTATTCTTCTTTTCTTCGACGGATTAACATATATTATTATTTGGCTAAGTCCATTTTTTGGAGGGTTTATGGGATTCTGATGTATTAAGCTAAATATTTGAAGAATGTAAAAAAAGTCACAACCAATTACGTGAATGTTTTCATTTCATGCCCGCCCTAATCAGCGGGCTTTTTTATTGGGTTTTAATTATCAATTGTAGAAAAAGGTAACACATTAAACATCTTCAATAAATAGGGTCGTTCACATACTCGTCTTATGCGCTCCATAAATATTGCATAATTACTATGTACAATTCAATATAGGAGAATTTATGGAGTTTTGATGTAATGCTAGATGCTTTCATCCATAAATATTAATAATGATGAAGGAGTCAATACAAAATGAGTAAAATTGCATGTCAATGCGGTCACGAAAATCCATTTGGCACGATTCTTTGTGAACGTTGTGGAAGGCCGCAAACAGAAGAAGCGAAAGAAAGTAAGCTTATTGACATGAGATACGAAGGTTCTGCCAGAAGATCGCAGACCTATAAAAGATCTATCATCGATAAAATCTGGAACTTTTTCTCTAGCGTTAAAATAGGCGTCAGCATTATTGTTGCGGTACTTGCCACTTCAGCAATTGGTACCCTGTTTCCGCAAAAGTTATTTATTCCCGCCACAAGGGATGTGGACATAGCAGCCTATTATGAAAAACATTATGGGGTTGCAGGGTTTCTTTATTATAAGCTTGGATTTTACGATATGTACAACAGCTGGTGGTTCATCACGCTAATTGGAATGCTTGGAATTTCCATCATCATCGCCAGCATTGATAGGGTTGTACCTTTATACAAATCATTGAAAAAACAACGCACGAAGCGCCATGTCTCATTCATGAGAAGACAACGGATTTACGGTTCAGGTACAGTTGAAGATCCGGATGCGTCAATGGCTAAAGCAGAAGAAAAATTAAAAGCGCTACGTTACAATGTGAAAACGGAAGACGGGGCGATTTTAGCTGAAAGAGGTCGATTTTCAAGATGGGGTCCATACGTCAACCATACTGGGCTGATTATCTTTCTTCTTGGCGTTCTACTGCGTGGACTTCCAGGTTTTTACGTTGATGAAACACTTTGGCTTCGTGAAGGCGAGACACGTGCCCTCCCAGGTGCACCAGGATACTATTTAAAGAATAATAAATTCATTCTTGAGACCTATTCGAAGGAAGAAGACGAGGTATTTAGTGAAGCAATCGATCGTGTTGGAGCAATCGCAAAAAATTACCAATCAGATGTCACGTTATATAAAGATGTGGAAGGCGGACTTCCTGGTGAGTCCAACAAGTTGGAATTTGTAAAAGATTATTCAATCATCGTTAACAAACCTCTTAATTTTGACGGATTCAATGTTTTTCAGATGGATTACCGTCTGGACGAACTAAAATCAATGACCTTCCAACTAACGGAAAAAAAATCGGACACTTCACTTGGCGAATTTACAATTGATCTTATTAACCCCGAGCCAATTTATCAACTAGGAGAAGGCGTGTATGTGGAACTAAAGGATTTTTATCCGGATTTTGACGGCATTGAAGATGGTGAGCCGAAATCAAAGTCACCAGTACCGAACAATCCTGCCTTCATTTTCAAAATGGTGACACCTTCGAAGCCGGAAGGTGAAATGAGTTTCGTAGCGATACGTCAAACACTCGAAACAGAACAGAATGATTATAAGGCAACATTTATCAGTGCAGAGACACGTGACATTACAGGACTTGTTATACGAAAAGATAAGACGTTGTATGTCTTGTTGCTTGGAGGTATCATTTTTATGATCGGGGTCGCACAAGGATCCTATTGGAATCATAGAAGAATTTGGATTCAAAAGGGCGAAGACAATGAATTAATCCTTGCCGGCCATACAAATAAAAATTGGTTTGGATTAAAAAAGGATTTTGATAAAGTAAATGATTTTGCAAACTTGCCACCTTACGAAGATAGGCAAGATGCTGAGTCCAGTTTGGATGAAGTGAAAGGGGACAACTCATAATGGAACTTGCGTCTTTAAGTGCGAATTTATTGCTCATCTCATTTATCGCGTATCTTATTGCAATGATGTTTTTCGGCGGGGCGGTAAAAGGTTCAAAGTCGGAAGCCACATATAAATACAATCGATGGGGAAATATTGCAATTGTTATTACAATCATCGGTTTTATATCGCATTTGGGGTACTTTGTTACACGTTGGATTGCTTCTGGGCATGTACCGGTAAGTAATATGTTTGAATTCACGACTGCCTTTGGAATGCTGATTGTAGGAGCGTTCATCTTATTGTTTTTCCTTTACAGGACACCATCACTAGGCCTGTTTGCGTTGCCACTTGCAGTCATTATCATTGGATATGCAAGTATGTTTCCGAGGGAACTTTCTCCGCTAATCCCGGCATTAAAAAGCTATTGGTTGACGGTGCATGTAATTACAGCGGCAATCGGTGAGGCGATACTTGCAATTAGTGCAGTTGCAGGCCTTGTTTTTCTATTAAAAAATATCGACATGACGAAAAAGTCTAAACAACGTTTCTGGTTGGAATCGGTTATGTTCACACTAATTCTCGTTGTCGGTTTTATTTTGTCATCTTCGACGTTTGCTGTCATGGGATATGAAGCAAAATTTACTTATATTAATCAAAAAGAAGAACTAGCTCAAATTGTATATAATTATCCGCCGTTATTCGGCATGAATGAGTACGAATCGCTTACACCGGATAAGATGACACCAATTGCTGAGATGCCTGCAATCATCAATGGAAAGACATTGACGACGCTTGTATGGTCAATTGCAACGGGTAGCGTTCTCTATTTATTGCTTAGACTTATTTTGCGTCGTCCAATTGCAACGCTATTACAGCCGTTCGCAAAAAAGGCGAATTCTCAAATCATGGATGAAATAGGTTACCGTTCTGTCTTAATTGGATTCCCAGTATTCACACTTGGAGCGCTAGTTTTCGCAATGATTTGGGCACATGAAGCATGGTCTAGATTTTGGGGATGGGACCCTAAAGAAGTATGGGCACTCATCACATGGCTATTCTATGCGGCTTATCTTCACCTAAGGCTCTCACGAGGGTGGGAAGGCGAAAAATCGGCTTGGCTCGCGGTCATAGGTTTCATCATCATTATGTTTAATCTCATTGCCGTGAACTTGATTATCGCGGGGTTGCATTCATACGCATAACAAGGCAAATCTCCGATATATAAAATCGGAAAGGGAGAGGTTAATACATGGTTAATCTACTTACAATAAATCCGGTAGCATTTTCGCTTGGGGTGTTCGAAGTCCGTTGGTACGGGATTTTAATTGCCCTTGGCATCGTCCTAGCTTTTATAGTTGTTCAGAAAGAAATGGTAAAACGCGGTATGCATCCGGATTTTCTTACGGATCTACTTATATGGGCGGTTCCGATTTCAATCATCAGTGCCAGGATTTATTATGTCATTTTCTCGTGGGATTATTATAAAAACAATCTGGGGCAAATCATTCAAATTTGGGAGGGCGGCATTGCTATCCATGGGGCACTGATCGGTGCTTTTATTACGACGTATATTTACACCAAGATTCGCGGCGTTTCATTTTGGAAAACGGTTGACATTGCAGTGGCAGGGCTTCTAATAGGACAAATTATCGGTCGGTGGGGCAATTTCATGAACCAGGAGGCACACGGAGGACCTGTTTCGGAGAAGTTCCTTGAGACAACAATCATCCCAGATTGGATCATGAACCAAATGACAATCGAAGGCGTGACTTATCATCCGACGTTCCTTTACGAATCATTATGGAACATTGTTGGATTAATCATTATTATCTTGTTACGAAATGTCAAATTGAAGCGTGGCGAAATGTTTTTGTTCTACCTTGTGTGGTATTCTGTCGGGCGATTCTTCATCGAGGGTATGAGGACGGATAGTTTATATGTCGTCGGTGAACTTAGGGCGGCCCAACTTGTTTCCGTTTTGGCGATTGTAATCGCCATCATCATTCTTATTATCAGGCGTTATATTCAAAAAGTGGATGTCAATTACGAAGATGAATAGACAGGAACTTTGAAAGCATTTTTTAAAAAACAACATTTTTTTATTTAGAAGTCACAAAACTCCATGGAGAATTCCCCATGGAGTTTTTGCATCGGATAATGTTATTTAATAATCACCACATCAAAGCTTCAACAAACGTGCATTAATTGCTACGATAACAGTACTTAAAGACATTAGTATAGCACCGACTGCTGGGCTTAGAACAATTCCAAACTTATAGAGAGCACCTGCAGCCAACGGGATTGCAAGAATATTATATCCGGCAGCCCACCACAAGTTTTGCGTCATTTTGCGATAGGTAGCCCTTGAAAGCTTTATAATATTTACAACATCAAGCGGATTGCTTTTGACAAGAACGACATCAGCTGTTTCGATGGCTACATCAGTTCCAGCACCTACAGCAATGCCTAGATCCGCTTTTGCAAGAGCAGGGGCATCATTCACCCCATCTCCTGTCATAGCAGTTCGAAGACGTTCAACTTTTTGAATATGCTCTATCTTTTCGGACTTTTCATGTGGAAGGACTTCGGCAAAAATTTCTTCCATTCCAAGTTGTTCGCCTATATAATGTGCCACCTTTAAATTATCGCCGGTCAGCATGATTGATTTGATGTCCATTTCTTTTAGCTTGATGATGGCATCTACAGCTGTTTCACGAACAATATCTGCAAGGGCAATCATTCCGGCAAGTTTGTTTTCAACTAACGTGAATACCACCGTTTTTCCTTCCGATGACCACTCATTGAATTGAACTTCATCAAATTCAAGATTCAGTTCTTTCACATAGCCTGGACTGACGACTAAGACCTGCTTTCCATCTACCGTCCCTTCCAGACCTTTTCCGGTCAATGATTGGAAATTCTTCACTTGTCGAAGAGGTATACCCATTTCTTCTGCTTTCCTAGTTACGCCTTTTGCAAGAGGATGTTGGGATTGAGCCTCGACTGCAGCAGCATAGGAAATGACATCTTCTTCACCAAAATCTCCAAATGTGTAGATATTCGTTACACCGAACTCACCTTTTGTAAGTGTACCTGTTTTATCAAAAACGACCGCTTCAATATTTCGAGCGCCTTCAAAAGCTGCCCGATTTCGTATGAGAAGTCCATTTTTAGCAGCAATGGATGTTGAGACAGCGACCACTAACGGAGCTGCCAGCCCTAAAGCATGTGGACACGCTATGATTAGAACAGTTACCATTCTTTCCATGGCGAATGAAACGGGATAGCCAAGTGAAATCCAGATTAAGAAAGTAATCAGACCTGCCGCCAGTGCACCGTAGAACAACCACTTTGCAGCCCTGTTGGCAAGGTCCTGAGCCCGTGATTTGGATTCTTGAGCTTCCTTAACTAAGGTAATTACTTGTGAAAGATAAGTTTCATTACCGGTCTTCATAACGGAAATAACAAGCGAACCTTCACCGTTTATCGATCCGCCAATGGCCTCCAAACCCGCTTCTTTTTCAACGGGAACCGATTCGCCTGTCAGCATTGACTCATCAATTGTCGATTTACCTTCAAGTATTTGTCCATCGACCGGCACCTTCTCGCCGGGCTTGACGAGTACATGATCACCTTGTTTCAACTCCGTTACGTCAACTTCTGTAATATTTCCATTTTCATCGATAAGATGAGCTTCAGAAGGCATCAACTTGGCTAGCTCTTCTAAAGCTTTTGAAGCACCCATTACAGAACGCATCTCAATCCAGTGACCGAGTAGCATAATGTCAACTAGTGTAGCCAGTTCCCAAAAGAAATCATTCTCTGCAAAACCGAACACTGCAGCCGTGCTGTACACATATGCCACGATAATAGCCAAGGAAATCAGTGTCATCATGCCAGGGTTTCTATCTTTAAGTTCATCCTTTGCCCCCGTGAGGAAAGGCCATCCCCCATAAAAGAATACAAACGTTGACAGTGCGAATAAAATGTACAAGTCTCCTGTAAAACGCCAGTCAACATCAAGAAACATCTGAATCATCGGAGAGAGAATCAAAATTGGAACGGTTACAATTAAGGAAATATAAAATCGCTTTTTAAAATCCTCAACCATATGTGCATGATGATTATGGTGATCGTGATGTTCCTCGTGCGAATGCATAACCTCTTGATTATGGTTCTCATCAATTTTATGATGATTATCCGGCTCGTGGTGATGGTGTGAATGATTTGGCATACAATTAACTCCTTTCTAATTTGTCAAACTACAAGTATATCTTCAGTATACCTATTAAATATGCAGGAACTATGCAAAATCTACGTTGTTTCTATAATAGGAAATATAGGATTATACTCACATATTTGTAATTTAGCCTTTACATATCACATACCCTTATAAGGTATATAACCATTCATTGGAATATGGAAACATAAATAAACTTCTAGTTTAAAAAAGGCGGGGGATTAATGGGGAACTATGAATTATTCATATTAGGTTCGCTTGGTTTGTTAACACTTTTTGTCGTTACATTAGCGATAAATTGGAAGAAAACATTACGAAATATGCACGGAATGATGATTTCAATGTTCTTTGGAATGAATGTCGGTTTGACTGCTGGCGTTCTGTTAGGTGTAACTTATCAAGGAGATTTATATTCTTCGACAATACTATCCATGGTTATAGGTGTACTTGCAGGTTCCTTATGCGGGTTTTGTTTCGGGATACTCCCCGTGTTAGAAGGAGTAATGGCTGGGTTGATGGGCGGCATGATGGGGGCAATGGTTGGCGAAATGATTAATGTAAACCAGTCAATCAATTTGATACAGATATTTTTATTTCTGTCCATTAGTACAATTTTTGTTATGGCCATTTTAAAAACTTCAAAAAAAACTAAAATAGAAAATAAACGGTGGTTATTAAAACCGCTCTTACTTTCAATTTTTATCGCAGTGTATTTTATAGCTGGAAATTCATTGGCGGAAGAGAACGAAAAAATGATGAATTCGGAAACACAACATAGTGAGCACTCACCGACAAGTAATAATACAGAGGAACTTAATACGAATAGTCAAGTTATTGATATAGAAACGGTTGAAATGAAATACTCGAAAAATGAAGTTATTGTTGAAAAGGATAAACCAGTCACATTAACTCTCAAAAATCTAGATACGGTTGAGCATGACATTGAAATCAAGACTTCCTCCTTTAACAAGATAAAGGGATCCAAACATAATCATGGGGGAGATAATAACTTGTTACATTTGCATGCAGCACCTAAAAAAACGGAGACTCTAACATTTACTGTAACTGAATCTGGCGTCTATGAATTTTATTGTACTATTCCTGGACACAAGGAATCAGGGATGATTGGACGATTTATTGTAAGTTAAATAATCTTGCTTACCTAGGCTGCATATATTGGTATACGGAGGGTTGTCCATGAAAAAGTCGTTGAAAATTTGGAGTTCACTCATCTTCATCCTTTTTATTATACCTATCATTTTAGAACAGATTCCAAGTGCAATACCAAAAGATGTAGCAGTTGTTCCAATTGATGAGCAAAAAATAGTTTATGCAGCAAATATCTTCGAAACGGAATCTGAAGTACAAACAGACATGCGTGCCCTTTTATACAATACTCATTCACATGAAGCATTTGAACCTATCACTCAAAAGCATGATGGGAAAATTGCGGTTTCCCATCAGGAAGTGAATATTATGGCTCTCAGTGAAAAAGTAAAAACCCAATTGGAGTTTAATGGAGTGGGGACGGATATTATTGATGTTGATGTTACGGCAGAAATGAATAAAGTAGGGATTCCGTATCATAAATCGTATGATGTCGTTCGGCCATATGTACAGAAAGCCTTGAACGATGCGGTTTACGACATTATACTCGATATTCACCGGGACTCACTTAAAGCGGATAGGACAACAGTCACTTATAAGGGGGAAAAGTTTGCGCAAGTCGTTTTTGTTATCGGGGGTGACCACGCTAATTTCAAATTGAATCAAGAACTGGCTGAAAAAATGATGTTTGAAATGGAACAGATAGTGCCGAATATAACAAAGAATATCGTATTCAAATCAGGTCATGGGGTGGATGGAAAGTATAATCAGGACCTTCATGAGCGGCTTATTCTCGTTGAAATAGGTGGTATTGGTAATGATGAAGCGGAACTGAACAGGACATCAGTCGTACTTGCGGAAGCTGTTTTTCAGACGTTAATAAGTGAAGCGCAGTCTACAAAATAATTTTGCTTGGGCTATGCAATAAAGAAGAAATTCAAAAGAAATGAATGAGAATAATGACTTGGTTTGAAAACAGTTAAGCCCTTAGTAACTTGAATAGAAGTTACTGAGGGCTTTAACTAGATTAATCGCATGAGCAGCGTATTTATTTTGATATTAAGATAACCATATGTACTGAGTAAACTCAGATTTTGGTTAGGGAAATATATTGCTTTTCGCAAAACGTCTAACTGGAGGGACAATTGTGAGTAAACCGACTGTAAATATGGTATTAACTGTTTTAATTATCGGCATACTGATCTTGATCGCTAATTCAAAACAGGAAACAAAGGGGCCAATCGATACAATTGTTGTTGGGGCGGAAAGTACGACGATTGGGTACGAATCAGGACTTGAAAATGGAAAGACTCCACCTGATTTTGAACTCCTCACGCTTTCAGGTGACGTAATAAAACTGACGGACTATAAAGGACAAAAAGTTGTTCTAAATTTCTGGGCGTCGTGGTGCGGTCCGTGTAAGGCGGAAATGCCGCATATGCAAAATTACTATGAAAATCATAAGGATTCTGCAAACGTAGAAATCATTGCAGTTAATATGACTACGGAAGAGCGAGGGCTCGTGAGCATCGAGAAATTTGTCGATGCGTATGGGCTAACATTTCCGATTCCGCTTGATAATGATGGTGAAGTAATGGATAAGTATAGGATTATGACAATTCCTACGACGTATATGATTAGCACAGACGGGACAATTAAGCAAAAGATTATTGGGCCGATGGACGAAAAAACGATAAAAGAACTTGTTGATAATCTTGATTAAATGAAACCGGATCAATGATGTTTTTTGTAGTAGTAGATGCGTACTTATATAATTGACCTTCAAAAAATAAAATGTTAGTATAGGGTTACGGGGTATGTGTACGTGTAATTACTTGTTAAGGGGGGAGAATCATGCAGGAAACAACAAAAACAACAGTCCAGCCAAATAAACAACAGCTTCTAAACCGTTTAAAGCGCATTGAAGGGCAAGTGAGAGGTATTCATCAGATGGTCGAAAATGACCGTTATTGTGTGGATATTTTACATCAAATCAGCGCCATTCAATCAGCTATGAATAAGGTTTCCTTGGCCTTGCTTGAAGATCATACACATCATTGTGTAGCAAATGCGATTAAAGGGCAGGATGGTGAATCAGCTATTAAGGAATTAATGGCTGTTATGAAAACGATGACGAAATAAACGACTAAAAAACTTTATTTATCACTTGACATACTGTACGGGGGTATTGTATAATTGAATTGAAAACTGAACAGGAGGTCGTCAAAATGATAGAAACATTAAAAGTACAAGGAATGTCATGTAATCATTGCGTCAAGTCAGTCGAAGGTAGTGTGGGCAATCTAACAGGTGTTTCTTCCGTGAAAGTGGATCTTGGCAGTGGTGATGTTTCAATAGAGTTTGATAGTGAGAAAACATCATTAGATCAGATTAAAGAAACAATCGAAGAGCAAGGGTATGACATCGTTTAATTTCGGACATTATGAATCAGAAGGTTTAGTCAACAAATAAGCTGTCGCTTATACCACATGGGGGTAGAAGGCGGCGGATAAGATCGTACCTTCAGGTATGGTCTTTCTTTTCCAAAAAATATACCCCCACTATGTATCGGAGGGATAATAAATGGCATCAACCGAAAAAACTTTGCAAATCGATGGAATGACATGTTCAGCGTGTGCAAATCGAATTGAAAAAGGTCTTTCAAAAATAGAAGGCGTCGAAAAAGCAAATGTCAACTTTGCATTGGAAAGCTCTACGATTGTTTACGATCCAGATAAAACGAATGTGAATGAGTTTAAGGAAAGAGTTGAAAAGTTAGGCTTCAATGTTGTCCAAGAAAAAGTGGACTTCGATATTTCCGGCATGACATGTGCGGCATGTGCCACGAGAATTGAGAAAAGAATTAGTAAGATGGAAGGTGTTTCTAGCGCAAACGTTAACTTTGCATTAGAAACGATTGCCGTGGAATATGACGACAAACAGGTTGAAACAGCTGACATGATGACGGCTGTTAAGAAAATGGGGTATGAATTAATTCCCAAACAAGACGGTAAAGACAAAATAGATCATAAAGAAAATGAAATTCATAAGCAACAGAGAAGATTTATTTTCTCTGCCATATTGACATTTCCATTGTTATGGTCGATGGTTGCCCATTTTGAATTTCTATCGTTCATCTATATGCCTGCTATTTTAATGAATCCATGGCTTCAACTTGCACTTGCGACACCAGTTCAATTCATTGTTGGTGGACCGTTTTACAGAAGTGCTTTTAACGCGCTGAGAAATAAAAGTGCAAACATGGATGTCTTAGTTGCACTAGGTACGAGTGCTGCATTCTTTTACAGTATTTATTTATCGGTTGAATGGATGAACGCGGGAGGCATTGGACATCCCGAGCTTTATTTTGAAGCAGCAGCAGTTATTATCACACTCATCGTACTTGGTAAGTTATTTGAAGTTCGTGCGAAGGGGAGAACGAGTCAGGCCATCCAAAAGCTTCTTGGTTTACAGGCTAAAACAGCCCGTGTTCTGAAAGACGGTATTGAAAAAGAAATACCTATTGAGGAAGTCATAACGGGAGATACAATCTTGGTGAGGCCGGGGGAGAAAATTCCGGTGGATGGAGAAATTATCGATGGCCGCTCTGCAATCGACGAATCGATGATTACAGGTGAAAGTATTCCGATTGATAAAGTTGCTGGTGACACAGTCATTGGTGCAACGATTAATAAGAATGGTTCATTGCAAATCAAAGCGACAAGAGTTGGAAAGGATTCAGCATTAGCACAAATTGTGAAAGTGGTTGAGGAAGCGCAAGGATCCAAGGCAGATATTCAGCGTTTGGCGGATCGAATATCCGGTGTTTTTGTTCCAGTTGTTGTGGTCATCGCGATTGTGACATTCTTTATTTGGTATTTTGCTGTGACACCGGGTGATTTACGTTCCGCATTAATTCCAACCATCTCAATTTTAGTTATTGCTTGCCCATGTGCACTTGGTTTGGCGACACCGACTTCAATTATGGCAGGTTCGGGTAGAGCTGCTGAAATGGGACTGCTCTTTAAAGGCGGAGAACATTTAGAAAACACGCAGTCAATTGATACCGTAGTCTTGGATAAAACGGGGACGGTTACAAAAGGTGAGCCTGCTTTAACAGATATTACAGTGACATCGGGCTTTACAGAAGAAGTAGTGCTACAGTTGATTGCAACAGCTGAAAATCAATCCGAGCATCCTTTGGCGCAAGCAATTGTTAATGGCGTAAAAGAAAAAGGTATTACACTTCTTGAAGCAACTGATTTTGAAGCTTTTCCTGGTTATGGAATTCGGGCCGAAGTAAGCGGAAAAGAAGTATTAGTTGGCACAAGAAAATTGATGAAAGAACATAAGATTGCGACCTTGGATTCAGAAACATCTATGGAGAAGCTAGAGAGTGAAGGGAAAACGGCGATGCTTATTGCTGTGGATCAAAAATTTGCCGGTGTCGTCGCGGTTGCTGATACAGTGAAGGATACATCTAAAGAAGCGATTGCGAGAATGAAAAAGCTTGGTTTGGATGTCATCATGCTTACAGGCGATAACCAACGTACCGCAGAGGCTATTGCTCGTCAAGTCGGTCTGTCAAACGTAATCGCAGAAGTATTACCGGAACAGAAAAGTGAAGAGATTAAAAAGCTTCAGGAGCAAGGCAAAAAGGTAGCGATGGTTGGAGACGGGATAAATGATGCACCCGCACTTGCGATAGCAAATATCGGGATGGCCGTTGGTACTGGAACGGATATCGCTATAGAAGCAGCTGACATTACGCTGATGCGTGGAGATTTAAATAGCGTCGCAGATGCGATTATCATGAGTAGAAAAACAATGCGGAATATTAAGCAGAACTTGTTTTTCGCATTCATTTACAATACGATCGGGATACCGATTGCAGCTATTGGTTTACTTGCACCATGGGTTGCAGGAGCCGCGATGGCATTTAGTTCGGTATCTGTTGTGTTGAATGCGTTGCGTTTACAAAAAGTTGATTTGAAGTAATGATTGAGTGAGACCTATGGAAATATGAGCACAAAACGAGCAGGATCTGGAAACTATTCCTAATCCTACTCGTTTTTTATTCTACAAATGTGTTATCAATTCATGTGACAATCAGTGTTGACTTCATATCGGCATGTCCCGCTCCACATGGAATATTACAGTAGATTGTATATTCACCCGGTTCTGTAGGAGTGAAAGATGCCTCTCCATCGCCTTTAATGTCTACATCAAGGCCATCGATTGCAATCCCGTGCATTCCTTCATCATTTTTATATATAATTTTAACCTGCTCGCCAGCCTTGACAGTGTATTCTGCTTGATCGAATTCAAAATTTTTCCCTGTAATATTGATTTCAGTACTGGCATTTGCATCTTCCGAAGAGCCGGTATTATCTACCATCCCCGATTCGTCACTTGTATCTTTTCCTCCGCAAGCGGCAAGTACAAGCAAAACACTTAATAAAATTGATGTCAATAACCATTTTTTCAAAATGAATACCTCCTATTTGTTTGGGGATTTATTTCTATCCCTCTTATACATAATGATATCTATCAAATATCCATTATCTATGGAGAAAGTAAGTCAAAGTCATGGCGATTATTAGTAAGCTGAAGTGGGAGCTCTGATATTGTGTTCACTTTCTGTTCATAAAAAAATGCTAATATAGATGTAAATGATTTAGGGGGCCGATGAATGAACAAACAAGTTAAAGTTCTTATCATTGAAGATGATCCTTACATTTGTGAGTTGATTATTTTATACGCTGAAAAAAGCGGGTATAAAGTTGATATAGCAAACGATGGGATGACGGGATTAGAAATGTTTTATGATAGTCCTCCTGATCTTGTCATTCTAGATATTATGATGCCTGAAATGGACGGTTGGGAAGTTTGCAAGGAAATACGGAGATTTGATAAAACGCCTATTATCATGTTGACCGGGAAAGGCCAAAGCTATGACAAACTTAAAGGTTTCAAGCTAGGAACGGATGATTACTTGGTGAAACCTTTTGATCCGAACGAACTGATGGCACGGATAAAAGCGGTGCTCCGGCGGGCCAATCCGATGTTCGATGCAAATGAAATCATTGAACTTCCCTTGTTAAAGATCGATTTTCAACAATACAAGGTGACTTATGAGAAACAGGAGATTGTGTTACCGCCTAAGGAAATGGAGCTGCTATATTTTCTCGCCTCATATCCAAATCAAGTATTCACACGGCAGCAGCTACTGGAAAAGATATGGGGGGTGGATTTTGAGGGTGATTCTAGAACGGTCGATGTGCATATTAAAAGGATTCGAGAAAAATTGGGGAATTCCAACGCTTATTGGAGGGTGAAAACGATAAGAGGCGTTGGATATAAATTTGAGGTGGATAACCATTGATTCGAATAAAAAGCATATTTTTGAAGCTGTTTATCACGTATATCGTCATATTAATTCTGTCACATTTCGTTCTTGCTATTGTCTCGTATTTTTTACTACAGAACAATCTAACTAACATGCATCTGAATTCAGAAGACTTTCACCAAATGAAGTATTTGTTTGTTTTGGCATCCATTATCTCTATTACCATTACAGGTTTATTTACCTACTACCTTTCCAAAAGGATTACCGCCCCACTCCGAGAAATGAATCGGGTTGCCCTCCATATCGCTAGGGGACAATTTAATCAAAGAGTTGAAATTCAAACGCGTGATGAGCTAGGAGAATTGGGGGAAACGTTCAATTACATGACTCAGGAGCTGGCCGGCTTGGATCAGATGAGAAAGGATTTAGTTGCAAATGTTTCCCACGATTTGAGATCCCCTCTTACATCGATTCATGGGTTTGTCACTGCATTTCTGGATGACACAATCCCCAACGAGCGAAAACGTCATTATTTTACGATCATGAAAGAACAAACCGAGCGAATGAGTAAGCTGGTCAATGATCTTCTCGATATGGCCCAAATAGAATCGGGACAGGTGGAAATCGAGCCTGTTATTTTTAATTTGTCGGAACTGATTCGCCAAGTAGTGGCTCGGATGGAACCTGAATTTGCAAATAAAAAACTGAATGTGGAATTGATATCTGAAGAAGCAAAAGACATATACGTATTTGCTGATCCGGATCGCATTGATCAAGTAATCGTTAATTTGATTCAAAATGCAGTACAATTTTCTACAAATGATAGTTCAGTTGAAGTGATATTGAAAAAAGAAGAACAAGCGGTGGTTTCTATTCGAGATTATGGACCGGGAATCAAGCAGGAAGACATTCAATCTATTTGGGAACGATTTTATAAAGCAGATAGAGCACGAACTAAAAAAGTAGGTACAGGACTCGGCTTGTCCATTGTTAAGCACATATTAGCCCTTCATCAAACTGACATTCAAGTGGAAAGTGAAGTAGGAAGAGGTACAACCTTTACTTTTACGCTCCCAATAGCCCAGAATAAATCAAATAGACATGAAAAAAAGTGATTTGCTGTTCATGATCCGTTCATAGAACATTGCTATACTGATTTTGCACTAAGAGACCATGAATACAATGGAGGGAGGAAATCTAAATGAAAAAGTTATTATCACGACGCGCAACAGATGAAGACACGGAGAATTACGACAAGGAATCGGCCACCAGTACACCACGGTGGGTAAAGGTGTCTATTATTACCACAATCGTACTAGTCTTACTGGTTGTCATCGTAATGTTTGCTAGCGGCGGTAAACACGGTCCTGGCCGCCATTTTCCGTCATCCAGTGACATAGAAAAAGTAGCGAAACAGCCGTGGTCATGAAACCCGGCCTACGCAAGTTCGCGCTTACTGCACATATCACTTCTTCGGTCGGTTGGCTTGGCTCGGTCGTTGGTTTCCTAGCTCTTGTCGTCGCCGCTCTCGCCAGCAAGGATGCCAAGACGGTGCATGCTGCTTGGATCGCGATGGAGTTGATTGGCTGGTTCGCCATTGTCCCGTTAGCTCTCGTTTCGTTCCTAACCGGACTTGTTATGTCATTGGGTACAAAATGGGGCTTGTTTAGGCACTATTGGGTCCTCTTCAAACTACTCCTAACCGTTATAGCCACTACCATCTTGATACTGAACATACAGACAGTGAGCATTTTAGCAGATGCTGCAAAAGAGACAGGAAGTGTCGATCCCGGGGGGTTGTGGAGCGAACTCTTACACGCTGGAGTTGGCCTAATAGTTTTGCTCGTAATCACAATACTATCGGTGTACAAGCCGCGGGGCACTACCAAGTATGGGCGGCGTAAACAACACAGTTGATAGAAAATCAATAAGTTGATTGTAATTTCTATTGGACTGCCGTATTTGAATTTGAAAATGCGGCTTTTTATTCGTTTGCTGAAATCCTACGCAGTAGTCTTTTGATTTCGCAAATCAATACAGACATAAAATACTTCAATTCACCTAATATCACATTTCTAAATTTTTCCCTTCTAGATTCCCGTAAATATGCAAAATGTTTGCATTTATTATGACAATTTACTTCATAAAGATTCTTTGTAATTTGCATATATATTTCATATTCTCTTGTTACACTAAAAAGAAATAATCTGGAAGAGGGGAAATAATTAATGGGAATAAAGATAAAGATAAAAATTATCACATTGGTGATTAGTATATTGGTTATCAGTGCTTGCAGTAATAACAATTCGAAGCCTGAAAAGGAAATGGAACATTCGACTATGGGCCAAGATATGGAAGAAATGCATCATGACATGATGGAAGGTCATATGAGTCATGATGAGGTAGTCATGTTAAATGACTCAACCGGGGAAAACGAATTGAAAATTCCATCCATGCTTGAACGTGACGATGGAGAAGGAGTTGTATACACAGTTCGAGCACAAAAAGGGAAAACTGAAATATTCGATGGCACTGAATCGATAACGTATGGTTATAACGGGCCTTTTTTGGGACCGATGCTTCGTTTTGACAAAGGTGACAAAGTTAAAATTAGAACGATTAATGAACTTGATGAAGAGACGACTTTTCATTGGCATGGGTTGGAAGTAGCGGGAGACGTTGATGGCGGTCCGCATGATGCTCTTAAACCGGGAGAAGAAAAAGTGATTGAATTTGAAGTTGCACAAGAAGCGTCAACCTTATGGTTCCATCCCCATCCAGAGGGGAAAACCGCTGAACAGGTATACAATGGGCTTGCAGGATTGATATATATCGAGGATGATAATTCGAAAAGTCTTGGATTACCAAATGATTATGGGAAGAACGATATTCCCTTGATTTTTCAAGATCGAACATTTGATGATAGAAAACAATTAAATTACAGCGCTGCAATGAATGAAGACGGGACAATCGGCGATACGTTATTGATCAACGGAACAGTCAATCCTAAGTTGAGTGTTAATAAAGAGAAAGTACGTCTCCGTTTATTAAATGGATCGAATGCGAGAAATTACACGTTTAAATTGAATACAGGGGATTCCTTCGTTCAAATCGCAACGGATGGCGGTTTTTTGAATGAACCGTTTACTTTAAAAGAAGTTACACTGACGCCTTCTGAGAGGGCGGAAATTGTTGTTGATTTTTCACAGCTTAATTCGGAAAATGACTTGGCGTTAATTAATGAAGACGGGTCTGTCCTTTTACCATTTGAGGTTTCTGATAAAAGTGGAGTGATTAGCCGGATTCCAGGAGAGATGAATGACTTTTCATTAACAGAAGAAGAGATGGATTTGCCAGTTACGAAGAAAGTAGAACTCTTTGGGATGATGGATATGGTGGAAATCAATGGAAAGAAATTTGATCCGGATAGAATTGATTTTACACAACAGCAAGGAGTTACTGAAGTCTGGGAAATTTACAATAAACCGGACATGATGGGTGGAATGATTCACCCATTCCACATTCACGGGGCGCAATTTAAAATCATATCAAGAGACGGGAAAGCGCCACCGGAAAATGAACGGGGTTGGAAGGACAGTTTTTCTATTAAACCAGATGAAAGAGTGAAAATAGCGATACAATTTAAACATAAGGGTGTGTTTATGTTCCATTGCCATATTCTTGAACATGAAGACAACGGTATGATGGGGCAGGTGAAGGTGGAATAAACTTCAGTCCAATTAGGTATGAAAATCCGTGTTATTTTGGTTACCGTTGTTGTACTTAACCAATGAAACAGCCAGCGTGTATTTGTTCACGCGCTGGCTGTTTTTCATTTCACATCAAGAATCAAACTAGAAATAAGGATTTTTTAAGGAGTTTCTTCGATATAGTTTTAAAACGTCTCTTAAGGGAAAAATATCACTGAGGCAAAATAGCAGGAGGTGAGTCCATGAATACGAAATATGAAGATTGCCTAAGAGCATGTTTGGAATGTTTAGAAGCATGTAACGTTTGTTTTGATGCATGTTTGAAAGAAGAAGATGTGAAGATGATGGCCGAATGTATCCGCTTGGACCGTGAATGTGCAGATATATGCGCGTTTGCAGCACAAGCAATTACCCGCAATAGCCCATTTACGAATCAGATTTTAGAATTATGTGCAGAAGTTTGTGAACGTTGTGCGGAGGAGTGCGCAAAACATGACCATGATCATTGCCAACGCTGTGCCGAAGCTTGCCGAAAATGTGCCGAGGCATGTCGACAAATGGTAGCTTAAACGATATGCAGAAAAGGCAACCATTAATGGAGCTGTTTCAAGAAATGAATAAAGTTTCTAGGAACAGCTTCTTTTTTGAATTATGTAGAATAAGGAGTGTAACGAATGAAAAGGCAATTACTTTTGTTAGGTATTGCGATAATTATAGGGTTAAGTGGATGCGGAAATAGTACAGGCAACGAAAAAAATCCTACCAGCAATAATGAACCTAAACAGGAAGACATGCAAATGGAGATGAATCATTCCGGCTCCGGTGAAGTCCCTGAGAACTTGAAAGTGGCAGAAAATCCAACCTATAAAGTAGGAAGCGAAGCAATCATTAAAACAGACCATATGGAAGGCATGGAAGGTGCTGTAGCAACAATTGTGGGTGCTTACGACACTATAGCTTACGCTATATCGTACACACCGCTAACTGGCGGGGAAAGAGTGGAAAACCACAAATGGGTTATTCAAGACGAGATTAAAGATGCTGGTGACAAAACTATGGAGACAGGAACTGAAGTAACCGTAGAGGCGGACCATATGAAGGGTATGAAAGGAGCAACAGCAGTAATCGATTCATCCGAAAAAACTACTGTCTATATGATTGATTACACTCCTACTACTGGCGGTGAAGAAGTTAAAAATCATAAATGGGTAACGGAAAGTGAACTTTCTGTTAAATAAAGATTAAATAAGGGATGTCCAATAATCGGAAATCTACCGACTTATTGGACATCCTCTTTTCATAAACAATTTCCGATTAACTCGCTTTCTATAGATTAGTACTTTGATCTTATTAATCGAAGAGAGTTCAATACACGATTATTATAGCGCCCACATCTGCGAAAATCGCCATCCATAACGTTAACCAACCCGGAATGACCAACAGTAGGATTAGATATGTTTAGCTGTCATATTCAAATTGACGAAGAAACAGATGAACAAGTTGTTCTTCAACAGGCTATTAATCTAAAACGTGATAATTATAAAATTGAACGTACTACGATTCAAATTGAAAAATCGAATCTATAGCATCAAGAATTGAGTATGGAATAGTGGGGAAAGCTATTTATATTGACCTTGTACTTTGGTACAGGGTTTATAATTCGTATGAGGTGAAACAAATGGAGTTTCATATTGGAGAATTGGCTGAGAAATGTAACGTTAATAAAGAAACCATTCGGTATTATGAACGATTGGGATTAATTCCGAAACCTTCTCGTACAAGGTCAGGATATCGAATATACACAGAACAAACCGTCGACCGATTAAAATTCATTAAGCGCATCCAGGAATTAGGTTTTACTTTAAATGAAATTGATAAGCTTTTAGGTGTGGTAGATCGTGATGAAGCGAAATGCCGTGATATGTATGATTTCACTGTTTATAAGATAGAGGACATTCAACGGAAAATTCATGATCTCCAAAGAATCGAACAAATGCTTATCGACCTAAAAGAAAGATGTCCCGAAAACAAAGATATTTATGAATGCCCCATTATTGAAACTTTACTAGAAATTTAAGGATGGAGGAATCGTATTGAAAAGATATCGAATTAACGTTCAAGGAATGACTTGTACAAGTTGTGAACATCATGTTTCAGTTGCCTTGGAAAATATAGGTGCAAAGTGGATTGAAGTTGATTTTCAACGTGGGGAAGCTGTATTTGAGCTTCAAAATGACGTAGAAGTTGAAGTAGCCAAAAATGCGATTGCTGAAGCAAAATATCATCCAGGTGAAGTTGAGGATTTACAAACTCAAGTAAAAGTTGATTTAGGTTGCAAAGATGATTATGACTACATCATCATTGGTTCTGGTGCAGCAGCCTTTTCATCGGCCATTGAAGCTGTGGGTTACGGTGCAAAAGTTGCGATGATTGAACGTGGAACCGTGGGAGGAACTTGCGTTAATATCGGATGCGTTCCATCCAAGACTTTGTTAAGAGCAGGAGAAATCAATCATTTAGCAATAAGTAATCCATTTACTGGATTACATACTACAGCAAAAAAGGTTGATTTAGCTTCGTTAATACAACGAAAAGATGAATTAGTAAGTTCGCTTCGAAATGAAAAATATGTGAATTTAATTGATGATTACGGTTTTAAATTAATAAATGGAGAAGCGAAATTTGTTAATGGGAATACGATTGAAGTGAACGGCAACCAAATAACTGCGAAACGATTTTTAATAGCTACAGGGGCATCTCCATACGTTCCTAATATTCCCGGACTAGACGAAGTAGAGTATTTGACAAGCACTACGTTACTTGAATTAAAGAAGGTTCCAAAGCATCTCACGGTGCTTGGTTCTGGATATATCGGATTGGAATTAGGACAATTATTTCATAATTTAGGTGCAGAAGTAACTTTGTTGCAAAGAAGCAAGCGTCTATTAAAAGAATACGATCCTGAAGTTTCAGATGCTATTACTCAGGCATTAACAGAACAGGGAATTAATTTAGTTACAGGAACAACCTATGAACGCGTAGAACAAGATGGAAACATTAAAAAAGTTTATGTAGAGATAAATGGTGAAAAGCGAATCATTGAAGCAGAACAATTGCTTATAGCAACGGGCAGAAAACCTAATACAGAATCTTTGAACTTATATGCGGCAGGTGTTGAGATTGGATCTCGTGGTGAAATCGTCATTGATGAATTCTCTAAAACAACCAATTCTCAAATTTACGCGGCTGGAGATGTAACGCTTGGTCCTCAATTTGTTTACGTAGCTGCTTATCAAGGTGGACTTGCTGCGCGTAATGCAATCGGAGGACTAAATCAAAAGGTAAATTTAGAAGTTGTTCCAGGCGTCACGTTTACTAATCCGTCGATTGCAACGGTTGGTTTAACTGAACAGCAAGCAAAAGAAAAAGGTCTTGAGGTTAAAACGTCTGTCCTGCCGTTGGATGCTGTACCAAGAGCCCTCGTTAATCTAACAACAACAGGTGTTTTTAAGTTAGTGGCAGATGCAAAAACATTAAAAGTGTTAGGGGTTCATATCGTTTCGGAAAACGCAGGAGAGGTAATCTATGCGGCAACATTAGCTGTAAAATTCGGATTGACAATTGAGGATTTACGAGAAACTCTTGCCCCTTATTTAACAATGGCGGAAGGATTGAAATTAGCAGCCCTTACGTTTGATAAAGATGTTTCCAAATTATCCTGTTGTGCTGGTTAGAAATATGAATACAAATAAAGCCGAAATTCCTAATATATTTAGGAAAGGCTATCTTATTAAAATGAAACCATCAAGACGAAAGTATTAAATATAAGGAAGTAAATCGTAAACCCGAAGCTTTTGCTAAATGATTCTATCTTTGTTAATATAAATATATATCAAATCGTTTCCTAGTCACCTTTACCACTGGTGAAAGTCGTTACACTTTTTGCATATGCAGAAAGAGATTCGACACAAACTTTCAGCCTTTGTATTCCTTGTTTAAAGGAGAGGTTAGGCAGACGTATTCGACGTCCATAAATTGCCTTTTGCATATCAGAAAAGATACGAGATACTTACGCATTTTGCGTGAAATATATTAAAACCGATTTTTCCTATCCAGGGGAGATCGGTTTTTTTGCTTTCAAATAGTTATTGAAGGGAGAGGGAAGAGAGATTATTGAAATAGTACAAATCGAGTAATTTTAAAACGCATTTACTTAGCAATCGCTAGGTGTTAAATGCGTTTTTTTATTTATCTAAAATACAAAAATAGAAAGGGTTGTTAGGTATGTCAATTAATCTTGATAATATGACAGCTGTTCAAAACAAGCAGCAAGAAGGAATTTTGGGACATTTGATGTGGTTCTCGGTAGGAAAGCAATTAGTCAAAATGGAAGATTTAGAGAAAGCACTTGTTCAATCAGGTTTGCCTGTTGAATGGATGCCGAATGCAATCCGTCCAGCCGATGCTTTCCGAAGGAGTACTAAAGAGATAGAGACTAGAAAATCTACTGGACATGCTGGGGTATTCGAGAACTTTCTTATACGTGAAGTATTTTCGGATAAGAGCCACGTGCAAAGAAACATTGTGGTGGAGACTGTGGATCAGGCTGGTAAACGTCTTAATTACAACAGTAAAGCAGGAGTAATCACACTTGATAAAAATAATAGTTCTCTGATTTTTATAACGGAGAACGAAATTGCAAAAGAGCTGTGCTTTGAAGCTGAACGTAAATTTAATATTTATAAAGACCATTATTCAGCCCAGCAAGTAAGAGTAATGGTCAATAAAATTCTACAGTCATTAGCACCCACACCTGTCCGTCCGAATGGGGGAATATACTTTGTCCCAGATTCACATACAGAAGGGTTGAATCAGCTTGTTAACTTCACGTCCTCCCTTGAGAACAGTGAAGGGTTCAAGATACCCGTTGTTAATACATTCGACAACAGGCAAATGGTGAACACGAAGCTAAATGACCATTTAGAATCTATTTTACATGATTGTAAGTCGAGTGCTGGGCTGAAAAAAGGACAAGTGAAGGAAATTATTGAAAATGCGAAGTCTGTAATTGCAAACTATCGTAATTACAAAGACGTTGTCGCTAATGAAGCGGATACACTAGAAAATAAAATTATGACGATTCGTGCTGCAGTTTCGAAAATGGTTGCGGATCTTTAAAAGAATTGGAATGGAGAGATTGACATGACTGAGTTTTATCAAACGATAATGGGAAGAAAATTCTATGATAGAGATGTTGTTGATTGTGTGCAACATGTTAAGAAGATTGCTCAAGAACTCGAACGTTCAAATGAATTAAAAGAACAAGAGTTGCAGCTAAGAATGCGGGAGCTATCGATAAAAGAACAAGAATTGTTTGTTCTTTCAGCAAAAAACTAAAGAGGGTTCATATAAAGGGGAGTTCGGCTGTAAATAAAAAAACCGGCTTCCTTTTTCTATTTATATTAAAAAACAAAGGGGTTTTACAAAATGACTAACACAAATTTTGCAAAGTTAGAGGAAATAAAAAATGCACTCAATGCAAAGTTTTTTGAGCGTGAAAAAGAAGTTGAAGGGATTCTTGTTGCTCTACTTTCAAGGCAGCATATGCTTATGATTGGGCCTGCTGGAACCGCGAAGTCCGCATTGTCGGTCGAATTAGCAAAAATCGTACAGGGAACGGAATACTTCCAGTGGTTGCTGACAAGATTTAGTACTCCCGAAGAAGTATTTGGCCCGTTGTCGTTAAGGGACCTTGAACAAGGCGTGTACAAGCGGAATACCGCAACTAAAATGCCGGAAGCCAATCTTGTATTTCTAGATGAGATATTTAAAGCCAATTCAGCAATCTTGAATAGTTTACTAACACTTATAAATGAAAGGCTCTTCTATAATAATGGAACGCCGGTAAAGGTTCCCTTGATGTCAGTCATTGGGGCTTCGAACGAATACCCGGAAGAGGGAGAGGGACTTGAAGCACTTTTCGATAGGTTCTTACTTAGGTTCGAATTAGATTACATTGCAGATGGAATGAATTTTGTTTCCATGATGAAGGGTACCGGTCAAAATCAGGTTATGCCCTCCATGACGATGGATGAATTGGTTCAACTACAGTTTTTTACTGACATGGTTACAATTCCTGACGAAGTATATGAAACTCTTTCAAAAATCCGTAATGAATTGCGTGATGAAGGAATCCGTCCGTCTGACAGGCGGTTTAAACAGTCACTTTCGGTTCTTCAAGCGAAAGCATTGATAAACCAAAGGCAAGTAGTAAAAGTTGATGATATTGTCATCCTTGAAAATGCCCTTTGGGAAACAGTGGATCAAAAAGATAACGTTTCCCTGATTGTTCGCAGTCATGCACAGGATGTGGTTACTCGAAAACTTGATATGATTCGGGAAGAGGCAAGTGAAGTATTTTCTTCGATGCAGAAGGATGCTTCTACTGATGCTGGTATGGAAGCTACCCAAAAATTGAAATCGTTAGTTGCTGATTTAAATAAGTTGAAAAAGCATAATCAAAGTAGAGATGCGGATATTGACTCTTTACTTGATAAAGTGAAAGCGATGCAACAAGAAATACTTGACAGTATTTTGGAGCCGATGGATTTTGGCACCACAAATGAAAAGTCAACAGTACAAATACCATTTTAAAAATACATTGACGGAGGTTATTGCAATGCCAGGGAATTAATCCTTGGCATTTCTTTGTTATAAAAAATTGAAAGGGAGTGTTTTATTTGAAACCAATAAGAGTAAAAGATGAAAATCATTCTGTTTTAAATACAGATACATTCGATAAAAGACGTTTCAAAGAAATTTATAATATGTCGCAAGGACTTCAAAAGTTAAGCATTGATGGGGAACTTCCTGAGTTTGAACCGTTACTCGGTGACATATGGGCTTCTTTATACAAGATGAAACCCGAATTGACCGAAGATGAAATTCCTGATGATTTGCAAGTTAACAAATCGTTTATGGAGAAAATCATGAATGATGATTCGTTTGGAACCTATCGAAAATTTACTCGATTGGATGACATATCTTCAGCCATCGGAACTGTGAAATTCGGGGAGAAAACGAATGAATGGTTAATTGAACAAAAAGAAAGAGACGAAAGCTTAAAAAAACAAATGCAAGAGATTCAGGCGATGAAAAGACAGCTTCAAAAGCAGGAACAAAAAAATGGGGCTAGAAATGGTAACGGGAAGCTAGAAGAAGACTTAACAGCAGCAATATCAGACTTGGCCGGCCAACTTCAAGAGACGTTACAGAACAACAGTCATAGCTTTTCGCAAGCGATGGAAAAAGCTATGCAGGAAACGAAGCAGACGAAAGATAGCTTGAAATCATTACTTGGGGGCACGAGTGCCGGTAGTGGTGATGCAGAACTGAAAAAAGTTCCTATACGGGATCAAATTTCATTAGCTGAAAAAATTGCATCAAATAAACAGATGAAAGAAATTGCAGATTGGGCTGGTCGATTTAAACAGATAGCCCGTAAAAAGCAAAAGTCTAAGCATAATGATTCAATGGAAAGAAGTGGGGTTACGTTAGGAAATGATATTGAGCGACTGCTACCGATGGAATTGGGCTTATACACGCACTCAATATCGAAGAATGACTTCTTACGTCGATTTGTAGAAGGCCAGACGATGATGTATGAGCAGAAAGGGCAAGAGGTATTGGGGAAAGGTCCAATCATACTTTGTCTGGATCAGTCAGGCAGTATGAACAAGCTAGATACTCAATCCAAGGGATTTACATTAGCCCTCATGTCAATTGCAAGAAAACAAAGAAGAGATTTTTGTTTGATATTGTTCTCTACTCGTACACAAATCTTTAGATATGAAAGAGGAAAAATAAAAAGTACGGATATGATCAATTTAGCACAAACTTTCCTTGGTGGAGGTACGGACTTTGCACTTTCTCTTGACGGGGCATTGAAAGTAATAAACGAAAGTCGTTTTAAACAGGCGGACTTAGTTTTCGTTACTGATGGTGAAGACCGACTAAAAAATTCGTTTTTAGAAGCATTCAATAAAAAGAAAAAAGAAAAGGAATTTAATGTACTATCTCTAGTAATAGGAATTAACACAAAAACTGTAGAGCAGTTTTCAGACAGGGTAGTTCATATTAAGGATTTTGATGATACAGGAAGTTTTACTGCTTTTGAAATATAGAGTAAATGCTAGAAGCAACAGTGTAAATAGCACCCAAAAAAGCTCAGACTTAAATCTGAGCTTTTTGTTAAGGCTATCGAGTTACTTTTTGTTCCACAACAATCGCGCCCGTTTAAGTAAGCTTATTCACAAACCGTTAATATTCAGAGGTTTGTTTTTATAATTTTATTTCACGGTCGTTACTCAAATTTCTCCAAGTTCTTGCAATTCTTCATATCCTTCTACAAAATAATCTCGGTCTTTTAAGCAAACAACTTTCTTTTCTGGACCTTCAGGTAACTCAACTTCACTAAGGAGTTCACCACATGTAAAACAATTACCCAAATACTTCTTCAAGTGGGATTACATTCTCATCAGTATATTTTAAGTATTTTTCAATGTCGGCTTCACTAAAGCTTTTCATGTAATTCTCCTTTCTTTTTAAAAAAATAGTTTAGTAAATCAGCAATTCTGGCCCGTTTGTGGAAATGCCCTTTTACAAAGACATCTTTACTTCACCATTACACATACTTAGCAGATATTCTCCCATTTTTTCTTCAGTACGATTCTTCAAATCTTCACTCGAATATTTCTCGAACTCCTCGAATGCCCCACTTGATAATATGAATTCGGTAAACTCTTTGTTGTTGTTACGTTTAATCAGTTGTATGTTATTTCGCATTAGATAAAAATTTGTTTTCTTTAAATCAGTCCGAACACTTTTCAACGCCTGTTCAATCATTTTTGTATATGGTCGCTTAAATTTAAGTTGAGTTTATTCTATGGTAAGCATATCTTTTTCGAGGATTGTGATTAACATTGGTAAATATATTGTGTTATTAAAATGCTTCAACGCAACCGCCGGAATAAATGTCATTTGTTAACCTTACATTCTTTTTATAACGACTACAAAAATAACTATATCATTATTTTCTATTAATGGTAGCATATAAATTATTAAAGGTTTTGAATACATAATAAATGAAAAGGAGTGTAGATAACCAAATGCAAGTTTATCAGAGTGACGACAAATTCGTGTTGGCCGTCGAAGGAGGACAGTTCCGCGAATTCGATAGTGTACCAAAAGCAATAATCACCAACAATAGACCTGTACCTACAAGAATGTGGCTAACGCCAGAAGAAAAAGATATTGATCCATTTAAAGATACTTTCTGGCTATACAACTATGAGTTTCGAGAGTTTTTGTGTGACGATAATTTGATACATATTTTAAAGATTGATTATACACGGGAAAAACCTTCCTACGCTGCCGGTGAAGCAACCTTCTTTTTAGACGCCGAATATGTACACGATAAGATCGAAGAGCTACGCGGGAGAAGAATGTTAGCAGAGTACCACTGGGATGCAAATGTCCCGACCTGGATTGAAATTGAACGAGGATTTAAGTATGACGATGAAGATGAAGAAGAGGATGACGAGGAATATCAATAAAAAAGGCGACCGCTCATAAGTAAATGAGTGGTCGTCTTGGTCGTCTTTTAAAATCAATTATTACAATTCATGTCTTTCGCATGGTTCATTAGTTCACTAGTCGGACTAAATATGTGCTTAGACACTAAAGTAATTACAGCGAATAAATTTGCAAAATTAACAGTTATGATAGCAAAAGTTATTATCAGGAATAGATATCTTCTCCAAAAGGTGCTCCCGCTGTCATAAATCAGAGTATATGCACTTTTGTTAAATACCGTACAATTTTAGTGAGAGCCTTTTGATTCTTTCGATTGCAACCTTTATTATAGAAGGAACAGATCTTATCGGAAGAGGTGGCGAACATGGCGATTATAATACCTTTTAAAACTAGACAGCAACTAGAAACAGAAAATGCGGTTAAAGTTATTCGTGAGTGGGAAACCCATTTAGAATGGGAAGAAGCGAATTGGCACCATATAGTAGAAAAAGAAGTGGAAGAAGAACTGGGTTTGTCGCAAAATGATATTGATTGGTTAAATGAGTGGGTGAAGAAAAATGATCAGCATTGAAGTTGAAGTTGATCAAGAAAAGCTAAAAGAGCTATACCTTCAGGAAATAGATGAACATTTAAAAGAACTTGAATCAGAAGTGTTTTTCATGAATTCCAAGCAACTAGCGATATATTTGAATATGTCGTGGAATAATATTGTAACCCATATTTTATATGATGAAGAATTTCCAAAGATACGCCTAGGGAGCAAGTGGTTATTTCAGAAAAAAGAAGTCGGTAAATATATGGAGAAGTATTATAATGAGGTTCGTAAAAATGGTGGGAGTATCGTAAATTATAAACGGAAGTAAGTCCGTGAATTTACACTATGAAATTATTATACACAAATTATACACAAGAAAAGAACTAACCCTTGTCAATACAAGGGTTAGGGGATGTTATTATATGCCCGCCGAGGGCGTAATTACAATGAATTTGTATAAGTTAAGATAGGGAAAAGCGCTTGTAAACTTTGTTATAACGAAGTTTACAAGTGCTTTTTTATATTTGGGAATCCGATTGAATACGGTGGTAAATGAAATGTTATACACAGAATATACACAAACCCACCCTAATCCTTTCTTCATTTCTGTAAATGTCAATACTGTATTTAAAGTATGTGCGTAATGCCTCATTGTTGTATCGATTGTCCGATGACCTAATCTTTCTGAAGCAAAATCAATTGAAATCCCTTGTACAACGGATTTGACCTTTCATGAGTTTACAGCTATTTTTTTTTTTGAAATGAAGCCACTTTAATTCTATCCTTTCTATAAGAAAATTATAATCTAGCCAAAAAACAAACTTCCCGATTCTCTAACCACTTTTCCAATCTTACATCCGCAAAGGTATGTTCAACGTTGAATAGAGTTGCAATAAGTCCAACTGCTTCGCATCTAAGCTGCGGTAATTCCAAATGATTCAACAAATGAAATGCAAACTGTTCTGCTTGCCACCCTTGATACTTGCGAAATGGATCGTTCATTGAGAACTGGTATCCCTCATGGTTCAAACTGTGAGCCAGCTCATGTGCAAAATCCTGCCAAATCTCTTGTTTTGTTTGATTCATATTAAGAAAAATACAGAGAGCCCTCCCATTAATCATAAGGGTGTGTTTATGTTCCATTGTCATATTCTTGAACATGAAGACAACGGCATGATGGGACAGGTGAAAGTGGAATAAAACGCGATAATTATAAAACTGAACGTACTACGATTAAAATTAAAAAATCGAATCTATAGCATCAAGAATTGAGTATTAAAATTCATGATCTCCAAAGAATCGAACAAATGCTTATCGACCTAAAAGAAAGATATCCCGAAAACAAAGATATTTATGAATGCCCCATTATTGAAACTTTACTAGAAATTTAAGAATGGAGGAATCGTATTGAAAAGATATCGAATTAACGTTCAAGGAATGACTTCACCTGTATGATATTTTGCTTCAGCAATCGCATTTTTGGCTAATTCAACTTCTACGTCATTTTGCGGAAAGAAGAAGCTGAATTACAATCCAGCTTCTTCAACTTTCATTTTAGTTTACCCATGCTGCGCCAACAATAATTAATAGGATAAACAATACAACAATCAATGCAAATCCACTTCGTCCATAACCCTGACTCATACTTATCGCCCTCCTTTGATTAAATTAAGTAAGCTTACTTACTATTAAGTTATTCTTGCAAAACGAAGAGGATAGGGACAAGCGTATTGAGTCATTCGTAGAAATTTACAGAATCGCTTTAAATAAGATAACATTATAAGGGGGGGGCGCAGGTGCGTGTCCAATATTGTAAGAAATCGGAAAATGGTTATGGTATTTGTCCAAACCAAGTCCGTCAAGCTGTACAAAAAAAGTCTTATACCTCTGAAAGTTGCTTATGATGTCTGTTACATTCAACTGGGTCAGACTTAAACTGAATCCCCGTATACAGAACGGTACGTACGATGGTGTGAGAGACCGAGGAGATTAATCACTCGTCCCTATTCGATTGAACTTTATCTTCATCACTATCGATATATAAACTTGAGATAAATAGAGCAATCTTTGTAAGTTTCTCCGTATCCAACTCAAGATTTTCCAAAATACTAAGTGATTTTGGTGGTCGAGATGGGGACGGTATTGGATCTTTTTTCATCTCAAATAAAATTTCATTCAATAGTTGTTCTTGCTGTTCTATCTGCTGGTGTAAACGCTTTAATGTTCTTAATATTCGTCTTTCTACTTCTGTTTTTTCAGACATTTTCTCCCTCCTTTATTTTTAATAAACTGTCGTTAAAAGACAATCTAAAGTATGTTATGCTTACCGTCAATTCAATGCTTGGACAAATATTACTAATTGGCCTTTATTACCAGAATACTTTGAATGGGATGTATGCAAAAGCCAGTGTGAGAGTTAGAAGGTGATTTTTCCCCTACAGTAGTTTTATTTCATTTGTAGGGGAAAATATAGAGGGGTCGGATGAGGAAAAGTGGTTACCTTTCTAAGAAAAAATCTAATGGTAAGGTTTATATTTATTTGAGAAGGTTATTCCGGGGGTATGATTGCTTTGATAAAAAACATAATTAACCAAACAATAATGTAAGCAAAGAAAAATGATTACCATAGAAGTTGATCGAAAAAAGCTAAAAGAGCTCTACCTTCAGAAAATAGATGAACATTTAAAAGAACTTGAATCAGAAGTGTTTTTCATGAATTCAAAGCAATTAGGGACATATTTAAATATGTCGTGGAATACGATTGTAATCCATCTTTTACATGATGAAGAATTTCCAAAGATACGCCTAGGGAGCAAGTGGCTGTTTCATAAAAAAGAGGTCGGTAAATATATGGAGAAGTATTATAATGAGGTTCGTAAAAATGGCGGGAGTATCGTAAATTATAATCGGAAGTGATGCTGGAAATTTACACTATGAAATTATTATACACAAATTATCCACGAGAAAAGAACTAACCCTTGTCGGTACAAGGGTTAGGGGATATTATTATATGCTCGCCAAGGGCGTTTATAAAAACAATATTAAGTACCTGCAAACGTTATATTTAAACGTTTGCAGGTATTTTTTTTGTGAAGAATTTGACTTGCACTAGTATCCTACCCTTAATTAATCTAAAACATGTGCGTATTTTTTTGCTTCTTGTTTCAAACGTCCGATGACTAAACCGAAAATGGAATAAAATTATCCTTTTGTGTTTTACTCCTCCTTAAATATTTACGGTCGTTTAAAACTAACCAACCCTTAATAAAATCATGTAAGTCATAAGACTAGCAATTGAATCTTAGAGAAAGTCCCATGATTCGAGTTTAGAAACTTTATGAATTTGCCGCTATTAATAGTTTCAAATAAGTGGCAAATTCAATTGCCGCAAGCTTTTGCAACATTTTTGGTATCCATTAGCCAGCGTATTACTATCCCTGCACTTCGTAATCTTTTTAATATTCTAAAACCTTATTGACAAAACTCGCACTTAAATGTAATATTCACTAGAATCATAATAATGCAATTACGTTAAAAAAGGGGGGAATACAAATTGGCTCGTATGCTAGAAATAGAAAACATTTCTTTACAATTTGGTGGAGTTAAAGCTTTGGATGAAGTTAGCTATCATATCGAAGAAGGAGAAATCTTCTCCCTTATTGGACCAAATGGTGCTGGTAAAACGAGTATGCTCAACTGCATCAGTGGATTGTATCACCCAACAAATGGGTCAATTCGATTTAAAGGGCAAGAAATAGTTAATATGAAGCCGGACAAGCGCACAAATCTTGGAATTGCACGTGCTTTTCAAAATATTGCTTTGTTCGAGCATATGTCTGTACTTGATAACTTGAAATTAGGAAGACATGCTTTGATGAATACGGGACCAATAAGTGGGGGACTTTACTTCGGAAAAGCATCAAAAGAAGAAATTGCTCACCGTAAAGAAGTAGAGAAAGTAATTGATTTTTTAGAACTTCAGGACATTCGTCACACACCGGTGGGTACGCTTCCATATGGATTACAAAAGCGGGTAGAAGTTGGCAGAGCATTAGCTTTACAACCCGAGTTAATTTTGTTAGATGAACCAATGGCAGGGATGAACAGTGCTGAAAAAGACTTGATGGCACGTTTTATTTTAGATATGCATGAAGTGATGCAAATTACAGTTGTGTTAATTGAACATGATTTAGGTATCGTCATGGACTTGTCCGATCACATTGTTGTATTGGATTTTGGCAGGCAAATTGGTTTTGGTACACCAAAAGAAATACAAAACAATCCAGAAGTAATAAAGGCTTATATTGGGGAAGAAAAAGTTATCTAGATTGGGGGAGCCAAGCGATGAGTTCGGAACAAACATTACCTAAACTTTTGGCTGAGCGAGCAGCGAATGAAACAAACGAAGTGGCATTAAGGCAAAAAGATTTAGGGATTTGGAATGAAATTACTTGGGGTGACTATTACAAAACTGTTGAGCAGCTAGCGATTGTTCTTTCTAAGGAATATGATTTCAAAAGAGGTGAGAAACTGGCGCTTATAGGTGAGAACCGACCTCAGTGGTTAATTTCACAAATGGCTGCCCAGGTCTTAGGCGGTATATCTGTTGGAGTCTATCAAGAGTCATTGACACATCAGTTAGTTTACTACTTAAATGATTGTGGCGCTCGTATAGTTATCGTTGAAGATCAGGAACAAGTTGATAAGTTACTTGAAATAGAAGAACAGATTCCGCTTGTAGAGCACATCATTTATTATAATAAACATGGAATGCGTCATTACAAGCATCCGAAATTATCAAATCTTGATGATGCATTAGTGATTGGTAATACTTTAGTAAAAGAAAATCCAGACTTTTTTCGAAATAAAACTGATTGCTTGCTTGAGAATGACATTGCAATTATTGCATACAGCGCTGCAACGACTGGAAACCCGAAAGGTGCAATGCTTTCACATAGTAATCTAATCGCAGCGGCTGAAAATTTGAATGCAATCGATCCCTCAGAAAAGAAGAATGATTATTTCTCGTTTTTACCACTTGCTTGGATTCATGAACAAGTGCTAAGTATTACAATCCCATTACTAACAGGAATGGTGGTCAATTTTCCAGAAAAACCACATACTGTTATGGTGGATTTGCGTGAAATTGGTCCACAAACACTTTTGGCACCTCCAAGGGTTTATCAGACGTTAATGTCGAATTTCACAATCCGTATGGAAGGATCCAGTTGGTTCAAGAAAAAAGTCTATCATTCATTTAAAAAAGTCGGCGATAAAGTTACCAAAGCAAAGCTTGACAAGCAACCGATTTCATTTGGTGACAAATTGATGTACAAACTTGGAGATTGGCTTGTTTTCAGTCCAATTCGTGATCATTTTGGTTTAGCCCGAATTAAAAGAGCATACATTGCGGGGGCTGCACTAGAATCAGAGTCTTACTACTTTTTTCATAGTATTGGTGTAAATGTGAAGCAATCTTACGGGGGGACGGAGCTTGCTGGAATCGCATTTGTTCACCGTGACGACGACATTAATATCAAAAGTGCAGGGGTACCACTTCCGTATACAGAGGTGAAGATAGCTGAAGATGGCCAAATTTTAGTAAGAAATCCTGCAATATTCTCACAATATTTACATGAAGAAGATCGCAAGAAAGTTGTAGATGGATGGATTACTTTAGGGGATTGCGGTCGTATCGATGATGATGGACATCTTTACATTCTGGATCGAAAAGAAGATATCGTTACTACAGTAAGCGATGAAAAGATATATCCAAGTATGATTGAAAACAAATTGAGGGCGAGCCCTTATATTCAAGAGGCCATATGCTTTGGCAAAAACAATCCCTATATGGTCGCAATACTGAATATAGACATGAATAGTGTCGGACGATGGGCTGACAAGAATCGAATTGTGTATACCACATATTCTGAATTGGCCAGGGATCCTGAGGTTGTTAAATTTATTGAAAAAGAAGTGACGAGATTAATGAGTCAGCTTCCAGAGAAAGCGCGAGTTAAAAAAGTTGCGATTCTCCATAAACAATTTAATGCAGATGATGGAGAATTGACTCGTACTTTGAAGGTGAGAAGAAAGTATATTGAAGAAAAATATCATACGCTGATCGAGGGTCTTTATTCAGAAGTTCACGAAGTAAAAATAATGGACGATGGCAAGGAATCCGCCGTGGAGATAAATCTACAAGTCGTTCAGTTGGAAATAAAGCAGGAGGTGGCGTAAATTATGATTTTTTTCCTTCAAATGCTTATCACAGGAATCGTAGTGGGAAGTATCTACGGACTTGTAGCACTTGGATTTGTCCTAATCTATAGGGCGAGTGATGCGTTAAACTTAGCAAATGGTGAATTGGTTATTGTAGGGGCTTACATTTGTTTAACCTTAATGACTGCTTATAAAATCCCTTTTATATTCGCTTTGCTTATTACGCTCGTATTTAGTGCAGTCCTGGGACTAGTTGTAGAAAGACTCGTAATTCGACCCTTACAAAATGCACCTGTCATATCAGTTATTATGGCTACAATCGGGCTATCAAGTTTGCTCGCTGGAGCGGTACATATGATTTGGGGTCATCAAACGAAAAAGTTTTCACCTATATTCCCGACAAAACCAATCAATGTTTCTGGAATAATTATTACACCCGTATATCTTTGGTCATTTGCTGTTGTTATCGCGCTTCTGATCATTTTCTCATTGTTCTTCAAGTTTTCGAAAATGGGTATTGCGATGCGTGCCGTTGCAGACGATCAGCAAGCCGCGTTGTCAATGGGGATAAGTGTAAAATCGGTTTACGCGACAACTTGGGCAATTGCTTCAGTAGTTGCTGCTGTTGGTGGGGTTCTTTTAGGGAATATAAATGGCGTAAGTCCAGGAATGGCTGCTATAGGACTAACTGTACTCCCGGTTGTTATTCTTGGGGGGCTTGACAGTATTCTGGGCGCAATTATCGGTGGATTTATCATTGGAATCCTACAAAATATGGCTGGAGGGTATTTAGATCCGCTCGTTGGTGGAGGTCTGAAAGATGTCGCTCCATTTATAGTAGTTCTTCTTATATTAATGATAAAACCGTATGGCTTATTTGGAAAAGGTGGAATAGAAAGGGTGTGAGTTTGTGCGAAATCCATTTGTGAATGAAAGCGGAAATTATAAAACCAGCTATATTAAAGATATGAAAATGTTTGGATCCACAGGCGCTAAAATTAGATCGGTTCTTTTAATTTCAGTCATTCTATTACTCCCACTCTTTATATCCAATTATGTTATCGGGCTCTTAACTTTATGTGCAATTGCTTCAATTGGCGCGATTGGGCTTAATATTCTAACGGGTTACACGGGACAGATATCAATAGGTGTGGGAGCCTTTTTAGGCGTAGGCGGTTACACAGCTGCAATTTTAACATCGACAGTAGGGTTAAGTTTTTGGGTTGCATTGCCCTTAGCTGGTGTTGTAACAGCGGTGATTGGTGGTTTGTTCGGAATTCCATCTCTTAGATTGAAAGGTTTGTACTTGGCGATCGCTACAATTGCCGCACAGGTCATTATCCTTTTTGTTATCAGTCGATGGGATAGCTTAACAGGTGGAACGTCAGGTATGGTTCTGAACCGTCCAACTGTTGGTAGTTTTTCACTTTCAAGCAATACGAGTTATTACTATCTTTGTGTTGTAATTCTTATATTTACAGTTATTTATGCCACAAATTTAATCAGAACACGAACAGGACGAGCTTTCCTGGCAGTGCGTGATCGTGATGTTGCCGCTCAAATTATGGGGATAAATTTATTTAAATATAAAATCATGGCTTTTGCAATAAGTTCGTTTTTTGTTGGAATTGCTGGTGCGTTACTTGCGCATTACACGATGATTGTAAGTCCCGAACTTTATGGTATGCATGTATCAATCGAATACCTGGCAATGATATTGATTGGGGGATTGGGCAGTGTACTTGGCTCAATATTAGGAGCAATCTTTATTACGCTTTTACCTGTAGCACTAAGTCTGGGAGTGGATTTTATGGCGATGTTCATGCCAGATTTGTATCAAATCCTATCCGCATTCAAAGAGTTTGTATTTGGTACTGTAATCATTTTATTCCTAATCTTTGAACCAGGTGGTTTGGCTCATATATGGAATAATACAAAGAGGTACTTTAGATTATGGCCATTTTCTTATTAAAAGATTGGGGATTTGAAACCGCTTGCAAAAAATGTATGTAGGTTTCTTTCCATATAAAATAAAGGGGGTAAGGTTTTGAAGAATACTAAGAAAAAAATCGTTAGTTTATTAGTTGGTTTCATGATGTTGCTAGTGCTTGGTGCATGTAATGATGACGGTGGGGACAAGACTTCAGTAGATGGAGAACGGAAAGTTACAGTTGGTGGACTTTTTGATATTACTGGTGGGACCGGCGATGTGGGAACACCATACGCTGAAGGTGAACAGGCCTTTTTCAAACATTTGAAAAATAAAGGCGGTATTGAAGGCCTGAACATTGAACTAGTTGGTGAAGATTACGCATATGCCATTCCTGAGGCACAGAAAATTTATCAAGCTTTTCGTGATAAAAATAAAGCGTCTGCAATACTGGGTTGGGGTACTGGAGATACAGAAGCATTACGTCAACAAGTAGCAAATGATAAACTTCCGTTTGTATCTGCTTCTTATTCGGAAAACTTGAAAGATATTGAAGAAAGTCCGTATAATTTCCTTGCTGCTGCTTCATATTCAGATCAAGGTCGTGCAATTTTGAAATGGATACAAGATAGTCACAAGGGAGAAAACCCAACAGTAGCTTTACTTTATAATGACACTGCATTCGGACGCTCGCCTATTGAAGATATTAAAGACTACGCTGCTGAAATTGGTATTGAAATTGTTGATGAGCAAATAATCGATGTTACAGCAACAGAAGCACAATCCCAATTGCTAAATATGAATAAGAAAAATCCGGAATATGCAATTATCCAAGAAACTTGGGGAGCAACAGCAACAATTCTAAGAGATGCAAAGACACTTAATATTGATACACAATTTATTGGTTTAAACTGGGCTTCTGGCGAAGGTGTTATTGATATAGTTGGTGCAGATATTGCAGAAGGGTATATTGGAATCCTTTCCCATGCATTCCCATACGAGGATTTCCCTGGTATGGCCGATGTGAAAGCGTATTTAGATGAGGAAGGTAAAACACTTGAAGATATTGACCAGAAATTTATTCAAGGATGGGCTGCTGCGAAAATAATGGTAGCAGGAATTGAAGAGGCTGCTAAGCTTACAGATGGTGAGATTACAGGAGTAGAGATTCGCGAAGGCCTTGAATCACTCAAAGATTATGATTTGGGTGGATTGGGAGCAAACGTTAGCTTCAGTGCTGACAACCATGCGGGAACAGAACAAACTCGTCTTGGTATCGTGAAAAATGGTAAGTGGGAAGAGTTGAAAGGATACTTTAGTTATAAGGAATAAGCAGCTGTAAAGATGATTGAGAAGGCAAATGAGAGAAGCAAATTAATGTTTTGCTTCTCACCCTCGTTTTCTAAGAGTAGAAGGAGGATATTTATGCTCCATATTAATAATATTGAAGTCGTGTACTCAAAAAATATACTTGCCTTGAAAGGAATGTCGCTTCATGTTCCAGAAGGTAAAATTGTAGCATTGCTCGGCAGTAACGGAGCAGGCAAGTCGACAACTTTAAAAGCAATTTCGGGATTGCTAGTAGGTGAAGACGGCCAAGTTACTGATGGAACAATTGAATACCAGGGTAAACAAATCAATAACACTACCCCGGATGTCATTGTGAAAAATGGAATCTTTCAAAGTATGGAGGGGCGACGTGTATTTAAAAACTTAACTGTTGAGGAAAACTTAATCGCTGGGGCCTATACACGAAAAGATCGAAAACAATTAAAAGATGATGTCGAAAAAATTTACGTTTACTTCCCGAAATTAAAAGCTCTTCAACACCGAAAGTCTGGATTTTTATCCGGTGGGGAACAGCAAATGCTTGCGATAGGTAGAGGAATCATGGCCAAACCCAAGTTATTGTTACTCGATGAACCATCTTTGGGAATCGCACCACTCCTAGTTGAAGAAATTTTTCAGAACATTAAACAGATTAACAAGGAAGAAGGTACTTCTATATTGGTTGTTGAGCAGAACGCGAATGTTGCTTTGTCAATTTCCGACTATGGATACATTATGGAAAATGGTCGAGTTGCGATGCAGGGCGATGTGGATATGCTCTTGTCAAACGAAGAAGTACGCGAACACTATTTAGGGATTGGTAAAGAAGGAGAAAAAAGTTATAAAGAGAACAAAGTGTACAGGCGTCGCAAAAGGGTAGTCTGGTAAAAGAATGCTTGTTATGCAGAATGAGGTACATTGAAAGAGTTAATCATTAGTAGAAATCGAACATTTATAGGGTTACTATCCGAATCGATTGGGTAGTAACCTTTTTGTGTGTCTAGCATCGGCGCAGTCTATAGGTAAAGTCCCGAACTGTGAAGGTAGAAGTAACAGTTTGCAAGTACTTTTATATTTTGTGGAAAATTCGATTTCAACTCAACGTATATTCTAGCCTTAACATATATAAATCATGTGTGTCTTGTTTAATTCGCAAGGTGGCTCTCTGATCCATGTCCTTTCCCAACTATCCGTAAATTTTCTTCAAAACAACCACCCTGTAATTCATATTTCAAAAAACAATTGTACTATTCTAATAAATTTGATAGTCTTATATACACCATCAATTTTAGTCTATTAAATTAATTCAGAAATAAACAACCTGGGGGCGGTCTTGTGAATATTTATTTGTCTGTTGATATGGAAGGAGTTACAGGATTGCCTGATCACACATTCGTCGATTCAGCTAAACGTAATTATGAACGATCACGGCGGATTATGACGGAAGAAGCAAATGCCATAATCAATTCGGCGTTTGAAAATGGTGCTGACAAAGTACTTGTCAATGACAGTCATTCAAAAATGAATAATCTACTTGTTGAAGATATTCATCCAGATGCGGATTTATTAACGGGGGATTTGAAACCGCTTTCGATGATTCAGTCAATAGACGCTACATTTGAAGGAGCAATTTTTGCGGGCTATCATTCGCGTGCAGGACAACCTGGCGTGATGAGCCACTCGATGATTTTCGGGGTTCGGAATATGTATATCAATGATGTTGTCATAGGGGAGCTTGGTTTTAACGCGTATGTTGCAGGTCATTTCAGTGTTCCTGTCATTATGGTCGCTGGAGATGACGGGGCTTGTCGTGAAGCGGAAGCATTGATTCCAGGAATTGTTACAGCGGCAGTAAAACAATCCATATCCAGGTCTGCGGTTAAAACGTTGCATCCGACTAAAGCGCATGCGCTGCTGGAAGAGAAAACGGGAGAGGCGATTGCCAAACGACATACCATACAGCCGCTGGTACCCCCTGAAAATCCGGTACTCCGGATTGAATTTAACAATTACGGGCAAGCGGAATGGGCTGCTTTGATGCCCGGCTGTGAAATTGAACCAGGAACAACGATTGTTAAATATAAAGCAAAAGACATCATTGAAGCATATAGAGCGATGCTCGTCATGATAGAGCTGGCATTGCAGACGAAGTTTTGTTAAGGGGGAATGATGCATGGCGAAATATATTGTTAAAAGATTTCTTATGATGATTGCTACAAGTTTTATCATTTCAACGTCTTGAAGAAGGGATGAAAGAAGAAGGCTATACGGAATTGCCGAAAATAACATTGACTTATTCTACAAGCGAGTCGCATCAGAATATTGCGGTAGCGCTTCAAGGTGCTTTCAAAGAAGTGCTTGGTGTCGATGCAGAGTTGCAAAACGTTGAAGGCGGCGTGTTCTTGGCAGAGCAGAGAGAGTTTAAATACCATTTGTCCCGTTCATCTTTCTTGCATGACTATGCAGATTCTGTAAACGCACTTGAAAGCTTCATTACAGATTCACCGATGAACCGTACGACTTGGTCGAATGCTGAATACGATTAACTGATTGCAGATATTAAAAACGAAACAGATGAAGAGAAACGTTGGGAATTACTCAAAAAAGCGGATGAGCTTCTGATGGCTGAAATGCCTGTCTTCCCAATTTACTACTATAACCAATCAACACTTGAAAAACCTGGCGTGACAGGAATCCTCCGTCATCCAGTCGGCTATATTGATTTGAAATATGCAGATAAGAATTAAGTGAAAGTCGTGGCGTCCTCCAGGGCTCTGCGTTTCTAATTAATTCGTTTATCAATAGTAAGTGGCAAGTATCAAGTATCAAAAAAGGAGTGGATTCGATGAATTCTTGGTATTGTGCGGTTCCAGTAGCTACGGTTTGGACGTCGCCGGAATCTGCAAGAGAAATTGATGAGCCCGGTTTAACGAATCCCGTTCAAATGACAAAATGGCTTGAGAAACTGCCGTATGAACAACGCCTGGACCTTTGCGACGGAAATCGTATACAGACGCAATTGTTGTACGGTGAACCGGTTAAAGTTGAGGAAACTAAGGGGGAGTGGGCGAAAATCATTGCCGTTTGGCAACCGTCGAGAAAAGATGAGCGTGGATATCCGGGATGGGTGCCGCTTGCTCAGTTGAAAGAAGCGGAACCGATTCATGCTGAGGGCTTTGCGAAAGTTTCTGTTGGAAAAGCGCAAGTATGGACGACAGATGGCGTGCCTTCTTTGGTCGTGCCCCTCAATACGATGCTGCCTTATGTAGGTGCGGAAGGGGAGTATTTACGTGTTTGTACACCAGATGGCTACGCATTAGTCTTGAATCGCGATGTTGAATGTTCACCGTCCATCCATCAATTTCCGAAACTAGCGCCATCCGCAGCAGTTGAAAAAGGACTTGAATTTCTGGATTTGCCGTATTTTTGGGGAGGCATGTCCACATATGGCTTTGATTGTTCTGGATTTACATACAATATGCTCAAGTCTTGCGGGCATACCATTCCTCGTGACGCGAGCGATCAAGCGAAGAGTGGCGTTGAAATTCCATTGGATCAACCAGAACAATGGGAAAAAGGAGATTTACTTTTTTTCGCGAATGATAAGGGAAAAGGGAATGTCCGTCATGTCGGATTTTATTTTGGAAACGGCTTGCTTCTTCATTCCCATTCGACGGGAAAATCGGTTGAAATCATGAAACTTGCAGGTTCAAGCTTAGAAGGTGATCTGTGCGGGGTCCGTAGATACGGTAAGGAGAAAACAACGTGACAGAAGAATTTTTATTGTCAGTGAAGGGATTGAAACGCTATTTTGATGTGGGCCGCGGCGAGTAACTGTAAGCGGTGGAACGTTCGGGCTTGTCGGCGAGTCGGGATGCGGGAAATCGACAGCGGGCAGAACCATTCTCGGTCTTTATAATAAAACGGATGGCGAAGTGTTGTACGATGGGCAAAGTGTCCGTGACATGACTGACAAAGAGCGGCATAACTTTCTTAAGAAAATGCAAATGATTTTCTAAAATCCTTACGCTTCATTGAATCCGCGTTCAACGAGATAACGGGCATTTTGTTGCGTGCCATCTTCATGATGAACAAGTGATGTTAAGAAACGATGCGGTTCCAGTCCATGCAAAGTCGTCCTAAATTCTAGGGCGTCTTTTTGTTTGTGGAAAAATGAAACATTTAAACATGTGAATCGTATAGTGTACTAGCCGATAGTTTAACAATTGGTTCCATATGGGTAAAGTATCTATAAAATGAATGGAGTGTGGTAGCTTGAGAAAAGTACTAGGACCGATTGCCATAATTGTAGTCATACTTGTACTTCTCGGCGTGATGCTTGTTCCTAGCTATAACAAGTTTGTGACGTTGGAAGAAAATGTAGACCAATCATATGCGCAAGTCGAGAATCAATTGCAAAGAAGAATGGATTTAATCCCGAACTTGGTGAATACCGTAAAAGGATTTGCCGAACATGAGAAAGAAGTTATCGGAGATATTTCAGATGCACGCGCAAGGTTAGCGGGGGCCCAGGGGCCCGAAGAACAAGCGGCGGCGAATGATGAACTATCAGGCGCATTAAGCAGACTTTTGGTTGTTGTAGAAAACTATCCTGATTTAAAAGCGAACGAAAACTTCCGTCAATTAATGGATGAGCTCGCTGGAACTGAAAACCGAATTGGCGTAGCGCGTCAAGATTATAATAATGAAGTGGCTACTTTCAATAAACGAGTCAAACGTTTTCCAGGGAATCTAACGGCATCTATATTTGGGTTTGATGAAAAAGAATACTTTAAAGCGGATGAAGCTGCGAAAGAGGTTCCAAAGGTTGATTTTGGAGATGACGAGAAGTGATTGGCAAAATAATTCGACCTTTGATCGTACTTTGCCTATTTTTTACTTATTCATCATCAACCGCTTATGCAGCTGATATTCCAAAGCCGGAAGGTCATATTTACGTGCAAGATTTCGCGAATTTATTAAATGCGGAGCAGAAAGAAGAACTCGTCAATTACGGGATGCAGCTGGATGATGCGACAGGAGCCCAACTCGTTGTGATGACTGTTGATTCTCTTGATGGCGAAGCGATTGAAGAGTATTCGGTAAAAGTATTCCGAGAATATGGAATCGGGCAAGAGGGGAAAAACAACGGCGTCCTTTTCCTAGTTGCCCCGAATGAAGGCGCGTTGTGGATTACAACAGGTTACGGTTTGGAAGGTGCTTTGCCCGATGGGAAGGTCGGAAGAATTCGCGATCAATATGCATTTCCTTATATGAGAGAAGGAAAATTCGATTTAGGTATCATGAATACGTATAAAGCTCTTTTTAATGAAATTGCGAAAGAATATAATTGGGACGGGGAATTTGCGCCTGTCCAAGTAAGTGAAAACTATGAAGAAGAGTCCGATACAGGTATCCCATTTCCGATAATTATCTTTATTGCCGTTGTCATTTTAATGATGATGAGAAGACGAGGTGGCGGTGGAGGTAGCGGAGGATCTGGTGGACGCAGAGGCGGTCCGATTTTCTTCCCTGGATCATTCGGCGGAGGCAGTTCAGGAGGCGGTTTTGGCGGCGGTGGTGGCTTCCGGGGCGGCGGCGGAGGTTCTACCGGCGGCGGCGGAGCAGGCGGTAGATGGTAAATCAAACAATCAAACAATCGGCATGCAGTTTCTTAGGCATGCCGCGTTTTTTACTTTATACTGTAATTAAAAGAGTGGTGATGAAAATGCATGTCACGTTTTATACGAAACCGAATTGTGGATTATGTGATGAGGCTAAGTTAATGATGAAACTTGTACAAGATGATTTCCCGTTTACTTGGACGGAAATCGATATTCAATCGAATGATGAACTTCATGAAAAGTATATGCTGATGGTACCTGTCATCGAAAAAGACGGAGATGTACTGTTATATGGGAATATAGGTTTCGTCGACATCGTTGAATTGTTTTGAAAAAATAATCATAGGCTTTTAATTTGAACTGTCAGAGAAAAAGAACTATACTTAAATTAGGAATAAAAGTTCATCCTATTTTTTTGCTGTAGGTGGGACGTTTTTAAATCACGTGGGACATTACTTGTCCTGGTGGTTGGAGGTGATAATTCTTTGGAGTATTCGATGGAAGCCCAAAGTAAGCTCGTGCCCGAAATGATGGAAGTCATGCAGGATAGATATCGGATGCTGAAGTTCGTGAAGGTGGCTGGCCCGATTGGAAGACGTTTACTCGGTGAGATGTCCGGGTTATCGGAACGTGAAACGCGTACGATGATGGATTTTTTACGAGAACAGCATTTAATCAGTGTTGCCAAAAACGGAACGACTATTACAGCAGAAGGCAATAATGTACTCGAAGCCCTCGAATTGCCGATGGAAAAATGGTCTGGACGCGTTGCTTTAGCGACCCGATTGACAGAACTTCTCGGAGTTCAATCTGTCAAAGTCGTAGCTGGTGACAGCGATGCGAACGGCGGAACAAAGAACTTGCTTGGGATGGCTGCGGCCAAAGAGTTTGTTTCCGGACTAGGAGATGGCAAAACAGTCGCAGTGACAGGCGGGAGTACAGTTGCATCGATTCCGAACTATATAAACAAAATGAATCATTCAAATGAATTATTGTTTGTAGCGGCAAGAGGCGGAGTCGGCGACGATATCGGATTGCAGGCAAACGTCATAGCAGCTTCCTTTGCCGAAGCATGCGGAGGGACTTACAATACATTCTATTATCCAGAATCGCTCAGCGAAGAAGCGCATGAAGCGTTTCGAAAAGAACCATCCGTTTTAAAAATGATTCAGGTTTACGAAAAAGTAGATTGTGTATTGCATGGTATTGGCGATGCGCAAACGATGGCAAACCTTCGTGGTTCAGATGCCGAAGAAAGGCACATGCTTAACGAGGAAGGTGCCAAAGGAGAAGCTTTCGGTTATTACTTTGATCGAACGGGTAAAGTAGTACACCGCATTCGTACGGTCGGCATACGTCCCGAACAGTTGAAAAGAGTGCCGCTTCTCATTGCAATTAGTGGCGGAAGAAGTAAAGCCGAGGCGATATTGTCCTATATGGCCACTGCACCGAAGCAAACGGTTCTTGTCACAGACGAAGGCGCCGCGAATGAAATGGTTAACTTGTTGAAACAATAACAATAGTTATAAAAGATAAAAACAAACTTTTGGAGGAATAAATAATGACATTAAAATTAGCAATTAACGGATTTGGAAGAATTGGACGCGTTGTATTCCGCGAAGCACTAAAATCAGAGGAAATTGAAATTGTAGCAATTAACGATTTAACAGATGCGAAAATGCTTGCGCATCTTCTAAAGTATGACTCCGTTCACGGAACATTCGACGCAGATGTAAGCGCAGATGGCGACGACCTAGTTGTCAACGGCAAGAAAATTCGCGTATATGAAGAAAGAGACCCAGCAGCACTTCCTTGGGGAGAAATCGGCGTTGACGTTGTAGTTGAATCAACAGGTAGATTCACTGACCAAGAATCGCTTTCAAAACATCTTGAAGCAGGGGCGAAGAAAGTAATCTGTTCTGCACCAGCGAAAGGTGAGGTTACGACAATTGTAATGGGCGTTAACCATGAAGATTACGACCCAGCAAATGATAATATTGTTTCAAATGCTTCATGTACGACAAACTGTCTTGCGCCTGTTGTAAAAGTATTGAATGACAAATTCGGCGTTAAACGCGGTTTAATGACAACAATTCACGCTTATACAAACGATCAACACCTGCTTGACTTGCCACATTCAGATTACAGACGTGCACGTGCAGCAGCTGAATCAATGATTCCAACGACTACAGGAGCTGCTTCTGCAGTGACACAAGTAATTCCAGCACTAGAAGGAAAGCTTGATGGAATGGCAGTTCGCGTACCAACTCCAAACGTATCAATGGTTGACTTTGTAGCAGAACTGAACGAAGGCGTAACAGCTGAAGATGTGAACAAAGCATTTAAAGACGCATCTGAAAATGAATTAAAAGATATCCTTGTATACTCGGACGAGCCACTTGTATCAATCGATTACAATGGTAACCCATCTTCATCAACAGTAGACGGACTATCAACAATGGTTATGGGAGACAATATGGTGAAAGTTATTTCATGGTACGACAATGAAACAGCATATTCAGCACGTTGTATCGACTTAGCGCTTCTTATGCACAGCAAAGGTCTATAATAGCCAGAACGATTATAACCCCTTATAATGGTAATGGGTAAGAGGAGCGGGGTACCCCGTTCCTTCTTTTTAATTAAACTTGGAGGTGGCTATTTTTCATGAAGTCAAAAAAGACGATGAAAGACATTGAACTTGAAGGACAACGCGTTTTTTGTCGAGTAGATTTTAACGTGCCGATGGAAGATGGGAACGTTACGGATGACACGAGAATCCGTGCAGCCATACCGACAATAAAACACTTAACAGATCACGGCGCCAAAGTAATCCTGGCAAGCCATCTCGGACGACCAAAAGGTGAAGTTAATGAAGAAATGCGTCTTACCGAAGCTGGAAAAAAACTTGCCGAACTTATTAATAAACCAGTACAAAAGCTAGATGAGTCAATTGGCGAAGAAGTAGAAAACGCTATTTCAAAAATGGGAAATGGAGACATTGTCCTTCTTGAAAATGTGCGTTTCCATGCAGGCGAAGAAAAAAATGATCCGGAATTAGCGAAAGAATTTGCGAAACTTGCAGATGTGTTTGTCAATGATGCATTTGGAGCCGCACATCGTGCACATGCTTCGACCGCGGGCATTGCAGAACACCTGACTGCCGTATCGGGCTTGCTCCTTGAAAAAGAGCTAGACGTCCTAGGTAAAGCACTTTCAAAACCGGAACGTCCATTCACTGCGATTATTGGCGGTGCTAAAGTTAAAGATAAAATTGGTGTTATTGATCATTTGTTAGACATTGTAGATAACTTAATTATCGGCGGTGGTCTTTCATACACGTTCTTGAAAGCGCAAGGGTATGAAATTGGAAAGTCTCTTCTTGAAGAAGACAAGATGGATCTTGCCTTATCATTCATGAAAAAAGCCGAAGAAAATGGCGTGAAGATCTATCTGCCAATCGATGTAGTGGTTGCGGATGATTTTTCCACAGATGCAAATACAAAGGTTGTGGATTTGAACTCGATTCCAGAGGATTGGGAAGGACTCGATATCGGTCCTAAAACTGCTGATCTTTACGCGGATGTAATTGCAAACTCGAAATTGATTATTTGGAATGGTCCGATGGGCGTATTTGAACTCGAGCCGTTTGAAAATGGAACGAAACGCGTTGCCGAAGCGATGGCTGAAACGAACGGGTATACAGTAATCGGCGGCGGCGATTCTGCGGCAGCGGTTGAAAAGTTTAACGTCGGAGAGAAGATGGATCATATTTCGACAGGCGGAGGCGCTTCCCTTGAATTTATGGAGGGGAAAGACCTACCAGGTGTTACAGCACTAGACGACAACTAATCGGAGGGAATATTTTGCGAAAACGTATTATTGCAGGAAACTGGAAAATGTATAAAACAGCTGAAGAAGCAGAGCAATTTGCAGAAGAAGTGAAAGCTAAATTACCTGTTTCAGATCGTGTTGAGGCAATTGTTTGTACCCCGTCACTATATCTGACGAAACTTGTTGATCTTACTGAAGGTTCTGCGCTTAACATCGGTGCACAAACGATGCATTCTGAAAAAGAAGGTGCATTTACCGGTGAAGTAAGCCCAGCGATGTTGAAAAGTGTCGGAGTTAACTATGTGATTCTTGGCCACTCGGAACGTCGTGAATATTATAATGAAACTGATCAATCCGTAAACGAAAAAGTGCATGCCGCTTTTGAATACGATCTAACTCCGATTGTATGTGTCGGGGAAACGCTTGATGAACGTGAAAGCAACACAACTGTCGAAAAGGTTTCTCACCAAGTAAAAGAAGCGTTCAAAGCTGTTGACGGAAATAACGCTAAAAAAGCGGTAATTGCCTACGAACCAATTTGGGCAATCGGCACTGGAAAAACGGCAACTGCCGATGATGCGAATGAAGTGTGCGAAGCGATTCGCAAAACGGTCGAGGAACTATACAGCGAAGAAGTTTCCGATGCAGTTCGAATCCAATACGGCGGCAGCGTTAACCCTAATAATATAGAAGAACTCCTATCAAAAGAACATATTGACGGAGCACTTGTTGGCGGTGCAAGCTTAGAACCTGAATCGTTCATAAAATTGATCGAGGCGGGCGCTAATGAGTAAAAGTCCCGTAGCACTAATTATTTTAGACGGGTTCGGGCTTCGTGAAGAAAGTTACGGTAATGCGGTTTCACAAGCCCGTAAACCGAATTTCGATAAACTATGGAACGAACACCCGCATACGACACTAACGGCTAGCGGTGAAGCGGTTGGGTTGCCTGATGGTCAAATGGGGAACTCGGAAGTAGGCCATTTGAACATCGGCGCAGGCCGCATCGTTTATCAGAATTTAACGCGCATCAATAAATCGATTCACGAAGGTGAATTTTTCAAAGAACCAGCGTTATTGCGCGCAATTGAACATGTGAAAGCAAACAATTCCAAGCTCCATATCATGGGTTTATTATCTGACGGCGGCGTACATAGCCATTATGAACATTTATTTGCCTTGCTTCAACTTGCGAAATTGAATGGGGTGACGGATGTTTATGTGCATGGTTTTCTTGATGGACGGGATGTAAATCCTCAATCAGCCCTAGACTATATTGAGCAAACCGAAGTGAAAATGGAAGAAATCGGTGTCGGGAAATTTGCATCGATCACTGGACGCTATTATGCGATGGACCGCGACAAGCGCTGGGAACGAGTTGAAAAAACGTATCGCACCCTTGTAGACGGAATTGCAAAAACAGCGGCAACGCCATCAGCAGGCGTGCTTGCTTCTTATGAAAATGATATCCATGATGAGTTTGTCGAACCGTTTATTATTGAGGAACTGGGTAAGCCGGTTGCGACGATTGAAGACGGTGATGCGGTCATCTCATTCAATTTCAGACCGGACCGCGCGATTCAATTAGTTCGTGCCTTCACAGATCCTCATTTTGATGAGTTTGTAACTGGAAAGACGTTTACGAATGTGAAATTTGTATCATTTACGCATTATAGCGATGAAGTAGTTGCGGATGTCGTGTTTGGAAACGATAATCTAGTGGATACACTAGGCGAAGTGATTTCAAACAATGGGTTAACCCAATTGCGTATCGCGGAAACTGAAAAGTATCCGCATGTCACCTTTTTCATGAGCGGCGGTAAAGAAGACCAGTTTGTTGGTGAAGAACGTATGTTAATCGCATCACCGAAAGTTGCCACTTATGATTTGCAACCAGAGATGAGCGCGTATGAAGTAACAGATTCATTAATCGCCGCAATCGAAGCGGATCGATTTGATGCCATCATTCTAAACTTTGCCAATCCGGATATGGTTGGACATAGCGGAATGCTTGAGCCTACAATCAAAGCAATTGAAACCGTCGATGAATGTTTGGGAAGAATCATTGATGCGCTCGAGGCAAAAGGCGGTCATGCAATTGTTACGGCGGATCACGGTAATGCGGATGAAGTCTTTACCGAAGAAGGCACACCGATGACTGCGCACACAACGAATCCCGTGCCTGTGATTATCACTAAGCAAGGAATCGATTTGCGTGAAGGCGGCATACTTGCTGACCTCGCGCCAACAATGCTTAAATTATTGGATTTGAAACAACCGGAAAAAATGACCGGAAAACCATTATTTTAAAGGGGAGATTATTATGCCATTAATCACACACATTCAAGCGAGAGAAGTTCTTGATTCAAGAGGAAATCCTACAGTCGAAGTTGAAGTTTTAACAGCAAGCGGCGCTTTTGGACGCGCTATCGTTCCTTCAGGTGCATCAACAGGTGAATATGAAGCTGTTGAACTACGTGACGGCGACGCAAGCCGCTACCTCGGCAAAGGTGTTTTAAAAGCAGTTGAACATGTGAATGAAGAAATCGCTGATGAACTTGAAGAAAATTATTCAGTTCTCCACCAAGCAACAATCGACAAAGCGTTAATCGAACTTGACGGTACGCCGAACAAAGGCCGATTAGGCGCAAACGCAATTCTAGGCGTTTCAATGGCGGCGGCACATGCGGCGGCAGATTACCTTGATATGCCGTTATACCAGTATCTTGGCGGCGTGAATGCGAAACAACTTCCTGTTCCAATGATGAACATTTTAAACGGCGGGGAGCACGCAGATAATAACGTTGATATCCAAGAATTCATGATCATGCCTGTAGGTGCAAAAACTTTCCGTGAAGCAGTTCGTGTTGGAACAGAAATTTTCCACAGTCTACGTTCAGTTCTACAAGAAAAAGGACTTAATACATCTGTTGGAGACGAAGGTGGATTCGCTCCGAACTTGGCATCAAGTGAAGAAGCAATCGACACGATTATTACAGCAATTGAAAAAGCAGGCTATAAAGCAGGAGAAGAAGTTCTACTTGCAATGGATGTCGCAGCTTCTGAGTTTTATAACAAAGAAGACGGCACATACGTCCTCAAAGGCGAAGGCGTCGTAAGAACGTCTGCTGAAATGGTTGATTGGTATGAAGAGCTTGTTGGGAAATACCCAATTGTCTCAATCGAAGATGGATTTGACGAAGACGACTGGGATGGTTTCAAACTTCTAACTGAACGTATCGGCGACCGCGTACAACTTGTCGGAGACGATCTATTCGTTACAAACACAGAGAAGTTAGCACGTGGTATCAAAGAAGGCAACAGTAACTCGATTCTGATTAAAGTGAACCAAATCGGTACATTAACAGAAACATTCGATGCAATCGAAATGGCTAAACGCGCAGGCTATACTGCAGTGATTTCCCACCGTTCAGGTGAAACAGAAGACACGACAATTGCAGACTTGGCAGTAGCAACAAATGCGGGACAAATTAAGACAGGTGCTCCGTCACGTACCGACCGTGTTGCGAAATATAACCAATTGCTTCGCATCGAAGATCAACTTGACGAAACAGCAGAATATTACGGTGTCAAAACGTTTTATAACTTGAAAAAATAATCGAAAAAACTCAACGAAGTGAGTTTTTTTAGCAATATTGTATGACTAATCAAAAATAAAGGTTGTAACAATTGTTTCTATTTGGTAAAATAGTACTTATTGTGAAGTTCTATTCAGGAGGTGGAAACAAAATGCATGCTTTGCTGATGACGCTGCTTTTAATCGTAGCATTAGCTTTAATTGTAGTCGTATTATTACAATCCGGATCAAGTGCAGGTCTTTCAGGAGCCATCTCAGGTGGGGCTGAACAACTATTCGGAAAACAAAAAGCTCGTGGACTCGACTTAGTCCTACAACGTGTAACTATAGTGCTAGCAGTTTTGTTTTTCGTACTGGCTATTTTAGTGGTTAAATTTTAACTAAAAATCAAGTTATTTTAATAAACATCATCGCCTGACATTCCACTTCAGAATGGTCAGGCATTTTTTTTGGAGGTAGAAAAATGAGAATTGCACAACCAAAACCATTCTTTTTTGAACAAGGAAAACGAGCAGTTCTGTTACTGCATGGCTTTACAGGAACATCTGCAGACGTTCGGATGCTTGGAAGATTTCTCGAGAAAAAAGGCTATACATCACTGGCGCCGCATTATAGAGGTCACGGAGTTCCGCCTGAAGAATTAATAAAAACGGGTCCACAGCAGTGGTGGGAAGATGCGCTCGCGGGGTATAATAAACTAATCGAGGCTGGATACACTGAAATCGCTGTCGCAGGATTGTCACTTGGAGGCGTATTTTCACTTAAATTAGGGTATAACAAACCATTAAAGGGTATTGTAACTATGTGTGCGCCGATGACCATGCGCACAACGGATATCATGTTTCAAGGCGTCCTGGAATATGCCGAGGAATATAAGAAGTACGAAGGCAAAGATCCAGACGTAATTGAACGTGAAGTTGCTGCGTTACGCGAAAAAACAATGCCGTCATTACCTGATTTACGGGAACTCATTTATAAAGTGAGCGAAAACGTCGAGCAAATTTATTCGCCACTATTTGTAACGCAAGGAACGCTTGATACGGTTATTAATCCCGACTCTGCCACTTATATTTATGAACAGACGGAATCGGTCGAAAAACAGATCAAGTGGTACGAAAAATCAGGACATGTCATTACACTCGGTCCAGAAAAAGAACAACTTCATGAAGACATCTATGAATTCCTTGAATCTCTGGATTGGAACGTGTGAAAATGATTAAAAATGGTCATGCTCTATAGAAAAAGGAGGGATGCAAAATGGATAATTATGAACAAGAACTCAGGCAAAGAATATTGTCTCTCATGAAAGAAGAAACGTACAAACCGCTTACTGTACAAGAAATACAGGAACTACTGGGGTTTGAACAAGCGGCTGAATTTAAAGAATTAGTGAAAATGCTCGTCCAGCTTGAACAAAGCGGCCATTTAATTCGCTCGAGAACGAATCGATACGGCGTCCCTGAAAGAATGAATCATGTACGCGGAAAATTTATCGGGCATGCAAAAGGCTTTGGTTTTGTTGCTCCAGACGCTGATGGAATGGATGATATTTTCATACCGCCTCATGAAGTAAATGGCGCGATGAATGGGGATATCGTTTTGGTCCGCGTTTCAGGTGACAGTTCCGGTGACCGACGTGAAGGAACAATCACACGAATTGCTGAACGTAAAACAACGAAGGTCGTAGGAACCTACCAAGATAATAAAGGCTTTGGATTTGTCGTTCCGGACGATAAAAAATTGCCGATGGATTTATTTATTCCCAAAGGGAGTTCGCTTGATGCAGTTGAGGGCCATAAAGTAATCGCTGAAATAACGGAATGGCCGGACGATTCGAAGTCCGCGACAGGCATGATCACACAAATACTCGGGCACCGAAACGATCCGGGCGTGGATATTTTATCGATTATTTATAAACATGGAATCGCGATTGACTTTCCAGAAGATGTATTAAATCATGCCAATAAAATCTCCGATACAGTCGAAGAAGAAGACTTGTTTAAACGTCGCGATTTGCGTGAAGATATGGCGATTACAATTGACGGCGCGGATGCAAAAGATCTAGATGACGCGATTGCAGTCGTTAAAAATGAAGATGGCACGTACACTTTATCCGTTCATATTTCCGATGTCAGCTATTACGTAACGGAAAACTCGCCAATGGATGAAGAGGCTTATGAACGCGGGACAAGCGTCTATTTAACGGACCGTGTGATCCCGATGTTGCCGCATAAACTTTCCAATGGGATTTGTTCATTAAATCCAGGTGTCGATCGTCTGACTTTATCATGTGTCATGAAAATCGATCGAAACGGTAAAGTGGTTGAACATGAAATATTTGAAAGTGTTATTAATTCGAAAGAAAGAATGACGTACTCGGATGTTTATAAAATCATCGAAGAAAAAGATGAGGAATTAGTTGAGAAGTATGCACATATCGTTCCTATGTTGAATGACATGGCAGATCTTGCGAAAATCTTAAAAACGAAACGAATCGACCGCGGGGCCATTGATTTTGATTTTAGGGAATCAAAAATCCTTGTAGATGAAGAAGGATGGCCGACAGACGTCGTCATCGTCGAGCGCACAGTGTCGGAAAAACTTATTGAAGAGTTTATGCTTGCGGCGAATGAAACGATTGCAGAGCATTTCCACTGGCTTCAAGTTCCGTTTATTTATCGAATACATGAAAATCCTAAAGCTGAGAAATTACAAAAGTTCTTTGAGTTCTTAACGAATTTCGGAGTAGTTGTCAAAGGAACGGGCAATGATGTCCATCCACGCGCACTGCAGGAAATTGTTGAATCGATTCAAGGCATGCCGGAAGAGACAGTTATCTCGACGATGTTATTACGCTCGATGCAACAAGCGAAATACTTCGAGGAAAGTTTAGGGCATTTCGGGTTATCAACTGATTTCTACACGCATTTTACGGCACCAATACGTCGTTACCCGGATTTAATCGTTCATCGTTTAATCCGAACGTATTTAATCGAAAAGGATGTCTCTGCAAAGACAATCGAACATTGGAATGCAGTGTTGACTGAAATTGCCGAACATACATCTGAACGGGAGCGCCGGGCGGTAGATGCTGAACGAGACACTGAATCCTTGAAACAAGCTCAATTTATGCTTGATAAAATTGGCGAAGAGTTTGAAGGTGTCGTGTCATCCGTTACGAATTTCGGTTTATTTGTCGAACTGGAGAATACGATTGAAGGGCTCGTCCATGTTTCATATATGACGGATGATTATTATCGATTTGACGATAGACAAATGATGATGATCGGCGAGCACACAGGAAAGCAATTCAGAATCGGCGCTGAAGTGACAGTCAGAGTTGTGGCTGTGAAACCAGAAGAATCGGCAATCGATTTTGAACTTGTCGGGATGAAGCAGACATTCCACCGCACTCGTAGAGAATCGCCGAAAGTAATCCATGCGAAGAAACAACAGGGTTCAGGCAAACAATCGGATACACCTAAAGGGAAAAGAAAGCCCCAAGCGACGAATAACAAGAAAAAGTATTATGAAGGCGTCGCTAAAAAAACAAAAAGAAAACCTAGAAAAAGAAAATGATGCCGGAGTGACGATTGCTGTCCCCGGCACATAAAGGGGGAAGAATCGATGGCTAAAGGGAAAGGCAATATTCTAGCCAGAAATAGAAGGGCGAATTTCGATTATGCAATTGAAGATACCCATGAAGCGGGTATCGTCTTGCAAGGAACAGAAATCAAATCGATTCGCGCCGGAAAAGTCCAGTTGAGAGAAGCATTCGTTCAAATTCGTAATAATGAAGCTTGGATCGTGAATATGCATATTAGTCCTTACGATCAAGGAAATCGGTTTAATCATGATCCCGTACGAACTCGAAAGCTTCTCCTTCATAGAAGGCAAATCAACCAGTTGATCGGAAAAACAGGGCAACAAGGTTATACAATCGTTCCTATACAGATTCACTTGAAAAATGGGTTCGCGAAGGTCCTGGTAGGCGTTGGTAAAGGTAAGAAACATTACGACAGACGAGAAGACCTTAAGCAGAAAGAAGCGAAGCGGGACGTCGCTCGTGCGCTGAAAGAGAGCCAGCAATATTGACTTTTGCTAGAAAATAAGCTATACTATGTATTGTATTAGTAGTTCAGAAACCTTAACCGGTTATCCTGACATCCTTTCGGGGACGTTACGGATTCGACAGGGGTGGTCTGAGCTTGAGTTGCGCGTCGGAGGGCTCGGCTCCGTCAGAAACGGCATTTATAATAACAGGCAAAACAAACAACAACCTAGCATTCGCAGCATAAGCTGTTGAATCTGCCTTGCAGTTCCATCGCCCATGTGGCATTGTAAGGCTCAACTTAAGTGGGATACGACGGCTGTTGCCTCCTGAGGCAGACGTAAGAGATTCGCAGGATAGCGCACAGGCCGCCTAGTTTGCCGGCAAAATGATGCGCGAAACCTAATTGGCAAACTATACGCGTAGACGCTCGAGTATATGAGCCTCTGGACGCGGGTTCGACTCCCGCCGTCTCCATTCATTTTTGAATGGTAATAATTAAAAGCAAAAACGACTTCATCTTAGGATGAGGTCGTTTTTTTGTGGCATATGGGCTAATTAGCTAATCTTGTCTTCCTGGGGGCGTTTCTAGTTTCGATGAATCTTAGCTTGGTCTAATCGCATAAATATTCCCTCCGAGTCCGTTCATCAATGGCCGAATGTAATGAACACGATCGATGATGCCAAGCTTCACCAGTTTCCGAATTGCTCGGCGAACTGTAACGTTAGATTTTCCAATTGCTGCAGCAATCGTATCATGTTTTAAATGAGCTACTCCGAATTCAACGGAATAGTGGTAAATAACGTTCAATACATCACGGTCTGAATGGTTCATCGCCCGCCAATGGTCTTCCTTGTGACAAGAAAGTGCCTTGTCTAAGTCAAATTCATTTGTGAAATACGCATATTGTGCTAAGTAATTTGTCATCAAAATTCCCTCCCTTTACACCTTATGTAGGCTGGATTTGATGTAAAGTGGACAGCGTGGTGAATTAAATTCTTGGATGGCGAGAAAAACGTGTAAAGTTTCCAACCAATATAGCTGTTATCTTTTGTTTAAATTATCAAGTGATTTCAAATACTTTATAAGACTAGAACTTTTAATTCAAATATAGTACATTATTGATTCATAAAAAACTATCCAACATACGAATTAAAGTAAGTGCTAAAAGAAAGTGAGGTTGGAATGATGATGCAATTCCCATTGCAAGGGCCAGTTCTCATATTCGGTTAAGCTGTGTTAATTTTTTTGTTCTTTCCTATACTAATGGGAAAATTAAGGATGCCTGCCATTATCGGACCAATTGTAGCGGGAATTATCGTCGGACCAAATGGGTTAGGAATATTAGCGCGCGATTCGACAATTGAACTGCTTGGAACAGTCGGTTTATTGTTTATTATGTTTATAGCAGGACTGGAGCTGGACTTTGACGGTTTTAAAAAGTACCGGAACCGCAGTATTGTCTTTGGATTACTTTCCTTCGGGCTTCCTTTTATTCTTGGAATAATCGTAGGATTATGGCTCGATCTCGGTGTACTTCCGGCAATTTTATTCGGTACAATCCTATCTTCACATACGTTGCTTGGTTTTCCTGCTGTGAGCCGTCGCGGGGTTACAAAAAATAAAGCAGTAACGACAGCAATTGGCGGTACTTTATTAACGGATAGCCTGGCAATGCTTGTCTTGGCTGTAGTAACAGGGGCATCTCAAGGAAATTTAACATTCGGGTTCTGGATGTATTTGATTATTTCAACAGCACTTTTTGCAGCCGGCATTCTAATTATCACACCTTACTTGACGAAGTGGTTTTTTAAGCACTCAAAAAATGAAGGAGCTTTAGAATTCAACTTTGTGATGGCAGTTCTATTCGTAGCCGGGGCAATATCATTGTTTGTAGGATTGGAACCAATTATCGGTGCATTCCTGGCGGGTCTGGCCCTGAATAGGTACATTTACGACCATGGTCCATTAATGAATAGAATCAGATTTACAGGGAATGCATTGTTTATTCCGTTTTTCTTATTATCTGTTGGTATGTTGATGGATCTTCGTGTTCTTATATCTAGTCCCGACGCGTTAATGGTAACAGCATTAATTCTAATCATAGGGATTATCGGTAAAATGATTGCGACCTGGATTACAGGTAAAGTATACGGTTATTCCAAAGTGGAAAGCAGGCTGATTTTTGGACTATCTATTTCACAAGCGGCAGCAACATTAGCAGCAACACTTGTCGGGTTTCGACTCGGTTTGATTGACCAGCAAATCGTGAACGCTGTGATTGTGATTATCTTGGTGACTTGTATTATGGGGCCATACTTTTCTGAAAAATATGCCGGAAAACTGGCAATTTTACAAGAAAAGGGTGGGCAAGATGAAACTCTTCATGAACGTATCTTAATCCCACTTGCGAATCCTAATACAATGGAATCACTTATGGACTTCGGGTTTGTTTTAAAAAAGGCGCTTAAGACAGATGAACCGCTATATCCACTAACAGTTGTTCAAAAGGATTTAAAACAAGCAGGCGATGAAGTGACACAGGCGGAAAGAATGCTCGAGCATGCTATTATGTATGCGTCAGGGGCAGAAGTTCCTGTTAAGCTGCTCACACGAGTGGATCAAAATGTTGGTTGGGGGATTGAACGTGCTTCTACGGAAGAACGGATCACGACAATCATCGCAGGCTGGGATGGTGTCATTGAAGGAGACACAAAGACTTACGGGAAAGTCATTGATAACTTCCTTGAACATACGTATCAGCGCTCGCTCATCACGAATATCAGGCAACCGCTGAATACAATGGAGCGAATCATTCTGATTTTGCCAAATAATGTTGTATATAAACCGGGGTTTGAAGATGCTATCGCCATTATTAAGGATATCTCTTCCCAGCTAAGTACAACAATTAAAGGACTTGTCCTCCGCGATGACTTAGACATATATGAAAAAGTTTCCGGACGGGTACGCCCTAATATTAAAATCGGGTTCCATTCAAAGGAAAGCTGGGATTCTCTTTATGAAAATAATTTGACCGATATTAAATCAACTGATCTTGTTATTTTATTAAGTGCCAGAAGAGGTACTGTGGCATGGAACCCTGAATTAGAAGCTTTACCGAAGAAACTCGCTACTTTGAATCGCGGCAACTTCATCGTGTTCTATCCAACAGAAATGAAAGAAACAGATATTCGCGGCTCACGTGAATGAAATCCCGAAAGAATTGTTTTTTAAAAGTGATTCCGGGGACTAATGACAAGGGGAAGGCTGTGCTAGTGAGGTATCACTGGGAGCTGAAGCAAGGTATCCGGAACTTTAACATAAGATGTTTAAATGTTAATAAACAAAGTGCAAAAACGACTTCATCTTAGGATGAGGTCGTTTTTTGTTGTAGATGGGTCAATCTTGTTTTGCGGGGTTCGAATCATTGTGAAAAAATCACCTACCTTATGATGTGATAGATTCACTACTTTAGAATTAAAATTCATGTCGACAAAATTGAAGAGTAGTAGTATTGTTGTGGTAAGTGCACCCGCTTACTTTTTTGGTTTTTTCTAGTAATTCAGAAAACTTTTCGCTAATGTCAAGGGTATATCATTATACGGACAAGCGACAAGGAACAGGTATAACATATTTCATTCCTTTAAGTATTCATGAACAATCAGCCATGTTCGATTTGAATAGACAATTTATACATACAAAAGAGATTGGAGCTGTATAAAGTGAATGGATTTACAGGGTTTATCGGGGAAACTAGAGGAGCGTGAATATCGTGTCGGAAACCAAGTTTGTTGAACTTCAAAAAGAACTTTTTGGCTTATTTGAACTAGGTAAATACGATGAAGTTCATTCACTGATTGAAAAAGCACAGGATGAATTTCCCGAAAGACTAGATAAAACAATTTTTTGGAGGGCTTGTGTTTATTCTGTTCAAGGAAACCAAGAAAACGCCATCGCAGCTCTTAAAGAGGGTTTGCAAAAAGGAATATGGTGGAATCCTTTGACATTAACTCGTGACCAAGATTTAAATAACCTCCAAAACATCGAAGAATTTAAAATAATAGTAAATGAGTGCCAGGAAATTTTGGAAAATCAGAAACATATATCTAAACCCCAACTGTTTACTTACGGAAATGATAAATCAAATACAGGATTATTTTCTTTGCATTGGCGGGGTTCTAATGTGAAAGATTTCGCTCCTTATTGGTTTGACAACAGTTTGTTAGACGATTTTCTTTTTGCATTTCCGCAATCATCTCAGGTCTTCGGATACAACGCTTATTGCTGGGACAATCAAAATATTGCAGTTGAAGAACTTACGGTATCATTCAGGGATTTCAAAGAAAAATTTAATACAAAACAGAATATTATTGCTGGTGCATCGCAAGGCGGTAAATTAGCGATTGAACTAAGTTTAAATGGAAATATTCTTGGAACAAAAGGATTTATAGCAGTTATTCCTGCAATTCAGGATGTGACTTCTTTAGAAAGTTTATTAGTGGGAAATGGAAATAAAATTAAGGGTTGCATTATCACGGGAGATAAAGACCCTTTTTACAAAAAAACCGTTGAATTAGTAAAAATTTTAGAAGAAAACGAATTTCAATGCAAATTGATGGTCAAAGAGGGATTGGGTCACTTCTTCCCTACTGATTTTACTGATTTATTAAAAGAAGCCGTTGAATTCATTCATAAGACTTAAAAGTAAATATTGGATAACTAAAAAGAGCTTGAAATAACTCAAGCTCTTTTCTTGTGAATTTGAATGTGAATTACCCTGTGAAAAATTAGCGATTATTGTTGCTTTTTGAACTGTGAATTGATGTTTTGTACCCCAAAAGTAAACCCGTTAATCTTGGGATGAGGTCGTTTTTTTGTTGCATATGAGCTAAGTAGTTAATCTTGTTTCTATTTTCGATGGATCTTAGCTTGGTCTAATGGCATAAATATTCACACCGAGTCCGGTCATCAATGGCCGGATGTAATGAACACAATATGGTATTTTCATCTATGGAGAAAGTAAGACAAAGTTATGACGATAATTGGTAGGCCGAAGTTGACGGTCTCTTATGGTGTTCACTATCCGTTCATAAAAAAATGCTACTATAGATGTAAATGATTTAGGGAGGCCGATGAATGAACAAACAAGTTAAAGTTCTTGTCATTGAAGATGATCCTTACATTTGTGAATTGATTATTTTATACGCTGAAAAAAGCGGGTATAAAGTTGGCATAGCAAATGATGGAATGATGGGATTAGAAATGTTTTATGAAAATCCTCCTGATCTTGTCATTTTAGATATTATGTTGCCTGAAATGGACGATTGGGAAGTTTGCAAGGAAATAAGGAAATTTGATCAAACACCCACTATCATGTTGACCGCGAAAGGCGAAAGCTACGACAAACTTAAAGGTTTCGATCTAGGAGCGGATGATTACTTGGTGAAACCTTTTGATCCGAATGAACTGATGGCACGGATAAAAGCGGTGCTCCGGCGGACCAATCCGATGTTAGATGCAAATGAAATCATTGAACTTCCCATGTTAAAGATTGATCTTCAACAATACAAGGTGACCTATGAAAAACAGGAGATCGTGTTGCCGCCCAAGGAAATGGAGCTGCTATATTTTCTCTCCTCACATCCAAATCAAGTATTCACACGTCAGCAGCTACTGGAAAAGATATGGGGCTTGGATTTTGAGGGCAATCCTAGAACGGTTGATGTGCATATTAAAAGGATTCGAGAAAAATTGGGTAATTCCAACTCTTATTGGAGGGTGAAAACGATAAGAGGCGTTGGATATAAATTTGAGGTGGACAAGCATTGATTCGCATAAAAAGTATATTTTTGAAGCTGTTTATCACGTATATCGTCATATTAATTTTGTCGCATTTCGTTCTTGCTATAGTCTCGTATTTTTTACTTCAGAACAATCTAACTAACATGCATCTGAAATCAGAAGACTTTCACCAAATGAAGTATTTGTTTGTATTGGCATCAATTATATCTATTACCATTACAGGTTTATTTACATACTATCTTTCTAAAAGGATTACCGCCCCCCTCCGAGAAATGAATCGGATTGCCCTCCATATCGCTAGGGGACAATTTGAGCAAAAAGTCTCAAACAGGAGGACATTCAATCTATTTGGGAACGATTTTATAAAGCCGATAGAGCCCGAACTAAAAAGGTAGGCACAGGACTCGGCTTGTCCATTGTTAAGCACATATTAGAACTTCATCAAACCGACATTCAAGTGGAAAGTGAAGTAGGAAGAGGTACAACCTTTACTTTTACGCTACCATTAGCCCAGGACAAATCGAATAAACATGAGTTCTAGTAATTTGATGTTCATCATCCGTTCATAGAACATTGCTATATTAATTCTGTACTTAGAGGCCATGAATAAATAGGGGGAAACCTAAATGAAAAAGTCATTATCAAGTCATACAACAAAGGAGGATACGTATATGTCGGACCGTAAATCTACCACGAGTACACCACGGTGGGTGAAGGTGTCTGGGATTGTCGTGATTATCCTAGTACTTCTTGTTATTGCAATTATGATTATCAGCGGTGGTGAACACGGGCCAGGTCGTCATCTGCCGTCTTCTAATAGTGTAGAACAAGGAGTGGAGCAGCCTTGGTCATGAAACCCGGCCTACGCAAGTTCGCGCTCACCGCGCATATCACTTCCTCGGTTGGGTGGTTCGGCGCGGTCGTTGGATTCCTGGTTCTTGTCGTCGCCACTCTCACCGAAGGGGATGCCAAAGCGGTGCATGCTGCTTGGATTGCGATGGAGTTAATCGGCTGGTACGCCATCGTCCCGTTGGCTATTCTCTCGCTACTAACTGGGCTAGTTATGTCATTAGGTACCAAGTGGGGCTTATTAAAGCATTATTGGGTCCTTTTCAAGCTACTGCTCACCGTTTTAGCCACCACCGTCTTGCTATTAAATATGCAGACAGTGAGTTTCCAAGCAAATGTAGCGAAAGAAACGGGGAGTGCCGAGTTCGATGTCTTATGGAGCGAACTCCTACATGCTGGGGTTGGTCTACTCGTGTTATTCGTAATCATAATACTATCGGTGTACAAGCCTCGAGGCATGACTCCGTTCGGGCAGCGTAAGGAACGGGGTTGACGTTAAGCAGGTAAGAAATTTAATATAGCTTTTTGTAAATGGGTAAGGAGTTTCCCCTTTTTAGTTTTAAAATCTCTGTTAAGGGAAAAATACCACTGATTGCTAAACTAGCAGGAGGTGAGTCCATGAATACAAAATACGAAGAGTGCCTGAAAGCATGTTTGGAATGTTTGGAAGCATGCAATGTCTGTTTTGATGCGTGTCTGAAAGAGGACGATTTGAAGATGATGGCTGATTGTATCCGTTTGGACCGTGAATGCGCGGATATATGCGCGTTTGCAGCGCAAGCAATGACGCGCAATAGCCCTTTTACAAAGCAGATTTTAGAACTTTGTGCAGAAGTTTGTGAACGATGCGCGGAGGAGTGCGCTAAACATGATCACGATCATTGCCAACGCTGTGCTGAAGCTTGCCGGAAGTGTGCTGAGGCATGCCGTGAAGTGGCGGCTTAAAACAGGGCTATATATCAATGGAAAATAAAAAAAGTGATATTGAACAGGAGTTGGTTTCTTGTTCAATATCACTTTTTTCATACCGAAATATTTTACTGAATATAAGACATTTTATTTCAGACATGAATTAAGAAGGTTTTTTCTATGTTGAAGTAGAAAATAGAATAATAGAACTATTTATTCCTGAAAACTTTTTGTCCATCTGAAGGGTATATATAGTAGGAGCAAAAACTTTTAGTCGTTCTAGGAAGAATATGTGACATATGAAATAATGCGGGTAGCCATCCAATATAAAGACAGACGACAAGGAACAGACTTCAGTAAAATGACCCAAAATGGAATCAAAACGTTTCTCGCGACTTTGCACTAAGCTCCTTGCGAAAAGTTTAAGCGTTTAACTTCAATACACCCCTCTAAGTTATTCATCAACAATCTGTCATGTTCGATTTGACTAGACAATTTATCCATACAAAATAGATTGGAGCTGTATAAAGTGAATGGATTTACAGGGTTTATCGGGGAAACTAGAAATGTTGCACTTGTTTTGGATGAAATGATGGATAAGATTCGTCATCGCGGACCGAATTCGTCGGGGGTTTTTATAGAGAATGAAGCAGCACTGGGCTTTCTATCATTAAGAAATCTTGACGAAGAAGAGCGTCAGCCGCATTTCAACGCAAAAGATTCATTTGTCGTGGCTTATGATGGACAAATTTATAATAGTGATGAGTTAAGAGGAGAACTTATATCTAAAGGTTATGTATTTGAAACGGACAAGATTAGTGAACTACTCATTCATGGCTACATAGAGTATGCTGAAAAGTTGCCTGAAAAACTGCGCGGTGTGTTCGCATTCGTTATATGGGATCGAAAAAACAAAAAAACATTTGGTGCCCGCGATAGGTTTGGCGTTAAACCCTTTTATTATGCACACATGAATGACATATTTTTCTTTGGTTCTGAGATTAAAAGCTTTCTGCCGCATCCAGATTTCGTTAAAGAACTTAACGAAAAAGCCTTAAAACCTTATTTAATATTTCAGTTTCCGGTATTAAACGAAACATTTTTTAAAGGTGTTTTTAAATTAAAAGCAGCGCATTATTTAACAAATGATAACGGACAAATTTCTACCGAACGCTACTGGTCTCCAAGCTTTAATCCAACAGATCAACCATTGGAAGAAATTGTGGGTGAAATTGATGACGCGCTGAGAGAGTCTATCAGCGTACATCAAAAGGGCGATGTAAAATTAGGTGCATTTTTATCGAGCGGTGTGGATTCCAGTTACGTAACAACCGTTTTAAAACCGGAAAAAACATTTACAGTAGGTTTTAGTAAAGAGAATTTTTCGGAAATAGATAGTGCCAAAAAGTTATCAGATGAATTGGGCATTGAAAATGTTCGTAAAATTTTAGACCCAACGCGATGCTTTGATCAATTGGAAGAGATATTATATATGATGGATGAACCGCACTCAAATCCCTCTATCATACCAATGTATTTTTTAGCGGAACTTGCAAGCCGCGAAGTGTCAGTTGTGCTAACTGGAGAAGGCGCCGATGAATTATTTGGTGGATATGATGAATATGATATGACAAAAATGATGAAAAATTATAAAAAAATCCCTGTTTCAGTTCGCAAGTCGTTCGGTATTTTCGCGAAAAGTTTACCCGAAGTCAGAGGAAAGAATTTTTTAATAAAATGCGGACTTTCACCGGAAGAGTGGTTTATTGGCCGTGCGAAAGTGTTTGAAGAAAAAGAAGTGGACAACTTGCTAACGAATGGATTTAAACATGGGCCTACTGTACAAGATATTGTGAAACCTATCTATAAGAAAGTAGAAAATGAAGACGACATTACAAAAATGCAGTACTTAGACATGCACCTGTGGTTGGTAGATGATATTTTATTGAAAGCGGATAAGATGAATATGGCGCATTCACTTGAGATACGTTCACCGTTTTTAGACCAGGAAGTCATGAAAGTTGCTGAAAAAGTGCCATCAAAATATCGTGTAAATAATATTGATACGAAATATGCTTTACGATTAGCGGCAAAGAGAGCACTACCGGAAGAATATGCAAATAGAAAAAAGATTGGGTTTCCAGTTCCGATTCACCATTGGATCAGGGAGGAAAAATACTATTTAAAAATCAAGGCCAGTTTTGAAAGTGCAGAGGCAGCACGGTTCTTCGACAAACAGTCTATTATGAATTTGTTATCAAATCATTATCAAGGTAAAGTGAAAAACGGACGAAAAATATGGGCAATATATATGTTTTTAATATGGCATAAGAAGTATTTTATAGAAGAAACTGTGAGGGATGACAGTAAACTTGCAGTTGCTTTGTCTATTTGACATTTTACGGCGCCTCGCCTTCGCAGAATAACAAAAACGATTTCATCTTGGGATCGTTTTTTATTGTATTGAAAAGCGTTAATCCTTTCTGCCACTAATGCTTCGAACAAAATTCCCTTCCATCCGTCGATATCTACTTCAAAAACCTGATGCATTACGATTATTCTAATAATTATAAAAATACTAATTGACATCGTATTAGTCGGTATTTATACTTAACTTGATTGAACAACAACTAGAATATGAAGTCAAAACTAATTTAAAGGAGGGGATATTACCACAATCTGTTAATCTGTGATTAATAGTTCTAGCAAAAACAAAAAGGGAGTGCTAACTGAATGCGTACAAGTAAATGGAGAAAAAGTTCAAATCTATTATTGTCAGCAAGTTTAGGGGTTAGTTTATTATTAACAGGAATGCCGTCCACAGTCGGAGCTACGACGACTTCATCTGAAGTAATGAATGTACAAGCATCAGCAGAAACAGAATTTGATAAAGTGTATAATCTTACGAACTATAAAACTGGAAAATTGATGATACACGAATCAAGTGTTTCGATTACACTCGATTCAACGTCAACAATAAAGAATGGTGTTGTATTCACGGGCAGTTATGCAACGTTTTATGGGGATGGATTCACAGATACTTCCGTTACAATTAAACCCAAAAAAGCAGGTACGATTGTTGATTTTAATGGGATTGAAATGTCTCAAGTGATTATAGAAGGAAATAAAGTTTCTGAAATTAGAGGCGCTGGCAACGTTCAACAAATTGATTATGTAAAGGGTGCGAACCCAGATGCGATCAAGTTTCCGTTTGATCTATCTATTATGCATACGAATGATACACATGGAAATTTAAATAATGTAGCAAAACGTGTAACAGCAGTGAAGGAAGTACGGGCAGAAAAACCAAATGCACTTCTTCTTGATGCAGGCGATGTTATGTCGGGAACATTGTATTTCAACGAATTTCAGGGAATGGCAGACTTACAGTTTATGAACTTAATGGGATATGATGCGATGACATTTGGTAATCATGAATTTGATTTAGGTTCAACTCAAGCGGGACATCAAGCATTAGCAGACTTTGTTGAAGCAGCCCAATTCCCGTTTGTTAGCTCTAATGTTGATTTTTCAAAAGATGATAAATTCACGGGCTTATTCAGTGATTTAATTTCAAGTGAACCAGAAAAAGGCAAAATCTATAATGGAATCATTAAGGAAATTAATGGGGAAAAAGTTGGTATATTTGGACTGACAACCCCTGAGACAGTCGATATTTCAAGTCCTGGGGCAATAACTTTTAGCGACTACATTGACGAGGCTGAAAGAGCAGTAGCCGCATTTGAAAATCAAGGTGTCGACAAAATTATTGCTTTGACACATATTGGTTACGATGATAATCCGGCAGTTGATAATGATTTGATGTTAGCTGCAACAGTTGATGGAATTGATGTGATTGTTGGCGGACATAGCCATACACAATTAAATGAACCTGTTGTCGTTGACCAAGATGAAACTGGCGCATCGAAAGACCCAACGCTCATTGTCCAAGCCTATCAATATAATGAGTTTTTAGGAACAGTAGATGTTGAGTTTGATAAGGGGGTCATCATTGATTTCAAGGGTGAATTAATCCCTGTTAGTGGAAAAGTTGCAGATCCGGAAGCAGCCGAAATGTTAAAACCATATTCAGATAGAGTAGAAGAAGTTGCACAAACAGAAATTGGCGCAACAGCAGAAAGTAAATTGGAAAATCCGCGTTCGAGTGGTGATAATACATTACCAAGCGTACGTAAAAATGAAACAGCATTGGGTAACTTGATCACGGACGGTATGCTGGCAAAAGCAAAAACGTATAATCCTAATGTAATCATGGCATTGCAAAATGGCGGCGGAATCCGGGCTGCAATTGAGTCTGGTCCGATTACAGTTGGAGAAGTAATTACAGTCCTTCCATTTGGCAATACGTTAGCAACGATGGACCTGACTGGAGCAGAATTAAAAGAAGCGTTTGAAATTAGTTTCCGAGAGTACCCACGCGAAAATGGCGGTTTCTTACATGTTTCAGGTGCAAAAGTGACATTCGATTCTGGAAAACCCGTTGGTGAGCGTGTTGTTTCTATAGCCTATAAAAATGTAGATGGTACCTACACAGAAATTAGTGATAATGAGTCTTATACCATAGCGACAAATGCATTTACCGCTAAAGGCGGAGACGGTTACACAGTTTTTGCGAGAGCATATGAAGCAGGCCGAGTAACGGATTTAGGTCTTAGTGATTGGGAAAACTTTGCCGAACATCTAAGTAGTTTAGGAAGTATTATTCCATTAGTTGAAGGTCGAATTATCGACGTGGCTGAATAAGGCGGATAATGGGACAGGCATGAGCCTGTCCTATTATATTATCCGGAAAAACCCCCCAAAAAAAGGAGAGCTGGTCTTCATGCAGAATAGAAACTGGAAAAAAAGGCTGAGTCCCATACTTGCCATTGCGCTAGTAATGAATTTACTACTACCGGCATTACCGGCGGCAGTGAGCGCAGAGACGACAATACCGAGCGATTTAATTATTTCTGAATATATCGAAGGAAGTAGCTTTAACAAAGCAATCGAGATTTACAATGGCACAGGTCAGGCAATCGACTTGAGCAACTATACATTGGAACTTTATGCAAATGGCGCAACTTCTACTACCGCAAAATTAGCACTAGAAAGCTCACTTGATGATGGCGCGACTTATGTCATCTATCATAATCAAGCAAATGATGAAATAAAAAGCAAAGGGAATCTAGGAAACTCGAGCGTTATTAATTTTAATGGCGATGACGCGTTAGTTCTTAAAAAGTCCGACCAATTGATTGATTCGATTGGACAAGTTGGCACTAGGGTTGAAAATTTAAAGGATGTCACCTTAGTAAGGAAAAGCAATATCACAACAGGGGATAAGGTTATTGATGATGCATTTGATCCAGCAGTTGAATGGACTGCATTCCCAATTAACGATGCTTCCAATCTAGGAACACACAAGATGGACGGCGTTGAGGAACCAGGCAACCCCGAAGAAATCATCACGATTGCGGATGCACGTGCACAGGCAGCTGGCGTGGTAAAAGTAAAAGGAATTGTCACGGCTAAATTGAAAAACACAATTCATTTTCAGGACGAAACGGCAGCACTCGCAATCTATCCAAGCTCACTTAACGTGCAGCTAGGCGATGAAATTATTGTCACAGGAACGTTAGCAGCACACAACGGCCTGTTACAATTAACAGATGTGACGCTTGAGGGAGATGGAAACCCAGTAGGCGTGCCAAAAGCTACCATTTTAACAGGGGCACAGCTTAATGAAGAAAATGAATCGAAGCTAGTAACCGTGAACGGGGTAACGCTTATTGCGATTCAAGAGGGAAATGGCTGGGCGAATTATACAGCAACGGACGGAACTGAATTTCTAGTACGAGATGAAACGGCTACACTCGACCTTTCTTCCGGTACAACCTATGATTCTATCACAGGAATTGTTCAGGAATTTAATGGTGCATTTCAAATAATTCCGAGAAACCAAGCGGATATCGTTGCTGATGCATCAGCTGTCCATGCTGTAACAGCAACACCGGCGTCGGGTTTGATTCCATCGGGAACAGAAGTAACACTTTCTACAGGTACTAGCGGTGCAACGATTTATTTTACGACGAATGGTGATGAACCATCGCCATCTAGTCAGGAATACAGAGAACCAATTGTCGTTGATCAAGATATGGTCATCAAAGCAATTGCAGTAAAAGATGGTCTGAAGGCTAGTAATATTACCGAATTTACTTACACTGTTTTCGACCAGGAAGCAGGTATGCAAATTCATCATATTCAAGGGGAATCGCATGAATCTCCACTAAAAGGTACATTTGTTAACGACATTCAAGGTGTTGTGACGTATACGTATAAAATCGGCGGCGGAAACTATTTTCACTTCCAAACACCGGATCATCTAGCGGATGACAATGAAAAAACGTCTGAAGGGCTGGTCGTTTATACAGGAAACCAAGTCGCTAATGTAAATATAGGTGACCTAGTCAGCGTATCTGGTACTGTTGATGAGTTTCATATCGACGGATACTACGATACAAAACAAGATACCGATTTATCTGTTACACAAATTAATGCAAGAGATGATCGTGGTGGAGTCGTTGAAACGGTGAAAAGTAATGTCGCACTCCCAGCACCAATCTTGATTGATGAGGATAACCTCCCGTCTGAAGTGATTGACAATGATAGCTTTGAACAATTTGATCCAGAAGAAGATGCGATCGATTTTTGGGAAAGCTTAGAGGGTATGCTTGTCGAAGTTGGCACAGTAAAGGCTGTCGCTCCACAAGAACATGGTGATTTAATAACCGTGCTTGAATCTAGGGAAACCAATACGCTTCACGGCGGTGTTAAATTAACAGAGGAAACGGCAAACCCTGACCGAATCCAGTTCAAGTTACATGATAATAACCAAGCAAGAGATTTTGAAGTAGCCACAGGGGACACTTTTGAAGGCCCAATCACAGGCGTTGTGAATTATGGCTTCCAAAACTATAAAATTTATGCTGATTTAGAAGATATGCAAACTAAATTCGTCAAAGGCGAGGCAACCCCAGAAACAACGACAATTGTCAAAGAAGAGGATAAGCTAACGATTGCTTCTTATAATTTGGAGAACTTTTCGAATAACACCAAGTCAACGTCAGACGATAAAGCAAGAAAATTAGCACGCGCATTTGCGTCGGACATGCAAAATCCAGATATCATCGGCGTGACTGAAGTTCAAGATAATAATGGACAAGATGCCGGAGATTCTAAGGCGAATGAAAGCTATGATCGACTGATTCAAGCAATTGTTGATGCTGGCGGCGTAAGGTATGAATATGCCAATATTGATCCGGTAAATAATGCGGATGGCGGAGCACCAAATGCGAATATCCGTGTTGGTTTCCTATACAATCCAGACCGTGTCAGCTTGACGGAAGGTATGCCCGCAGGTGATGCAACAACGGCAGTTAGCTATGAAAACGGGAAATTAACGCATAATCCAGGTCGAATTGACCCAAATAATGCAGCATTTAATAATAGCCGTAAACCATTAGCAGCACAGTTTGATTTCCAAGGTGAAAGTGTGATTGTCATCGCCAATCACTGGAATTCGAAATCTGGCGATACACCATTATTCGGTTCTACACAACCGCCTGTTTATAGTAGTGAAGTACAACGTAAGCAAATCGCAACGGTTGTGTCTGATTTTATAGCAGATATTAAAACGAAAAATCCGAATGGGAATATTGTTTCTGTTGGTGATTTCAATGATTTTCAGTTCACCGAAGCACTGAGAATCCATGAAGGCGACCATATGACAAACATGATTAATAAAGTCGATGAACAAGATCGTTACACATATCTTTTCCAAGGAAATTCCCAAGTGCTCGACCATATTTTGGTGTCGAACAATATAGTGGAAGAGACGGAAATTGATATTCTTCATATTAATGCAGATTTTACCGATATGGCTGGACGTGCAAGTGATCATGACCCAGTGATGGTGAAAGTGGGCTTAAATGGCGAGGAACCAGAGAATCCGGAAGAACCGGCGCCAATTATCCCAGGAAAAATATACGATTTCACAAACATCGAAGCACATGAACTGATTCTTCACGATCCGAGCGTCTCTGTTAAGCTTGATGCAAATTCGAAAATTAAAAAAGGAATTACCGTTACCGGCGAATATGCCGAATTCCATGGTGATGGGTTCAAGAAAACAGACATAACAATCAATCCTGAAAAAGCCGGGGCAATATTTGATTTCAAAGGGACAGAAATATCGAAAGTAACAATTGAAGGTAAAAATGTCGCTGAACTAAGAGGCGTAGAAAATATTAAAGACATTAAATATAAGAAAGGCGCTGATCCAGACAAAATTATAATTACTGAAAGTACACCGGAAAATCAAGCGCCAGTAATGACGAAGTCTTTTGAAAATCAAAAGGTGATTGAAGGGGAAAATATTGAATTAACGCTATCAGATTACTTTTCCGATCCGGATGGAGATGTGCTAACATTTTCATCAACAAAAGGAAAAGTTAATCAGGAGACTACAAAACTTACTCTTCAACTTGAAGTAGGCAGCCACATTGTTGCGGTTACAGCAACAGATGGAACAGAGAGTATTACTGAGACATTTAGCGTAACGGTTGAGGAAGCTGAAGCCGAAGTTCCAGAAGATGATTATTATGCAGATGCAATTGGTAAAAAGGGCGATGTATTAAAAGGAGCCTTGCATGAGATTATTGATGATCATCATCAGCTATCCTACAGTGAAGTATGGGATGCCTTGAAAATAACGGATGAGGACCCAAATAATCCAAGTAATGTCATTCTCCTTTATTCAGGAGACACACGTTCAAAAGATCGCAATGGCGGCAATATCGGCGACTGGAATCGTGAGCATACTTGGGCAAAATCGCATGGAGATTTTGGGACAAGTAAAGGGCCGGGCACCGATATTCACCACCTCCGCCCGACCGATGTCCAAGTTAATAGCTCAAGAGGAAATCTTGATTTTGACAACGGGGGAACTGCCAACGTAAAAAATTGTGCGGAATGCAAGCGTGACGGTGATTCTTGGGAGCCGCCTAATGATGTCAAAGGCGATGTTGCAAGAATGCTGTTTTACATGGCTGTCCGCTATGAAGCGGGCGACAAGGTTGACTTAGAGCTAAATGATCGAGTCAACAATGGCACCAATCCATATCACGGAAAGCTATCTATTTTACTCGAATGGCATGAACAGGACCCTGTCAGTGAATGGGAAATGAATCGAAACGAAAAAATCGAGGAAATCCAAGGCAATCGCAATCCATTTATCGATTATCCAGAATGGGCAAATGATATTTGGGATGAGGGAGCTTAAGGTAATAAACTCTGAGGAAAAGCGTAGTTTCTGTAATGGAGACTGCGCTTTTTTCAATTTAATTGGATTGAAGGAGGATTGGAGTTAATTAACCACTCGACCCCTTTGCTCTTTCGCTAGAATTACAATAACCGTTATTATTCCGACTAAAACAAACACGGCCCATGGAATCATATTATTAACTGCTGCCCCGAGATCATAGAGCACTCCACCCAATAAGTTTCCTGCTAGTCCTCCTATTGCTAGTGCTAATCCGTTAAAACCAAAATATGATGCAGTAAGTGATATTGAAGCTACTTCCGAAATTTCCTTGCTAATCATAGGCTGGAGAAACATTTGACCGAAAGCAAATGTGATAACACCAAGGTAAATACCAATAACATTTGGTGTTATTCCGATAAAGAATAACCCTAGTGTAAGAAGGAAACAACCTAAGGCAATTAGAAATAGAGAAGAGAAGCGATTGGTTAAAAAGCTAATTAGTGGAACCTGCAAGAAGACAATGACAAACGCACCTGAACTATAAATATAGCCAATATTATTATCTATTCCAAGCCAGTCCATTTTTATTGGAACTGCAATGTACAATTGTGAAAAAAGGAACCAAACAAAAATCATTAAGATTGTAAACGTCATAAACCTTTGATTTGTTACGATTTCTTGTAAATCTTCTAAAACTGTTGGATGCGTACTATCTGGCTTAGGCTTAGAGGAGGGTAATCCAATGATACTTACAATGAGGACAAGAATAAACATAATGCCAGAAACCAAGCAAACGATTTGAAAGTCTATTTTTAACAAAAATGCACCAACTACCGGACCAACAATAAAACCTACATTACTTAACATATCCCTAGTGGAATAAATAATAGAGCGATTTTTCGGTGTTGAAAGTACCGTGTAGAGCCCATAGCTTGATGGATGAAAGAAAGCGCCACCAAGCCCAGAAAGAATAGCAGCAAGTAAAAGACCTGGGATGCTGTCGACTAGACCAAACATGATAAAGCCAATAGAACGGATGAAAACACCAATACAAATTAATAATTTATAGCCGACCCGATCGGAAATCATGCCGCCCCATAGTTGAAATGCTTGCTGAAAAAAGCTACGAACCCCAATGATAAGTCCTACTAGGGTTGCAGAAAGGAAAAGATTCTCTAATAAGTAAACAGCCAGGAGGGGAATAATCATGTAAAACCCAAGTGCCATCATTAGTGTATTTATAAGTAATATCCATAACGCGGCTGGAAAATCTTTATAATTCTGTAGCAATTTCATAATTTGTCCTTTCATTTACAATATTTATTCCGCATTAACTGGTTTTGATTCTAAACGAGATGACTTCGAAGGATACGAAACGAAGAAATTGTAGGTGGGGGATTAATTGCAATTCAAATATCCGTTAAAAACAAAATTTAAAGTCGTCACGTCCTGTGGCAACGACTTTGTAAGCCAAATCCTATTGGCCCCAACTAACCGTCAGTCGGGGGAATTACCCCCGCTGATGGAAGTTTAACTCTAACTCTATTACCTCATAAACATACCGCCATTAATTTCAATCGTTTCGCCTGTAATAAAGCTACCTAAATCTGAAACTAGGTATAGCACTGCACCAGCCACATCTGCAGATTCTCCTCCACGACCGATTGGAATTGATTTCACTGCGTTATCTCTGCCTTCTTGAGTATTGAATGTTAGATGGAAAGGTGTATTATCAATAAAGCCCGGTGATACAGCGTTTACATTGATTCCGTATCCAGCTAATTCTTTTGCTAAAGCCTTAGAAAGAGTCATTACGGCTCCTTTTGAAGCTGCATATGCTGACGCACCAGGTCCACCACCATTATGAGCGGCTAAGGATGACATGTTAACGATCCTTCCACCCGCTTCTTTCATTAATGGAAGTGCATACTTTGTAACTAAGAAAGTACTAGTCACATTGACGTCCATTACTTTATGCCAAAGCTCCGTACTCATTTCCTCTATCGTAGCCCGCTGTACTAAATGCCCAGCGTTATTTACTAAAACATCTATTTTATTTTCAAAAAAGCTTGCTGCCTCGGCCATTAATCCTTTTATTTGTTCTTCATCAAGTACGTCTGCTTGGATGGCAATCGCATTTCTTCCCAAATCCTTTATTTGCCCAACAACCTCGTCTGCTCCAGTTCTGTTTTGACCATAATGAACGATTACATCGGCACCAGCTTCTGCTAACGCTAATGCAATCCCTCTACCAATTCCAGTTCCTCCGCCAGTGACAAGTGCTTTTTTTCCATTTAAATTTAACATTCTATCCATCCTCCCATTATATTAAAAGTTTCTTATATATCCAGTTGCTTCCACCTTTGTAAATGCGTTTTGGGAACACTTCATATATAGAAATGCAGCTAAGCTTATCCCGCATAGTAAAAATAAAATCGGGATATATGTAGCAATGAAATAAACTAAAATCGTACTTAATGTTAGCCCGATTGAAATGTGTGGCATCGTAATGGCGATCATTACTGATAAGCGTACTCGATTCGAACTAGTCATCTCATAATGAACATTCATCGGCATAAGAATCATCGTGGCTAATAAATAGATTAATAGAACACTTATCAAAATTGCCCCAATAATAAAGCCAAACGTATTTTGATAATTAAACAAAATACGAATGTCATAGTACAGGAATAGCCCAAGTAATATCCAAAACAAGCCTGTTAATTGGCTTTTAAAAAACATGGTTCTATAGGTATTCCAAAAAGTCTTGATGATGTCAACATCTCCATCTTGCAAGCGCTTTCTAAATACAGCGAACATAGCTAAGGTTGAAGGGATGATACCAAATAGACCCAAGCCGATTACAGCACCAATGAGCCAGAACATTTGTATAACGAAAAGTAGGTAGATCCATTCACTAATGACTGTAAATCTTCCCATTATCTGCTCCAATTAATTCGCTCCCTACAAAAATAAATTAAATTATAATCCGAGTAGATCCTTGCGAATTGGTGTGAATGTATCAATTAGGACCCCTTTTTCTAAAGCTATTACGCCATGTTTCTTGTTACTTGGGATAACTAAAGTCTCACCAACAGATAAAATGTGGTCTTCTCCGTCAATCGTAAAGTGAAATTTACCTTGTAGACAGTAAGTTAATTGTTCATTTGAATGACTATGCTCGTACCCTTCAGCCCCTTTCTCAAAGTGAACTTCCATCATCATTACACTTTTTCCAGGTGGAAATATCTTTCTTACTACCCCTGGTTCTGCGTTCTCCCATTTACCAATCATATTCGTTCTCCCTTCAGGATTGAAGATGATGTTCAATTCAATCTTAGCAAAGGATGTATCAAAAATGCTTCGTTTATTTTTGTATTGTTATCGTTTTTTTTTAGTAGGTTAGAAAGTATAACAACCAAACAAGACTTTTGATTCGAACTAAGGCTTGGTTAAACGATATTCTTAAATACTTATCTCCCTTACAGAATCATATTCTATTATTGGAATTTCCATCTCCACTATAGTTCCAACCCCTTGTTCAGAAGTTACCTTTAATCCATATTCTTTTCCAAAAATAAGCTGAATTCTTCTACTCACATTACTAAGACCTATTCCCATATTTCCACGAACTTCATTTTTATCTAGCATAGCTTGAATTTCATACAATCGCTCAGTAGAAATGCCGCTACCATTATCAATAACCTGAATAACTAGAAAACCGCTTCTCTTTATAGCCCGAATCGTAATGTTACCTTTATAACGAAGCTTTCGTAAACCGTGTTGGATTGCATTCTCAACAATTGGCTGTAAGGATAGCTTTACCACTTCTGCATCGCGCGCTTCAGGAGCAATATCGTAGATGATATGTAATTTTTTTTGAAAGCGATGCTCCATGACAATCATGAAATTTTTCACATGATCAATTTCGCTATTTACTGTCACAACTTCTAAATTACGCAAGGAATAACGAAACATTTTCGACAATGCTGAAGCCATATCTGATATTTCTTCCGAATCGTTTATTACTGCATAAGAACTTATTGTTTCCAAGGTGTTATGTAAAAAATGTGGGTTAATTTGTGCTTGCAATGCTTGAAGCTCAACATTCTTTTTCTCTAGTAGAACAGCTTTATTTTTAAGCTCGGATTCATATAAATTCTCAACGAGATTTGATAGCTCGTTCACCATTTTGTTATAGCTCGAGACAACACTGCTTATCTCATCCGTCCCTTTCAAAGGCTTAATCTTTTCCCATTCTCCTACCTCTAGTTTTTTCATTCCCTGCTGGACCTTACGTAATGGAGAAACAATATCTTTTGCAAATGCAATGGAGATAAGGAGTGCAACGAACAATGAAGTCATAATGGAAATAATTGCTGTATTTCGAATGCCTGAGATAGGCTCAAAAATAACATCTGTCGGTTGCATCGCTACTAAGGTCCATTCTGTTTCAGGGGAATGGTTAAAATAAAATCCCATCTCTTCTCCTTCCCATTCATCCATAAATGATTTCGCTGTTTCATCCTTAAATTTTGAATGAAAGTCTTCTCCTATATATTTGCCTAACCAATTCTCATCTGGATGATATACAATCCTTCCGTCCTTATCGAAAATCCATAATGAGGTGCCATTTTTAAGTTGCGCGATATTCCATAGCTTCTCTAGTGAGGTGGCATCGATCTCAATTCCCAAGATCCCTTTTGGTACAAATGACAGATTTCCTCTAACTCTACGCGCTATACTTATAACATTTTTATTATTATAAGTGCTTTCAGTAGAAAGTACGCTTATTTTCCCTTTTTCTGGTGTGTTTATAATTTCCTTATTATAAAGATTTTTTGAGGCAAGCGGGTCTTCTCCGCTTATGTAATAGTCACTTGATAAAACGTATTGTCCCGTTTCTGCTAATAAATAGATAAGATTAACATGTTGATTTTCCAGCATTATTTGATGCATTTCTTTTTTTATTTCCTTTGAATAATAGTACTTACCAAATCGATTATCTTCTGATAAATCAAGAAATCCTTTAACCTCTTTGTTCATGAGTAAAGGTAGTGTAGCAAGCTCCATATGTTGAACGAACATATCTGTCTGATAACTTGCATTTTCCACGATGTACTCTAAATTTTCTTTGGATTGTTCTCTAATTTCATTTGCAGTATGGTTATAAATGAACCAAGTAATCAATGTAATTGCTACAAGAATAACGATAAAAAAATAGAGTAAGAGTCTTTGTTGAATATTCAATCGATACATTAAACTAATTCACTCCCATTTTTTTACGAAACTCTGATGGGGTTTCTCCTGTATACTTTTTAAATGTTTTTGTAAAGTGCGGGTGGTCATTTAGCCCAATAAAGTAAGGAATATCAATAACTCTTATATCTCTTCGCAATAATAATTCTTTTGCCTTTTCCATTCGTAGTCGAATTCGATATTTCACAAATGTTTCCCCGGTTTCTTTCCTAAATAACTGACTAAAATAAGAAGCATTTAGCCCTAGCTTAGCTGCTACCTCCTTCAAACCAATGTCAGTTTCAATATTTTCAGCAATAAAATCTTTTGCGGTTTGAATCGGATCGATTTCATTTCCTCGTCGCTTTTGCTCTAGCATTTTGATTATCTCTCTACATTTGGCTAGAAAAATTTGATTTGCTACATTCTTACTCGTACAATTTATTTCCCACTGAAATGCTTGTAATAATTGACTTCCCTTATTTTTAATCCTTTGGAATAAAACTTCCATAATATGAGAAAGAATATTACAGTAGTATTTAACAGAAATAGACTTTGCTTCAAAGCTAGCTTGCCATTGGCCAAATAGATAGATCACTTCTTGCTCGTCCAAAGTCCATATAGACTTCTCAAGCAGTTGTAGAATCTTTTCGATTTCATTTGCACCAATATAATCGGATTCATTTTCCTTTAAGCCTGCGATACAACTCGCAATTGTGTCCCTAAGCGTTTGTCTTGTAATCGGTTTCAATAAATACTCTTTAACACCATAGGATATTGCTTCTTGGGCAAATTCAAAACGATCATAGCCTGATATGATTATCCATTGTGCATGGGCTTGCTGTCCACGCCATCCCTCTATTAAGGAAAGTCCACTTAATTCTCCGCATTCTATATCCGTAAAAATAATATCAAATTGTGTTTTTTTGAGGTAGGGAATGGCATCCTCGGCATACTCTACCTCTATAATCGACTGTGGTTTAAAGCTTTCGATTTGAATGGTTTCCAGCATTTTTTTAATTTTTAGACGTGTCATCGGCTCATCTTCAATAATTAAAAGCTTCATTCCTACACCCCTTCTTTAAACAATGAAAACGTTGTTATTTAATTATATAACAATTTATTCAGTTTGTCTAAATCCTAAAAATATTCTAAATACAATCTTACGTTTGGATTTTTATATCATCTGGCTAAAAAAAACACATGTCCTCCAAAATCTATCCCATAGATGAAAGCCCTTTCATTCCCTAAACTAAGATTAAAGCTATAAGAAAGGGAGGAATCGATGTGAGAAAAACACGAGAAGCAATGTTGAAGCATAAAGCACTTTACTTGATTGCGCTTCCAGGGATATTATTCTTTATTGTTTTTAAATATATCCCAATTATTGGATCAGTTATTGCATTTCAAGAATACAACATTTTTAAGGGGTTTTGGGGTAGCCCATGGGTTGGGTGGGCTCAATTTGAAAAGATGTTTCAGTACTCCGACTTCTTGCGCATCCTAAAGAATACGATGCTAATCAATTTTTACGATTTGATTTTTGGCTTTACAGCACCAATTCTTTTAGCGCTTATGTTAAATGAGGTACGAAAGATACTTGCTCAACGAATCATACAAACCGTTGTTTACATGCCACATTTTCTTTCATGGGTTATTATTAGTGGGGTTTTTATTGGTTTATTATCCCCTTCTACTGGATTAATTAATACATTATTAAATGCAATTGGACTAGACTCTGTATATTTCTTAGCTGATGAAAGCTACATTCGATCCATAATAGTCGGTTCAGGTATGTGGCGAGATACTGGTTGGGGAACGATTATTTATCTTGCTGCCCTCGCTGGGATAAATCCACAATTATATGAAGCTGCTGAAATTGATGGAGCAAATCGTTGGCAGCAAACATGGAGGATTACCTTACCGACACTCCTTCCGACAATTATGATGCTACTTTTACTACAAATTGGAAACTTCCTAGATTTCGGATTTGAAAGAGTAGATGTTTTTCTAAATCCATTTAATAGGGTAAATGGAGAGATTTTTGATACATATATTTACAAGGCCGGTTTATTAAATAATCAATATAGCTATACTACCGCAATTGGTATTTTCAAATCTGTTGTAGGGTTAATATTAATCGTTGGAGCAAACTATGTAAGTCGGAGAACGACCGGTAGTAGCCTATATTAGAAAGGAAGGAATGATACGATGGCTATCAAAACAAGTAAAGCACGGAAGGTCTTTCTATTTTCAAATATGACCATTCTAATTATTATTTCAATCGTTATGCTTCTACCTTTTATTCATGTTTTTGCACAGTCATTCAGTAGTGCTACTGCAATTGATCAGGGGCGAGTTAGTTTTCTCCCAGTTGAGTTTACCTTGGACAACTATAGTTTTGTATTCCAAGATGCTAGTATTTGGCGCTCCTTTGGGGTTACGATATTTATTACGGTTGTCGGTACAATTATTAATTTAATCGCTACCGCGTCTCTAGCATATCCATTATCAAGAAGAGAACTTAAAGGGCGGAAATTCATATTATTAATGGTTCTGTTTACAATGATTTTTTCTGCGCCATTAATCCCTACATTCTTAGTTGTACAGTCACTAGGTTTGCTAGATACAGTTTGGGCATTAATTTTTCCGACAGCAATCAGTGCATTCAATTTATTCGTGATGCGATCCTTCTTTGTGCAAATCCCAGAAGAGCTAATAGAGGCTAGTCGAATTGATGGTATGGGTGAGCTACGAATTTTATTCCAGGTAGTTCTACCACTATCCAAGCCAGCACTCGCAACACTTGGAATTTTCTATGCTGTTTTTCATTGGAACACCTACTTTAATGCATTAATGTATATCGAAAACAGAAAGTTGTACCCATTACAAATTAAATTAAGAGAAATGATTGTAGATGAGTCCTTTATATCTGATCCTACATCTAACTTCTATACAACGATTATGTCCTCTTCACCTGAGGGAATAAAAATGGCGACAATTATTGTTGCTACTATACCGATTCTGTTAATCTACCCATTTCTACAGCGGCATTTTGTAAAAGGGTTCATGCTTGGTAGTTTAAAGGATTAAGTATTGAAATATAACTTTAAGTTTTTCATAATTCTAAAAAAAGTACAAGGACACCTAAAAACAGACTAGTTCACTTCGTTTTTTATTGTGCTAATCTAATTATTGTAAGCGCTTTCGATATAAAAAGTTTAAGGGAGGATCAATTATGAAGAGTAGAAAATGGCTAATTATTCTTTTTCTAGTAATGCTAACAGCTTTAATTGCAGGTTGCACCAAGGAAGCAGAGGGTGAGAGCGAGCGCGGTAACGAGAATGAGAATGAATCTACTACAGATAATTCTTTTTCAATTGCTATGAGGACATTAGGTACACCATATGTGGAGAGTCATCCAGAGATAAATGATGATAAATTTGTAAAAGAGATGGAAAGGTTATCAAACACCGATATTCAAATTCGTCTCGTCCCACATAATGAGTATGTAGAGAGAATGACCTTAATGCTCGCGTCAAATGATGTTCCAGATGTACTTCAAGCTGGTGGTGGTGTACTTGGACCAGAACTTGCTGGCGGTGTGGAGGCTGAAGCTTTCTTACCACTTGATGATTTAATAGCAGAACATGGTCCAAATCTACTTGAAAAAATACCGCAAGAAGCATGGGACTCTGTAACGTATGACGGAAAAATTTATGGTATTCCAGATTTTCTATCGAATCCTGGTCGTCGAGGTACAGCAATTCGTTTGGATTTACTTGAACAAACTGGATTGGATGTGCCGCAAACAACAGATGAATATTTAGAAGTGCTCCGAGCATTTAAGGGGCTAGGGGTTGAACATCCTTACCAAGGGCGTGAAAAGTTTAAGTATTCCGATACATTCTTCGGCGCCTTTGATGCATTTCCATATCAATATGAACTGTATGAAGGCCAGGTTGTCCCTAAGTTCATGGCAGGAGATAAGATAAAGGATGCCCTTGCGTTTTATAATACATTGTACAAAGAGGGACTTCTATCACAGGAGTTTCTAACAACCCAACAGCCTGAATATCGAAGCAACATTATAGCTGGTAAGGTTGGAATTTGGTCCATGAACGCCGAAGAGGTTAATTCATGGGAACAGGAAATTAGAAATAATGTACCAGAGGCAGAGATTGAAATTATCCCTTCCCCGACAGGTCCAGATGGGCAAGGCGGACATTATTGGTATGGAAGTGCAACACGTTCATTCGTCATTAATGCTGAAACAAAGGTGGATCCTGCAGTTATCATTAAATTCTTTGACTGGCAATTAACAGAAGAAGCCGAAAGATTCTTTACGTACGGCATTGAGGATGACACATATACGCTGAACGACGATGGAACAGTGAATTACGAAGTACCAGAAGATACAAATCTACTAAATGCACAGCATTATTTAAACAGATGGTTATGGATGGTTAAGGATTCTACGTATACGAAGGGAATTTTGGAATTAACAGAGGATGGCCAGGAGTTGCTTCGCGTCTTTGATGAAGTATTACTAAATGAAGGCCGTGATAGTATTCAGTTTACACCACCTTTAGAAGTATATAGTAGTAATCCAGAAATAAGCCCAGGAAGTGATACCCCCTCGGATATTTGGATGACTGGAGCTGCAAAAATCATCTTAGGTCAAGAACCAATTGACCATCATGATAAAGTGATTGAAGAATGGTTAAATAAAGGCGGTACTAAAGCTATTGAGGAAGCTACGGAACGCTATAATAACGAGGATGGTGTCCAGTTACCAAGAACAAATTGGTGATGCAATTTCAGTAATAATCAGTTATCCCCACTTAGAGATTATACGCATCTCTAATCTTAAAGGTGGGGATGATACTGTAAAATCATGGATTTTAAGTAGAAGTAACTAAAGGAGGATCTTTTATACAATGAATAAAACATTAATTAAGTTATATCAACCAAAGAATGGCGTTCTGAATGTACCTTATCAACCAGATGAAAAAACTGTTATTATTGAAAACCCACCACGATTCACTTGGATGCCGGCCAAACTAGAAGAGGATGTTTATATAGTAGAAATTTCAACACACCCTGAATTTGAACTTGAAAACACATTATCCTATAAACCTGTTTACAACAACTTATTTACACCTGACGAAGTATTAGATCCAGGAAAATATTACTGGCGTTACGCACTGCTTGATGATCATAATCATGACACAATCATCAGCAGCTGGAGTGAAATTCGCCCATTTACTATTTCAGAAGGCTTACCAGAAACACCCTTACCGGGTCGAAGGACACGCTATGAAAATGTTAGCTTAGCAAGACCACGTCTATGGTTAACAGAAAAGGAATTACCTACATTTCGTGATCAAATAAAAAATGATACCTCATACTGTCATTGGGATGCGTTTTATAAAAATTCGGTGGAAAAATATTTATCCCTTCCCTTAATGGCAGAACCTTCACCCTACCCTGGTCATATTCGAGTTGCTAAGTTATGGCGACAAATGTATTTGGATTGCCAGGAAGTACTTTATGCAATCCGTCATCTAAGTGTTGCTGGCGTTATTTTGAAAGATGAAGAAATTATTGAGAAAGCAAAGGAATGGCTTCTCCATGTAAGTACCTGGGATCCTACTGGTACAACCTCACGAGACTATAACGATGAGGCTGCATTTCGTATTGCAGGAGCACTAGCATGGGGGTATGACTGGCTTTATTCCTATTTATCCGACGAGGAAAAGGAGCTTGTGAAAGAACAGCTTTTCATTCGTACTAAGCAAGTTGCTGTACATGTCATGGAACATTCAAAAATCCATCAGGTTCCATATGATAGTCATGCCGTCCGCTCATTATCATCTGTACTCATTCCATGTAGTATCGCATTATTTGAGGATAGCCCAGAAGCAAAAGAATGGCTTGATTATACATTGGAATACTATAGTGGCCTATACACTCCTTGGGGTGGCGCAGATGGTGGCTGGGCAGAAGGGCCACATTATTGGTTAACAGGAATGGCCTATATTATTGATGCGATTAACCTAGTCCGTAAATTTAATGGCTATAATTTATACGACCGTCCATTTTTCCATAGGACAGGGGATTTCCCTTTATTCGTCTATCCGCCAAATACAAGCAGAGCAAGCTTTGGTGACCATGCAAATTTAGGAGAATTACCAGGCCTCAAGGTTGGCTATAATATTCGCCAATTTGCCGGTGTTACGGGAAACGGCTATTACCAGTGGTATTATGAACAAATAAAGAAATACGATATAAACCCATATGATAAATTTTACAATAAGGGTTGGTGGGATTTTTATTTTGATGACATGATGTATGTTCATGACTATCCTACCGTTGAGGCAATTGAACCAAAAGATATCCCTACTGTTAAATGGTTTAAAGATGTTGGTTGGGTAGCTATGCATGCAAATCTGGATAATCCGGATGAACACATCATGTATTTAACGAAGAGTAGTCGTTATGGATCAATCAGTCATAGTCATGGCGATCAAAATGCATTCGTACTTCATGCATTTGGTGATCCACTTGCAATCCATAGTGGCTATTATATTGCGTTTAATAGTACGATGCATAATAACTGGCGCAGACAAACGATTTCTAAAAATGCAATTTTAATTGATGGTATGGGCCAATATGCGGAAAAGGATAAGTTTCATGCGATAGCGGCAAGTGGCCAAATTAAAAAAGTAGAAGAACATGATAGCCATGCCTATGTTTGTGCCGATGCAACTGCAGCGTATCAGCAGTATGTTCCATACTTAACTAGTTATATACGAGAAACTTACTTTGTCGATCAATCCTATTTCGTTATCATTGATTCTATTAGTCTAGAGCAAGAAGCTGAAGTTGACTGGCTAATCCATAGCTTAAATGAAATGGAGCTTAAGCAGCAATCGTTCGTAATTAATGGGGAAAATGCCACATTAGATGGACGCTTCATTTTCTCTTCAAGTGGCGAGTTAAATCTGACCCAATATAATGATTTTCCAGGAGTAGATTTAGCCGAATTAGAAGGGGAACCTGTTCATTGGCGTTTACAAGCAAAAACGCAAGCAGCAAAGCACCATCAAATTGTAACGCTATTACATCCAATGAAGAAACAAGAGCCGAAATATGTCTCCTATTCCATGGATGATCAAGGGTATTCCAGGCAGTTTTACTTTACAGAGGATGGTAAAACTTTCCGAATTGAGAAGGAGAAGGTATTTTGATACTTGCGCTTTTAATCATTTGAAGACACTCAAAGCAAATATAAATAGAGGTGGAATATGAAGTTTAAAATTATAGTTTCCATTGTCCTTAGTATGTTAATTGTCTTGAGTAGTGCCTTTCCATTTCTTAATGAGTTTATCTATGCAGAAGAAATGCCATTTAAATATCCAATTATCAATGTCGAAGCAAGCTCACATGATGGGAATCTACCAGAAAACACAATTGATAATAACTTATCAACAAGATGGTCTGCACAGGGTATTGGTGAGTGGATTCTGTATGATTTAGGCAGTATTCAAGAGGTAGGGTATCTAGGAATCGCTTTTCATAATGGCGATATTCGAACAACAACAGTTGATTTAGAGTTGTCGGTCGATGGTGAGACATGGACTAAAGTTACTGACCAACAGGAAAGCAGTGGTAGCTCATTAAATTTAGAAGCATATGATTTTGAAAATCAGAATGCTCGTTATATACGGATAGTTGGCTACGGCAATTCAAGTAATGATTGGAATAGTATAACAGAAGTTCATGTCTATGCACCATTTGCAGGAGGTCCAATTGTTGAAGAAATAGAAATAGTACCCCCTGGACCAAAGCCTGATGCTGATCCTTTCACTATACCGGGACTTTATTATCCAGATGGACTAAAATATATTCCACATGAACCAAACCAAGTTACAGGAAGAACGCTAGATGTTACCGATTTCGGTGCGGATGTTCGTAACAATGAACAGGATGATACTCCTGCAATTATTGCGGCAATCGAGGCAGCAGAATTTGGTGATGAGGTTTATTTTCCAAATGGTGTTTATAATTTAATAAGTGCGATGCCAGAGGACTTGACTGCACATTTCTATCTAAAAAGTGGTGTCAATCTTCGTGGTAACAGTGAAGAGGATGTAGTGCTCGTATCCTACTTTGATTCAAAGGATGTTCCGAGTAGTAGAGTGATTGCTTCCTATGGAAAACATGATGTTGTCATTTCAAATATGACGATCACTTCAACATTTGATGGCTCCTATTCAGAAAACCCAGGAGAAAACAATCCTGAACATGGTGGACCTGGATATGGAATATTTATCGCTGATTCTATTGGACAGCCGTCCTATCACATTACGATAAATCATGTAACAGTTGAAAAGTTCAAACGAATGGGTATCCGAATTGAGAAAAGCAACAGAAATATTATCGAAAATGCGACATTTAGAAATGCTACAGATGTTGGTGGTGGTGGCGCTGGATATGGCGTATCTATCCAGGGCGTCCAAGGGTTCGATAGACTTGGGCATTCAAATGATACCTATTTTAATATCGTTCGAAATAGTCAATTTGTTGGTCCATATATTAGACATGGCACATTAATTCAGTACTTTGCCCATAATAATTTAATTCATGGTAATAAATATACGGATATTATCCATGATGCAATTGATTTACACGGTCAAGGCGAATACTTAAATGAAATTAGCCATAACAAAATTGATGGCGTCATCCGTGGTGGAATTGGTGTTGGAAATACTGGTGGTACACCGCCAAACTCTCATTCCTCATCTGGACCGGGAAATTATATTCACCATAACACATTGACGGATACACGCGATGGAATCACTGTTATTATGGGATCCCCTGATACAATTATTGAGCGTAATACAATTGTCAACACAAGAGGACCTGAAAATGCTAAAGGGATTTATTTAAAGAATGCGCCACGTACGATTGTAAAGGAAAACAAGATTATCAATAATAAGGCACCTGGATTTTGGGGAATTGTTGTTGCCGAGGATTTCGGTGATACAAGAAATGGCGGTAAAGGTGCGGGTATTCCTCAAGACATCGTTATCGAAAATAATCAGATTGTTAATAATACAAATGGGATGAAGTTAGAAGCAGGAGAGGGATTAATCATCCAAAATAATTTGGTTAATAATAATCATCATGAAGACTTTGTCGACCTTATTTCTAAGGAAGAGAACGAAGATGATTATACAATTTATTCTCTCAATCCAACGGATGACGCACTAATTGATATTGAACGACCTGACAGCAATTACGGAGTTATTAATCAAGAGCTAATTGATGCAGGAGCAGCAGATCGAAATTACTATAAGTATTTTAATATTAAAAGCAATGCGGACAAGTCAAAAGGTAGAATCGCCTACTATCAATTCGATATTGCTGATTACGAGGGTATCGGTCGTGCAACATTCCAGCTAACTGGAAAAACAGGGAGCAACACGACGTCTGTATCACTTGCAGTTTACGGACTAACTAACAATGATTGGAATGAAGAAACACTAACTTGGCGTAATGCACCAAATGTTGCTTTAGATAGCATAGAAGTAACCGGAATAAATGAAACTGCATTTTATCTAGGAACCTTAACAGTAGACCAAGCTGAAAATAGTATTTATAGTATCGATGTTAGTTCCTTTATAGAAGAAGGAAATACTGAGAATGTTAGTTTGATGGTAGTTGATATCGAAGGACAAAATGGAAATGTTAATTTATATTCTCGAGATGAATCGAATAATAGAAGTTGGCCAGAACTGGTTATTGGCGTAGAAAAGGATTGAATAAAATACCGCTAACCTACTAGGTTGGCGGTATTTTGTGATCCTGTGTATGATGATTTTCACTCCAATAGTAAAGTTGTAATAAATTGGTTGAGAGAAGGCATAATCTCCCAATACAGGCCTATGGCTTATGCGATGTATGAAGTACTGCATTAATTAACAAGGTTTTCTCCTTATACTCATAAGTTGTCGATATTCCACATGTTTTATACTGTCGCGGAATTCTTGCTCCCTTCATAAATCAATGCTATGCTTTGTAAACTGCTAAACAAAGTGAGTGATGAAAATGATTCACCTAATATATTCCGCAAAACTTTATAGATTGAACCCCAAAAACCTAGACTGAAATCAGTCTAGGTTTTTTGTTGCCTAGGGGAAAGAATACTTTTGGAGGTGTGAATTTATGAGCCGAAAACCGATTGCAAACGCCCCAATCATTGCTGTATGGATTAGTTTAATAAGTAATATCATATTAACAATACTCAAGATTGTCGTAGGTACAATTTTTCATAGCCCGGTTCTGCTCGCGGACGGCTATCATAATGCCGGCGACGTTGTAGCAAGCGCTGCGGCTTTAACATCCATGCGCATTTCCAAGCGACCGGCAGATGACGATCATCCTTATGGACATGGTAAAGCTGAAGTAATAAGTTCTGCCGTTGTAGCACTCATTCTTGGTGCGGCTGCAATTTACATAGCTTATGAATCCATCTCGGCCTTTTTTAATGAACCAGAAAAAGCGAGCATAATCGCCTTTATAACGGCTGTTGTTTCTCTTGTTTGGAAACAGGTTTTATACGTGTACACGATTCGAATTGGAAAAAAGGCAAATAGTAAAGGGTTAATCGCAACGGCATATGACCATCTCGCAGATGTATATGCTTCACTTGCAGCAGTATTAGGTATTGGACTTGCACTTATTGGAGAATTTTATCAGATTATTATCTTTGCTTACGGAGATCCGATTGCGGGTATCATTGTCACGGCTTTAGTTTTCAAGCTTGCTTATGAAATCGGAAAAGAAGCACTAGATACGCTTATGGAGAAAAGTGTTAGTCCGGAAAGGTTGAATGATTTCACGGCCTTAATTAACTCAATTCCAGAGGTGAAACGTATAGATCGCCTACGCGCTAGGGAACACGGACACTATGTCTTAGTTGATCTACGTGTGGGTGTTCATGGTGAATTAACAGTCCAAGAAGGCCATGATATAATCCGGAAAATAAAGAAAGCGATAAAGGAAAATAATCATGATGTCGATGAAGTTCTAATTCACTTAAATCCTTGGTATGCTGACGGCGAATAAATAACGTACTAAAACAAACGATCTCATCTTAGAATGAGTTCGTTTTTGTTTTGAAGGAAATTAACTATATAGGCAGTGGGTCACGATTTACTGATGTAAGTGTAAAATATGCGGATATAAGTCGAATACACACTGATATAATGCAAATTACCACGGATAATGTACCAAACCCGACTGTTAAAAATGTCACACTCACTCTTTTAATATTGAGGTACTTTAGTGGGGGTTGACTAATCTATAAAATTAGTATAAAAATAAGTAGAGGGACTATTGTCGTTATATAAAGTATGTATATACTGAAACAGGCCTATGAAAAAAGGTTTTAGTACAAGGGGGAGTATTATGCCAAAGTCAGTTTCTGAAGCCATTTCGGGATTACTTCAGCGGGACCGGCTTATGAAATTACTAGACACGGGTATCGATAAGAAGCTATCAATCGTCTGTGCGCCCGCCGGCTATGGAAAGACGACGCTTCTTAGTCAGTGGTCAGAGCGATTTATTGGCCAAACCGCGTGGATTTCCTTAGATTATCCTGACAACGATCCAATTCGTTTTTGGGAAAACGTAGCGAAAGCAATCGGTCAAACATTGCAAACTGATTTATACGAACGACTACTTCCACTATTAACCACACAACCGAGACTTCCAGTTAAACTATTTGTCGACTTAATCAGTACTGAAATTGGCAGTAGCAACTCAAAAGTTCAACTTATCCTCGATGATTATCAAGTAATTACCCAATCGACGATTCATCGCTCAATTGCACGATTGATTGAACATCGACAAAAAAACTTCCGGCTTATTATCGCAAGTCAAAGTCAATTACCCCTTCCGCTGATTCGATGGAAGGCAGATTCAATTGTTCAAGAAATTAATAGTAACCAAGTCAAGTTTTCGTATAAGGAAACAGTCCAATATTTAGGCAAGAATTCTAAACATATTTTGGATTTAAATACCCAGCATGAAATTTTTAAGAAAACAGAAGGATGGCCAATAAGCATCAAATTAGTCGCGAAGTTATCTGAAAAGAAGACGTTAGAAGATGTAATAAGTAATGGAAATAATCCGTATGTATCCGATTATTTATTTCATGAATTAATCACCGACCTATCAATTCAAGAAAAAAACTTTTTATTAAAAACTTCTATATTAAAAGTGCTTGAGCCCGAAACTTGTTTATCGATTACTGAAGACATAGATGCAGCTATTATTCTATCCTCTCTTGAAAAAAGAGGGTTCTTTATTTATAAAAAAGATGAAGAAAAACCGGTATTTCAGTATCATCACATGTTTCGCGATTTTTTGATCCAAGAATTACGTCAACGTCATTCCATTGAAGAAGTGACACGATTGTTTTCAATAGCTGCTGATGAACTGTACAAAAAAGGTGACTTTATTAACGCGATTGAAATGGCTATGAAAGGAAAAGTTTTTGATCATGCCTTGAAATGGATAGAAGTTCATGCGATAGAAGTTCTCAATCTTGGCTACACGGATACGATTAAAGGTTGGATTAATTTATTACTGAAAAAGCAGCAACAACTGAGTGTCGGAACGATATCATTATTTGCACTAGCACATGCGCTATTACAAGATTTTGGGCGAGCATTACACATCATTGAACAATTGGAAAAGCGGCATGAAATAGATCAATGGATGGATAGCGCAGAATACAACAATGAAGCTGCGGATATTTTGGGAATTAAAGCGTATGCTTTGCTAGTTGGTCAAAATAATATCAACACTTCAATGAGATTAATGCTGGAGCAATTAAAGCGAGAGGCAAACGATTGCAACTTCAACAAAATCCCAATCCGTTACAATATATTGAACTTGACGCTATTGCATACAAAGATTGGCGGTAAAGGTAAACTTTATTCTGAAGAAATTGAAAAGATTTTCGTAAATAATTTTCAGTCTACAGACTACAAACAATTAATTGTCGGGGGCTATTATTTCGGAGTGCATGCTGAAAAGTTAGTGGAATGGAATCGAGTCGAAGAGGCCTTACTTGTCATAAGAGAGGCAATAAAAATTGGGCGAAGTTTTAAAGATCCTGGAATAGTTGTTCCAATGTTTGTATTAAAGTGTCGAATCGAAATGACTAAACAAGATTATCCAGAAGCACAACGCTATTTGGAAAAAGCTAAATCTTATGCTTTAAGCCAAGTTGAACCCCAATGGATTGATGTCATTCAAATAATGGAAGCAATGATTCATATTCAACAAGATAAAATTGTGAAAGCAGAAGGAAAACTTTTCGGGGCGATAACGAATGAATACATTGGAGGTATCGGAAACGAATTTTGGTGGTTTGTCTATGTTCGAGTACTGATTAAAAAGAAAGATTATGAACAAGGATTACAAACAATAACACAACTAAAAACTCGTGCATTTGAAGATGAACAAATCACTTTAATAATAGAGGCCTCGTTATTAGAAGCAATCCTTCATAAATTGAATGGAAATAATAGGCAAGCGCTCGATATGTTAAATGAGGCCTTGAAATTCGGGAGTCGTTACGGGTATATAAGACTGTTTCTAAATGAACATGAAATCTATTCTTTAATGAAAATGTATATAAAACTAAGAAAAGATCGTCATATCCCATCTTGGAGTACGATTCCAATAGATTATGTTAAAAAGATAATGAGCATTTTCACGGAAGAACAGTCTGCATTAGGATTGAATTCCGAAAAGAAAAACCCACTCCACGGGCTTACACCCCGCGAATTGGAAGTCTTAAAATTATTAACAACCGGATTATCAAACCGCAAAATTGCCGACGAGTTGTTTTTATCGCCGGGAACAGTTCGTATCTATCTTTCTAATATCTATGCAAAATTACAAGTTAAATCGAGAACACAAGCAGTAATTATTGCCAATGAAAACAAATTAAACTGAATAAATTGAAATTACTGACGTTCGTCAATAGTAACCGTCTTTTATCTTCTATATGATTAAGCTACTATAGTTAATCATATGAAAAAAGGCCGAGTTTCTTTGACGAATTTTTTTATTCACACCAACAGATGTAGGTGTTATAAACAAATTGTCACATTCATACATTGATTGTGTATGTGCATTAAAGACTAAAGAAAGTAATTCTAGATAGATAGTTTGTACTAACTTTCAGCATCTTCGAATATTGTTATGTGGACCAGAGAATATTCATTTGGAGGTTATTATGGAAAAAATACACTACGCAAGGGAAAGAAATAAATCACAGGTAAGTTTTTATATTTTAATTAAAAGGATTATTGATATCGTTGTAAGTTTTGTTTTACTACTTTGTCTAAGTCCTTTTCTGTTGTTATTTTCGATTGCTATTCTCATTTTTTCCGGAAGACCTATTTTTTTCAAACAAAGTAGAACAGGTAAACATAATCAACCCTTCACAATATGGAAATTTAGAACGATGCAAAAATATCCAAACTCGAAGAAGCTCCATAATTATCAGTGGCTAGAAGGGGTCCCAAATGATTTTTTGTTTGAAACGCCAACCCAGCAAAAAATTACGAGAATCGGAAAGATTTATCGAAAGCTAAGTATCGATGAATTACCGCAATTGTTTAATGTATTACGAGGCGACATGAGTTTAATCGGGCCGCGACCCGAAATTCCTGAAATCACACAATTATATAGTCGGTACCAAGCAATGAGATTAAAAGTGAAGCCAGGAATGTCAGGCTATGCCCAAATAAACGGACGCTCTGTCATTAATCATGGCATGAAAATTGAATATGATCTTTACTATATTGAAAATCAATCAATTGGGTTAGATGTAAAGATATTCTTTAAAACAATTGGACTGGTGATTCGGGGGAAAGGGGCTTGGTGAGATGGGAAAAATAGTTGAGGAAGTTGAGAAAATCTAATGAAAAAAGAGATGGGAATAAAAGAACTAGTAAACTTAATGTTAAAAAAACGAAGCCTGGTTATCTCTATTATTTTGTTCTTTACTTTAGTTGGAAGCATAGTCGGTTTCATATTACCGTCAACCTACGAAGCAAAAACAGACTTGTTGGTAAATTATACATTGAAATCGGAAAAGGCTATTGATCTTCAGTCTAGCGATATTGAAATGAGTTTGCGTCTAATTGAAACCTACAAGTATATGTTGAAAAGTGATAGGATGCTAACCGAAGTAAATTTACAGTTAGATGAACAATATTCGAAATCGGAGTTAATGAAATATATTTCAATTGAATCGAGCAATAACTCCCAAATAATAACAATAGTTGCGCGAGAAAAAACTAGAGAAAAAGCAGCGATATTAGTAAACAAGTATGCAACCACATTTCAAGAAGAAATAAAAAACCTAATGAGTCTAGAAAATATTACAATTTTAAATAATGTCTCGCCAAATGCTGGCATAAAAGAAATTACATTCCCTTCTTATATGTTAAGTGTAATCTCATTTGTTATTGGAGTTATCGTTTCAATTATGACGATTGTAATTCGTGAGTTTTATTCACCGAAGTTAAATACAAGCACTAAAACAGAAAATGTACTGAGCATCCCTAATTTGGGTATTATACCATTTGTCAAAGTTAAGAAATCATTCAAGAAAAAATATGATCAGTGGGATGAAAAACTTATTTCAATGATGGAATCTCCACCAATATTGACTGAAGGCTTTAGAAGAGTAAGGGCAAATGTGCAATATCAAATGTCACAAAAAAATATAAAAACAATCTTGGTAACAAGTCCTGTTCACGGGGATGGGAAGTCTTTTGTAAGTGGGAATCTAGCAATTATTATGGCTATGGATGGAAAGAAAACGGTATTTGTAGATGCGAATTTAAGACAGCCAATTGGGCGTCTAGTTTTTAATCTACCAAAGCGAAATGGATTGACATCACATGTTTCTGGTCATTTCAAGTTGAATGAAATTATTCAAAAGACAGGAACGGAAAATTTATTTTTCATAAGCTCTGGTCCTATTCCACCGAATCCCGCTGAAGTACTATCTTCACCAAAAATGAAAGATTTAATTGATGAGTTGAAGAATCAATTTGAAGTAATCATCATTGACACCCCGTCACTTAATGTCGCAGATACAATTAGTCTTTCGATGGTTGTGGATGGTTGTATATATGTTATTGATGCAGAAGGCACAAAAGATGAACAAGCAAGTAAAAGCCTTAGGCAATTGCAAAAAGTAGATGCACCAATTTTAGGAACAATATTAAATAGAAGTTATTCTGAGGAAAAACAGGTTGCAATTGAATAGGGTTGGAAAGGGCGTGTAATTATGGTTGTTGAAGTATCAAGGGATTTTTTACAAGGAATTGACACTTTAGTAAAAGTTGAAGAGGATCAAATTTTTAGGGGAATGGAAATATGGCATTTGAATATGTTGGTAAGTGCTATTGAATCTAACCTAATTCCGCTTGCAGACAGTGAAAAATACATGCTAATTAAACTACCTAATGGGAGAGTACCGAAAGTCACATTATCTATATTATACCGCTTGCAACTGTTGGGTTACGTCCCAATAATTGTTGGAGTTGAAACCAGTTTAAATAATAGAAGTAGTCTAGGAACGATTCAAAAACTTGTTACCAAGGGGGCTCTGATACAGGTTAAAGCATCTAGCGTGATAGGTAATCGTGGAAAATCAATCCAAAAATATACGATGAAGTTATGCAAGAATAAATTAGTTCATTTTGTGGACTTAGACACTTATCATTCCAATAAAAAACGATCACCTCAAAAAAACGTATATAAATATTTGCAAAAAAAGATTTCAATTGAATATGTTCAGTTTTTACAAGCAAATGAAAAGCATGTTAGTAACGGTACAGATTTTCATGTTCCTATTCCAAAGGTTCGTAAGTTAAAATATCCACGGATCATAATGATTGGATAAGGCGAGGGGGTTCATATGATTCAAATTATGCGCTGGAAAAAGCAGATTTTCAGCAATCATTTCATACGAAGTCTTTCCGTATTGATGGCCGGAACGGCATTTGCAAATGTATTGATAGTCGCAACGATACCGATTTTAACAAGGCTATACACACCTGAAGAGTTTGGGGAGTTGTCAGTCTTTCTATCAATTCTATTTACTGTCCAAATTATTGCTTCAATGAGATATGAAACAGCAATCCCTTTACCTGCAAAAAATGAAGACGCTTTTCATTTATTAGTCCTTTCATCATTTATTGTTATTCTAATGAGTATTTTTGCATTTTTTTTCATTACATTTTTTCCAGTTGCTCAGTTTTTTGAAATGCCAGGTTTAATTAAATATATTTGGTTATTATCGCTAAGCTTGCTTGGTATGGGATTTTGCCAAGCATTAAATTTATGGGCTATTCGAACAGAAGAGTACACTTCGATGTCCAAATCTAAAGTAATGATGAATGGAAGTACAGTATTTTCACAAATATTATTAGGTCTATTTCATATCGGGCTGATTGGTTTGCTTATAGGTGAAGTGCTTGGAAGGTTTTCAGGCACAATAACCTATTTGAAAACAATTAAAAAAACTGAATTGCGCTTTGAAAGATTTAACTTTAAAAAATTAATAACTGTCATGCAACGATATAAATGGTTTCCAATTGTTTCAAGTTGGTCTGCAATTCTGGGTAGTCTTGGAAATCAATTGCCGGTATTTTTTTTAGCAGCAGCATTCGATGCGAAAACGGTGGGGTTGTTTTTTTTGGCTCAAAAAATTTTAACGATTCCTGAGGGATTACTAGGGTTTTCCGCTTCTCAAGTATATTTATCACAATCCGCTCAACAATCCCGAATGTCCTATGAAAAGTTCAAGAAATTTTTCTGGGATATTGTAAAAAAGATGGTTTTTATGGGGATTGCTATTATTGGGTTAGTTGTTCTAGTTGCTCCGCCGCTAATTCATATCGTCTTCGGAGATAATTGGGGGGAATCTGGGACGTATTTACAAATTCTCGCAGTTTTGTTTCTTATGAAGATCGTTGTTAATCCAATTACTGCGAATTTTTACGTATTCGAAGCGTTGAAAATTCAAATGTTAAGCGAGGTTATAAGATTTGTATTAATCGGTTTATCGATTTATCTTGCAGTTCGTTATATTGAAAGTCCTACTTTATCGATTCTCTGTATAAGTATCATTAGTTCAGTTGGTTATTTAATCCATGGGTTCTTTTCTTGGTATGTAATGAAAAGAAGTTATGAGTTACCGATGAAAAATAAGGAGATGATATATGCAGATGAAACGTACGAGGGGGTAAACAATGCTTAATAATCAACATAAATGGATATATATTTATTTGTTTTTCACGATGTGTATAGGTTCATTTGTACTTGTTGAGCCTTCCCCCTCTGATTTATTTATGATACTTCTCATCATTGGCTGCCTCTTTTATGGATTTTATACAGTTAATGAAGAGACTGTCTTTCCATTAATAGTTCTTTCTCTATTTCTTATTAGTAATCTCATCTCATTATTTTTTGTTAGAGAACCATTTACTGCCGTTCGCTATAGCGGAATTACATTTTACTTAGCCTTTTCCTGGGTGTGTTTTGTTAGCTTAGGGCACCATTTCAAATTCTCGCTTCTTCAAATAGTATCAAAAGGCTATTTGATATCAGCTGTTTTTGCAGTATTGATAGGAATCGCAGCTTATTTTAATCATCTTCCGATGAGTGATGATTTCCTAATGTTTGGGCGAGTTAAGTCGACGTTCAAAGATCCAAATGTTTTTGGTCCATTCTTAGTTATGCCAGCACTTTTAGCGATTAGCCTGGTAGAACATGATGGATTAAAAGTTCGTGATAAAATACTAAGTTTTTCTATCTTTTTATTGTTGTTGACTGGGATTATTCTTAGTTTTTCTCGTGCAGCTTGGGGGAATTTCGCTCTGTCTTTTTTTCTTTATGTAATTATCGTTAAAAGAGAATTTTTAATGAAAAGAATAAAAACGATTTTTATACTTTTACTAATCGGCCTCCCATGTTTAATTTATTTCATCCAAACACCAATTGTCGAAGATTTATTTTCCTCCCGATTAATGATTAAAAGTTATGACAGTGACCGCTTTACTACGCAAAAAGAAGCAATAGAGACAGGGTTTATAAACCCGCTTGGTATAGGTCCCGGTCATTCAGAATTAGTGTTTCAATACGCACCGCATAGTTTATATGCAAGGTTGTTTACTGAAAACGGTCTAATTGGAATCTTATCATTTACAATTTTTTTTATTTATAGTACATGGAAGTCGTTTACAAATTACTGGAGGTCACGAGGTGGGTATAGTGTTCTTTTCATAGTGATATTCGCTTCGCTTTGTGGTCTCGCATTCAATAGCTTTTTTATAGATACATTACATTGGCGACATTTGTGGATTATTTTAGCGCTAGCATATTTTCCAGTATTCAATGATGAAAAACAAACTGGTGAAATCCTTTCGTCAGGATCGAGGAGGCTGCTATGAAAATTGTCCAATTAATTACAAGCATGGATACAGTCGGCGGGGCTCAGATACATGTAAGAGATATAGCTATAGGAATGAAGAAACTAGGACATTCAGTTGTGCTCGTTTCAGGTGAAGGTAAAAACATTCATACCGCTATTGATAATGAAGGGATTTTACATTATAGAAATAAGCACTTAGTTAGAAAGTTGAACATTATTACCGATATTAAGGCACTTATTGAGTTGAGAAAAGTCTTGAAACAAATTGAACCAGATTTAATTGCCGCACATTCTTCAAAAGCTGGAGTAATTGGAAGAATAGTTGGATGGTCACTTGGCATTCCAACTGTATTTACCGCACACGGATGGTCTTTCACTGAAGGAGTACCTATAAGGCTACGAGTGATTTATATAGTTATTGAAAAAGTAGCCGGCCTCTTCTCTGATGGAGTCATTACCGTTTCTGACTACGATTATCTATTGGCCAGAAAAAACAAAATTATCCCTGCCCAAAAACTATATACGATTCATAACGGTGTTCATGATAGTAAGCCTCCGTATGTTGTTAAAAAAGGGAGGGATGTCCCAATTATTATAATGGTAGCAAGATTTGCGGTACCGAAAAAGCAAATTGATCTGTTAAAAGCTTTGCAAAAACTTCAATCGTTGAAATGGAGGATTCGTTTTGTAGGTGATGGTCCTTTATTAAAGAAGTCAATTGATTATGTAAAAGAACATGGTTTATCTCAAAGAGTTGAGTTTCTTGGAAATCGAAAAGATGTAGAAAAGTTATTGATGCAGTCTGATTTATTTATTCTCCTATCTGATTGGGAGGGTTTACCTTTAAGTATTTTGGAAGCGATGAGAAGTGGTTTGCCAGTCATTGCTTCTGATGTAGGAGGCGTCAAAGAAGTGGTATTAGACTCCGTTAATGGCTATTTAATTCCTGAAAATGCCGAAGGTGAACTAATCCGAAAAGTTAAGCATTTGTTAGCCAATCCGAAATCACGTTTGGAAATGGGGAAAGAAAGTCGAAGGATTTTTGAAACTAACTTTACATTTAGCAAAATGCTTGATGAAACCGATACTTATTACGAAAAGATTCTGGAAAATAAACGGGGAAAATTATCGATTCCAAGGAGGGCATAATAAAATGAAGGTCTTAATAAGTGGCGGAGCTGGATTTATAGGGTCTCATGTTACAGAGGAATTACTTGATCATCATTACGATGTCGTTTCAATTGATAATTTGGCGACGGGATCCTCGTCCAATGTTCCGGAAAGTGTGAAATTCTATAATTATGATTTGAATGATCCTGAAATGGAATATGTATTTGAAATAGAAAAACCAGATATTGTTATACATTTAGCAGCACAAGCTTCTGTTACGGCTTCGATGCGAGATCCATATTTAGATTTTCACACGAATACCGCGGGAACCTTAAGGTTATTGCTCCTTTCGAAAAAGTATCAAGTGAAAAAATTTTTGTTTGCTTCAACAGCGGCTGTATATGGGGAACCTTTATACTTTCCAATTGATGAAAAACATAAAACGAATCCGCAATCTTATTATGCACAATCCAAATTTTCAGCGGAAAATTACATCGCTCTTTATGACGTGCTAAACGGTATGGACAGTTGTATTTTAAGGTTCTCCAATGTCTATGGACCAAGACAAAATCCAAATGGAGAAGCCGGAGTTATATCGATATTTATTAATAAGTTGCTAAATGAAGAAGCAGTTTCTATATACGATGGAAGCCAGACTAGAGATTTTATTTATGTGAAAGATGTTGCGAGTGCTTGTCGGCATGCCATAGCAAATGAAAAAAAGGGGATTTATAATGTTAGTTCTGGAACAGAAACAACTATCAATGACTTATTTAATCTTTTAGCAAAGGAGTTTGATAGTCACTTATCACCCTCGTATAAACCGCTAAGGCAGGGAGAAATTGAAAGAAGTGTTTTAGATAATAAAAAAGCAAAGTTTGAACTAGGTTGGAATGCAGAACACTCACTTTTGGAAGGCTTGAAAGAAACCGTGAAGTATTACATGAAAGAGGCAGCTGTTTACGAGTACTAAATAAACTTTAAAAATGGAGGTTGACATGGAGTTATTCATAATTTCGTCGATAGAGCAACTTGAGCAGTATAGAGATGATTGGTCATCCATATTGGAAGAAAATCAAAATACAAACCCATTTATTGAATTCGAATGGATAAATGAATGGTGGAAACATTTAGGGGGAAATAAGCAAATAGAAATCATGGGTATCCGTAAAGATGAAGAAATCATTGCTTTTTTTCCCTTTTTATATGATAAAGGTTTGCTGGGATACAAGTATTTCTTTATGTCGTTTGGTCAAGCGAATTATATGGATGTTGTTGCTTATCACGATATGTTGGATGACTCACTAAAGTTTGTATTAGATGAGATCATCCATGAAAAAAAGAATGTTGTTTTCTATTTGCACGGGCTTTTGGAGAGTAGCATTACACCTGCAAGCTTGGAAATGTATTTGCAAAGTCGCAACTCTAAATTTTCCGTGCATCGCGTTATCACGCCGTATATTGATTTGAAAAAAATTACGTTAGAAGAATATATGGAGAAAAGGCAGAGGCTACATCGGCTTGACCGTAGAGAAAAAAGGTTGCATGAAAATGGAAATGTAGAGTTTTTACGAAGTAGCCCGGAAGAAATGGATTACATTTTCAAACTTCACGACAAGCGCTGGGAAAAAAGACGCGATACCAGTGGGTTTACGAATGAAAAAGAAAAAGAGTTTTACCGCAGTCTTGCGAAAATTACAAGTGGATCGTTGAAGACTCAAATCGATTCTTTGTACATTAATGATACGATGATCGCATTTAATTATGGATTCAATTGTCGAGGAAGGTATCTAGGGTATGTCTTAGGGTACGATGATGATTTTGAAACGTTTAGTCCAGGAAGGATCTTGGAAAAAGAAAAGATATTGCAATGTAAATACGGAAATGAACGCGTGTTTGATTTAAGCATTGGGTATGAGACTTATAAATTTGAATGGAATACACATTTGGATTACACACGAAGAATGATATTTTCGTCAAATACAATCGCAGCAAAAGTGATAAGAAACTGGCTATCAATGAAGGAAACATTTATTGAAAGGATTAAAGAAAATCATAAGTTGGTGCTATTTAAACGAAAAAACATCGGGAAATTGGTGTTTATTATAAAAAACATATTCAAAACAGAGTCTAAAGGAGCCCGTTCTGAAGTCATCGAATTTTTTAAGCGAATTCGAAAATACTTTTATGAAAATGAACGTTATCTTGTCTACAAAATGGAAAAGAAAAATGTTCCGGATTTACCCGATTCCGAGGAATTCATCGAGTTAACAATAAACGATGCAATGAAAAGTTCCGAAATTGTTAGTATTCATATGAAAGATATTTGCAGGAAAATGTACGGCGGCTATAAAGGCTATTACCCAAAAGATAATTTAGCCTATGAAAATATTTTTTGGACAAATGATAAAGTGCTTAGGATTGATAGAATTTCTTATCTGGAACAATTTAAAAAAAGTTCCGTTCACTTTAAAAATTGGAATGAAGGCAACTTATCGGCGATTTGTTCCTCCGTTAAGAAAAACAGTAAAGCACGAACCGTATATGTTGCGATTGAAGAAGGAGCAAAAACTGAAAAGGCTCTCTTGGAAGAAGTAGGGTTTTCAATTAGCAAACATATTTTCAAAAAAACTTATTTCGGGTTTAAAAAATATCACGTTACAGAATGAAAAAGAATCGGGGTGTTTTAAATGATTACAATTGAAAGAAAAATTTTAAACGTAAAGATCCAAAATGTTTACTTTGCTAATGGAGAGTTTGAAAATGATTCAACGGCGCAAGTTAAGGCGTTTTCACACTCATTTGTTCCAAAGAAAAATTTAAGAACATTAGAGACACTTCAGTTTGATTTAACAAAAGATGACAATGAATTATTAATGGCGATGCAAAAAACGACAAGGAGACAAATTAGACGTGCAGAAGAACAAGAGTTAGACCATATTATAATTGAAAATCCAACAGATCACGATTTAGTAGAATTTCAAAATTTTTATAATCAGTTTGCTAAAAATAAAAAAACACATACTTGCAATTCATTTCATATGAAAACGATGAAGCTGCTCCGTGAGAAAAATGCTTTATTGCTAACTTATATAAAAAGTGAAGACCAAGTTTTTTGTTACAGAGTATATATTCTAGATGGTACCTTAGCAATGAATCTATATTCCGCATCTCACTTCCGCATGGCTGATAGTCCGGAGTTGAAAAGATTGCTGGGCCAAGCAAATCGTTATCTTGTGTGGCTATGTATTTTATTTTTGAAAGAAAAAGGATATAAATTATATGATATGGGTGGTCTTAGCTACGATGAAAATATTCGTAGATTCAAACTCGGGTTTGGAGGAGAAATTGTGCCTGTCTATTGGGGGTACGAAGCAAATTCAATCATCGGGGCACTCGTATTACAAATAAGAAATTGGAAAATGGCTTGGGCAACCGCCAGGGAAATCCAATGAGGAATCATGGAACCTTCATCATCTCGCTTGATTTCGAATTAAATTGGGGCGTACACGATGTCTTCACACTCGAACAATATGAAAAGAATTTACTAGGTACACGCGAAGCAATTGATAAAATGCTTGAGCTGTTTGATAATCTTGGAATTCGTGCAACATGGGCAACGGTGGGAATGCTTTTTTTCCGAAATAAAGAGGAACTTATGAACAATCTGCCGTCGAATCTCCCAAGTTATACAAACATGGAATTTTCCCCGTATGGCAAAATAGGGGATATTGGTGAGAATGAAGAAGAAGATCCATTTCACTATGGGCAATCATTGCTTAAGAAGATTAGTCAATATGAAGGGCAAGAAATTTCGACGCATACGTTTTCACATTATTATTGTTTGGAAGAGGGGCAGACGGCAGATCAGTTTGAAGCGGATTTGGTAGCTTCTTTAAAGGTGAGTTCCACATTCGGTCGGCCGGCAAAATCAATTGTGTTTCCAAGAAACCAACTCAATATAGACTACCTTAAAATATGTAAAAAACATGGAATTGAAAGCTTCAGGGGGAATGAAAAAAGCTGGATTTATAAAGAAAGCAAATTTCATAAGGAAAGCCCATTAAAAAGAATGCTTCGATTAGCTGATTGTTACGTGAACATCACAGGGCATAATACGTATCGGCTTAAAAATGCAGGAAAGGCCCCTCTTGTTAATTTAGCATCGAGCAGATTTTTGAGACCCTATGAACCGAAATTGAAAAGTCTTGAAAAACTACGCCTCCGCAGAATTAAAAAAAGTCTTATTCACGCAGCGCAAAACGGGGAAGTATACCATCTGTGGTGGCATCCGCATAATTTCGGTAAAGATATTGAAGAGAATTTGCAATTTTTAACTGAAATCTTAGAATTAGTATTTCGGTTGAATAAGCAATACGGTTTTGAAAGCCTTACGATGGGTGAAGCAACCAAAATAGCTTTTCAATTAAATGAAGAAAAGAGATATGAAAAAATAAGGCCCCAGTCACATTATGAAATGTAACTGGGGTTGTTTCCGCTCTTTTATACTTAAAAACAGGTGAATCTGTCAATGTTGTCTAGGTCAATCCCCGTGTATTCCCATCTTCTCTGTCTGCTACGCCATCTCCAACCCGCAACTGATCTTCGGCCTACGAAATCTGGGAAGAACCAGAACCCTCGTCTTCTTGAAAGCCAGACGAACGTGAAGCGATATAAGCAGCCTCTAATTGCACCAGGATCTACCGCGAACAGTTGAGTGCTAGGATATTCTGGCGTAGTACTTGGTGGCGCTGATCTAGGAGGTTGGGACCTACCTTGTTGTTGTCCAGGTGGAAAATCGGGTCTACCTTGGCCAGGCGGGAATCCAGGTCCTCCTTGCCCAGGTGGAAATCCAGGGAATCCTTGGCCAGGCGGGAATCCAGGAAACCCTTGCCCCGGCGGAAAACCAGGTCTTCCTTGTCCCTGTGAAAATCCAGTCATTCCTTGCCCATATGGGTATCCGGGCATCTCGTATCCGTACCCACCTTGCCCCATTGAATATCCCGGCATCCCATATCCGGGTGAAAATCCATAGCTTCCCTGTTCAAACATATCTTGCCCGTCAAATCCATCAGGCAACCTTGGATACCATTGTTCTGCGCCAAAATCTTCTGAGTCTCTGTTTACCATCGAAATTCTCTCCTTCCAGGCGATTCCCCCTAGTGTATGCGAGAAAAATAATAGCGATTGGACTTTTATTGTTTTTAAAACTTTTTCGGTTTTCGACTATCTAATGTATAAGAGAGGTTGGGGGGGAGAGTTGAAGGCGATGCAAAAATTAGTAGGAGTTCCACGGTAAAGAGAAATACCGTGGAACTTTTTTGTGTTTTAATCTAGGCGATTACTGTGTTTATTGACGGCGACGTCTAGTGTCAAAGTCCTGACTTGCAAGCAAAATCTTTTAAGTGCAAGCAAATGGTCATCGAGTGCAAGGAAACCCTTGGTGAGTGCAAGCAAATCATTCCCAACTGCAAGCAAAGAGTCATAATCTGCAAGCAAATTAATACCGAAGACGCTATAGGTATTTTACTCAAAAACGCTTTACCACGCTGATACAGCGCACTGTTAGCACAGACTAAACTTTCGCAATAATCATTTTAAAAGCGTTTTCATCGTGTAAGATAAAGAGAGAACTGAGTAGGAGGGATTCATAATGGGGAAAGCATCTGAAAAAGTGATTAGGTACCGGGGAACCGAATTGAATACGAAAGGTTGGCAACAAGAAGCTGCTCTTCGCATGTTGATGAATAATTTAGACGAAGAAGTGGCGGAGCATCCGGATGAGCTTGTTGTTTACGGGGGAATTGGAAAAGCGGCACGAAATTGGGAGTCGTTTGACGCGATTGTTCGCTCGCTGAAAGAACTTGAAAATGATGAAACTTTACTTGTGCAATCCGGAAAGCCGGTTGCGATTTTCAAATCACATACAGACGCACCGAAAGTATTAATCGCAAACTCGAATCTCGTTCCAGCGTATGCGAATTGGGAGACATTCCATGAGCTCGATAAAAAGGGCCTAATGATGTACGGACAAATGACTGCGGGAAGCTGGATTTATATCGGCTCTCAAGGGATTGTTCAAGGAACCTATGAAACGTTCGCTGAACTCGCGAAACAACATTTCGGCGATTCGTTGAAAGGAACAATTACGTTAACAGCGGGTCTCGGCGGCATGGGCGGGGCACAACCACTCGCGGTCACGATGGCTGGCGGAGTTTGTATTGGAATAGAAGTTGATGAAACACGAATCGACCGTCGGATTGAAACGCGCTACACAGATGTGAAGACCGACTCTTTAGATGAAGCAATTCATTTCGCGGAAGAAGCTAAGGCTAAAGGGGAAGCGTTGTCGATTGGCCTTTTAGGGAATGCATCAGATATTTTGCCAGAAATGATTGCGCGTGGATTTATTCCAGATGTACTCACAGACCAGACTTCGGCTCATGATCCGTTAAATGGCTATATTCCGTCCGGCATGTCACTTGATGAGGCTGCGAAATTACGCGGAGAAAATCCAGAAGAATATGTCAAGAAATCAAAAGCTTCAATGGCGAGCCACGTTGAATCGTTGCTTGTAATGATGGATCTGGGGGCAATCACATTTGACTACGGCAACAACATCCGCCAAGTCGCAAAAGACGAAGGCGTCACACGTGCATTCGATTTTCCAGGATTCGTTCCTGCGTATATTCGTCCGCAGTTTTGCGAAGGGAAAGGACCGTTTCGTTGGGTAGCGTTATCAGGTGATCCGGAAGATATTTATAAAACGGACGAAGTTATTTTACGTGAATTTAGTGACAACAAGCATTTATGCAACTGGATTCGAATGGCGCAGGATAAAATCGAGTTCCAAGGCCTGCCTTCAAGAATTTGCTGGCTTGGCTACGGGGAACGTGCTCGTTTTGGAAAAATTATCAACGATATGGTTGCTTCGGGTGAATTAAAAGCGCCGATTGTCATCGGACGAGATCATCTTGACTCAGGTTCGGTCGCATCGCCAAACCGTGAAACGGAGTCGATGAAAGATGGATCAGACGCAGTTGCTGATTGGCCGATATTAAATGCAATGATCAACGCAGTTGGCGGCGCGACTTGGGTTTCGGTTCATCACGGCGGCGGAGTCGGCATGGGGTATTCTATTCATGCAGGCATGGTAATCGTTGCGGATGGAACGAAAGAAGCCGAAGCACGAATCGAACGTGTATTGACAACCGACCCGGGTATGGGGATTGTTCGTCATGTCGATGCCGGTTATGATTTGGCAGAAAAAACGGCACGCGAAAAGGGCGTCAACATTCCGATGATGGCTAAAGGAGTTGAGCAAAAATGAAATCAATCGTTTGGATAAAACACGCATCACAACTTGCAACACTTGCTCAAAAATCAAATGGACCGCGAATTAAAGAAGCGATGAATGAATTATCGATTATCGAAGACGGCAGCGTTTGGATAGAAGACGGCATAATAAAAGCAGTCGGGACAACAGCTGACCTTGAAAGACAATTCAATGACCGCGCGCATGAAGCCGATATTACAAACGCAACGGGACATCTCATCACGCCAGGACTCGTCGACCCGCATACGCATGTCGCTTACGGGGGAAGCCGCGAACGTGAATTCGAAATGCGTCTCGAAGGCGCTACGTATATGGACATTATGAATGCGGGCGGCGGAATTCACGCGACAACTCGAATGACGCGAGAAGCGACGGAAGATGAACTTGTCGAGCAATCGAAAAAACGACTGGATTCATTTTTACAACACGGCGTAACGACAGTTGAAGGGAAAAGCGGTTACGGACTCGATTTAGAAAATGAACTAAAACAACTTCGTGTCATGAAACGACTTCAACAGGAACACCCGATAGATCTCGTTCCTACATTTATGGGGGCTCACGCTGTCCCGACAGATTATAAAGGACGCGAAGAAGAATTTGTTGAACTCATTATCGACGAAATGCTTCCAGCCATTGCCGATGAAAAACTGGCTGTCTTCAATGATGTCTTTTGCGAAGTCGGTGTATTTACGCCTGAACAATCGGAACGTATTTTAGAAGCAGGAAAAAAGCACGGTTTAACACCAAAAATTCATGCGGATGAAATCCAGCCATATGGCGGCGCTGAACTGGCTGCAAAAGTGGGCGCGATTTCAGCAGAGCATTTATTAAAAGCATCCGATGAAGGAATAAAAGCGATGGCAGAAGCCGGAACGATTGCATGTTTACTACCGGCAACAGCATTATTTCTACGAGAAGAGGCGGCTCAGGGGCGTAGAATGATTGACGAAGGGGTACCTGTCGCGATTTCGACAGACTGTAATCCGGGATCTTCCCCGACAACATCAATGCCGCTCGTCATGAATTTGGCATGTATTTCAATGAGACTAACACCAGCCGAAGCTTTAACGGCGGCAACCTATAATGCGGCATGCGCAATTCAAATGGAAAATCACACTGGCTCGCTTGAACCAGGAAAGCAAGGCGATATCGTACTATGGAATATTTCAAATTACCAAGAACTGCAATATTTATTCGGCGTCAATCATGTGAAAACCGTCTGGAAAAAAGGCGTAAAAGTAGTTGGCTAATGAATTTAGAATAAAGGGTGGGTTTTCATGATTACATTAACAGGGTCAACACTTAATCTTGAACAATTAAGAGCCGTTTTATATAAAGAATCTGTTGTTTCATTAGACGAAAAAGCGATTGAACGCGTTAAGAAAAGCCGACTTGCAGTTGAGAAAATTGTTTGGGAAGATCGAACCGTTTACGGAATTAATACAGGTTTCGGGAAATTCAGCGATGTCAGCATCGATGAAAAAGATACGAAAGCATTGCAACTTCATCTCATTCGCTCGCATGCTTGCGGAGTAGGGGATTCATTTCCGGAAATCGTTTCTCGCGCAATGGTCGTTTTACGACTAAATGCCTTATTGAAAGGATTTTCAGGAATACGTGCAGAGGTGTTGGAACGTTTCGCATATATGTTGAACCATCAAATCCACCCCGTCATTCCGCAACAAGGTTCGTTGGGGGCGTCGGGTGATTTAGCGCCGCTAGCTCATTTGGCGCTCGTCCTACTTGGAGAAGGCTTCGTTTGGCAAGGAACTGAACATGTTCCAGCAATTGAAATATGGGAAAAGCATGAGTTGGAACCAATTGTGCTAGAAGCGAAAGAAGGGCTTGCGCTTATCAACGGAACGCAAGCAATGACAGCTCAAGGCGTTATTAATTATTTAGAGGCGGAATCACTTGCTGTTGATAGCGAATGGATTGCGGCGATGACAATGGAAGCACTTCACGGGATAACGGATGCCTTCCATCCAGCCATCCACGAAGCGCGCGGGTATCCTGAACAAGTTGATGTAGCAAAGAGAATGCTAGATTTATTGGAAGACAGTCAATTGACGACAGTTCAAGGTGAAATACGTGTGCAAGACGCTTACTCGATTCGGTGTATTCCGCAAGTGCATGGCGCAAGTTGGCAAGTGTTGAATTACGTAAAAGAAAAACTGGAAATCGAAATGAATGCGGCGACGGATAATCCGCTTATTTTCGATGACGGAGATACTGTCGTGTCAGGTGGAAATTTCCATGGGCAACCAATTGCTTTTGCAATGGATTTTCTGAAAATCGGCGTGGCAGAACTCGCAAATATTTCCGAGCGCAGAATTGAACGACTTGTCAACCCACAACTTAATGAAGGATTGCCGCCATTTCTTAGCCCAGAACCGGGTTTACAGTCAGGCGCAATGATTTTACAATATTCCGCGGCAAGCCTGGTTTCGGAAAATAAAACACTCGCTCATCCGGCGTCTGTAGATTCAATTCCATCGTCTGGAAATCAAGAGGACCACGTTTCTATGGGAACGATTGGCGCAAGACACGCCCAGTCAATAATCAAAAACGCCAGAAATGTTCTCGCAATCGAAGCACTTTGCGCATTAACAAGTTGTTCGATTCGGGGTAAAGCGTTAATGGCATCGAAAACACGTACACAGTTTGAAAAATTACTAACTGTCGTCGATCCCATCGATGAAGATCGTATTTTCACACCAGATATCGTTGCGATCGAACAACTACTTCAGAAGAATGCTATGAATTAGGAAAAAGAACTGAAACCAACATCCAGGTTTCAGTTCTTTTTTGAATCCAAATCGAGTCCTCAAACGTATCTGTAGTTGGAGGGAAAGTAATATGTCAAAATGGACGCTTTATCAAGTACTCATTGTTTTAGGATTTTCACTCGCAATTATCGTTATGAATGTATTCGCAGAAACCATAAGCGCACTTTTTACTTTCATTAAATCTTTCATCGAACCAAGTATTCTCATTATTTTCTTCACAGTCATATTAATTGTTTGGGGATTTTCATTCTTATTACTGTTACAAGAGAAGAAGGGAAGGCCACTATTTGTACATAAGATATGGAGAATCATGCCAGCTATTATCGGGGTAATTCTTTTCATTTCGTTTATCGTATTCATAATCCTAGGCGTTACCATTCTTTCACAGGTAACACCGGAAATGCACTGGATTCTTGATTTATCGATTGTTTACTTTTTGGTTTTGATTTATATATTCATTTTGTCTATTATGCTTAGATATGGGAAAGCGGATACTAGAAAAGGAACAATCATTAACTCTGCGCATGTAACTGTGCTTGTTCTATTAGCGATAATATTCATGATTCCAAAACTGTAATGGGGCGTATTAGTACCGATTTAAAGTTTATTAGTCTACTATTATAGTATTGATCACAGTCGAATCGAACACTTTCGACTACTGGAGGAATGACAATTGACTACAGAAGAAAAACCACATATTTTAATCGTCGATGGCATGGCATTATTATTCCGCTCTTTTTTTGCGACATCCGCGATGGGACATTTTTTCCCGAATGCAGCGGGCGTTCCAACGAATGGCGTCCAAGGATTCGCCCGCCATTCTATGACGGCAATGTCCTTATTCAACCCGACTCATATGGCAGTTTGTTGGGACATGGGCGCACACACATTTCGCAACGATTTATATGACGGCTATAAAGCGAATCGCCCGGCACCGCCCGAAGAACTCGTTCCGCAGTTTGACATGGCTAGAAGCGTATCGGAACTCATCGGATGGAAAAGTTACGGCGAACCAGGGATGGAAGCCGACGATTTAATCGGCTCTATGGTAACCAATTGGGAAGGAAAAGCCGAAATAACAATCGTTTCAGGCGACAGAGATCTCCTGCAATTATTGCGACCAGGTGTTAAAGTAGCGCTGATAAAAAAAGGATATAGCGAATACGACATCTACACGGATGAAAGATTCATCGAAGAATACGGCATTACGCCGCTTCAATATATCGATAAAAAAGCATTCACTGGCGACGCGGCCGACGGATACCCAGGCGTCAAAGGAATCGGGCCAAAAACAGCTTTGACATTACTAAAACAATACGGCTCAATTGAAGGCGTTCTAGATGCACTAGACGAATTAACCCCAGCACGAAGAAAACGAATCGAAGAAGGCATGGAAATGCTTCACTTATCCAGAAAACTCGCCGAAATTCATTGCGACTTAAAGGTATCCGATCAAATCGAAGACCTAACATTACCAATTTATGATGTAGAAAAAAGAAGCCTATTTGAAAAAGAAGGCTATACAATGATCATGCGACATGCCGATTCACTATTTTCATGAAGAAATAAAAGATAGCCACAACTCACATTTGGAGTGAATAGTGGCTATTTTTTTATTTTAACAAACGTCAAAATAGACCTGTTATTCCCATAAGAAATTGTTCGTAATTGACTATCACGATTTCTTCCTCCATTATCATGCACGATAAGAAATAGCTCGTCACCTTTCTTCTCATATCCAACTACGGGTACCCAATGATAATCGAAAGCGAATTTTCCGCGCCATCTAAATGTAAACCATTTGTCAAACTTGGCAGCTACAGGACGACCATTATCAATTTCATGAATGACCTCATCTATTGTACACTTTTCAACAGTCCACTCCTGGCCTAGAAGCTTCTTCATATTGCGTATGAAACGCCAAGTAAATAAACCGATTTTTGTACTGCCTAGCAATCGGTACAGATCATTCACTGCATGCATATTATGAGGGAAATGATACCCTAGAATCACATGAGCGGTTACCGGGCCGCATGCAGATGGCCGAAAACGTTTATCAATATCTTGTTCAAATTGTGATTTCCCAGTTACATCAAGTACGGTTTTCACATCGAAACGCCCTTTCTTTTTAGAAGGAAACTTTTTATAGTTAGTGTACAATCCATTTTCGGTTCTGGATAATAAATTGATTCACTCAAAACCTGACGGATTGAAGTTACTATCTATTCTATGAATAATTGCAGAATAAAATATTGCGAAAAATTAACTAATGCTCTATAATAAAAGTTATAGAAATCGTTTCTATTTTTTTTGCCCAAATAATGAATGAGTGTTCATTCAAGAAAATAAAGGGAGGCATTGCACGTGGCTTATCAAATTAAAAAAGCAGCAGTTTTAGGTTCAGGTGTGATGGGTTCTGGTATCGCAGCCCATCTCGCTAACATCGGTATCCCTGTACTTTTATTGGATATCGTCCCGAAAGAATTGACAGACGAAGAGACAGCGAAGGGGCTTACTCTAGAAGATAGTCAGGTCCGAAACAAAGTTGCGAAGAGCGCTTTGCAAAAACTACTCAAACAAAAACCAGCTCCGTTAACGACGAAAAACAACTTATCACTTATAAAAGCGGGAAATCTAGAAGATGATCTTGATCAATTGAAAGATGTTGACTGGATTGTTGAAGTAATTGTCGAGAATCTAGAAATTAAAAAAGAACTATACGAAAAAGTGGATGCTGTGCGTAAGCCTGGCACGATTATTTCTTCAAATACATCGGGCATTAGTATCGAAGCGATGAAGGATGGACGTTCAGAGGATTTCCAGAAACATTTCTTAGGAACGCATTTCTTTAATCCGCCGCGTTATTTAAAACTACTAGAAGTGATTCCGGCAAGCTCGACAGCTCCGGAAGTGGTAGATTTCATGGTTCAGTTTGGTGAAAATACATTAGGTAAAGGCGTTGTTATTGCCAAAGATACGCCGAACTTTATTGCGAACCGAATTGGCACATACGGGTTATTAGTAACGCTTCGAGAAATGGAAGAGCGCGGGTTTTCAATCGGAGAAGTCGATTCCGTAACAGGCACTTTAATAGGACGTCCGAAATCAGCAACTTTCCGAACATTAGACGTAGTCGGTCTGGACACATTTATGCATGTCGCCAAAAACGTCTACGACCAAACAGAAGGTGAAGAACAAAAAGTATTCGAATTGCCGGCGTTTATGAAGAAAATGATCGAAAACGGCTGGCTCGGTGCGAAAACAAAACAAGGATTCTATGTGAAGAAAGATAGAGAAATTCAGGAACTTGATCCTGAAACTTTCGAATACAGTAAAGCGAAGAAATTGAAAACGCCTTCAATTGAAATGGCGAAACAACAAAAAGGCCTTGCAAATCGCGTGAAGACACTCGTCTACGCAAAAGACCGGACGGGTGAAATCCTATGGAACATCATGGCGCCGACGCTTCGCTATTCCGCGGAACTGCACGGTGAAATCGCGGATGATATCGTCGCGATTGATAACGCGATGAAATGGGGCTTTGGTTGGCAACAAGGACCATTTGAAATATGGGATGCAATCGGGGTTTCTAAATCTGCCCAAAAAATGAAAGAAGATGGTGCAGAAGTTCCTGCTTTCGTTCAACGTTTATTAGATCAAAACTATGAATCTTTCTATAAAGAAGAAGACGGCGAACTGTATTTCTTCGACGGAGAAGGTTATAAGCCAGTTCCTGTTAATGAAAAAGTGATTGACTTGAAACGTTATAAGAAAAAACACGGAGTCATTAAGAAGAATACAGGCGCTAGTTTAATAGATCTCGGCGATGGCATCGCTTTACTTGAATTTCATTCGCAATCGAATGCGATTGGATTAGATATTATGCAAATGATCAACTTCGCAGTCGATGAAGTAGAAAAGAATTATAAGGGGCTTGTGATAGGCAACCAGGGAAGAAACTTCTGTGTTGGCGCAAACCTTGGGCTTATCCTAATGGAAGCGCAAGATGACAATATTTTTGAATTGGATTTTGTAGTCCGAACGTTTCAAAATGCGATGATGAAAATCAAATATTCGACGAAGCCGGTCGTCGCAGCACCATTTGGGATGACGCTTGGCGGAGGCGCGGAAGTTTGTCTTCCGGCTGCACATATTCAAGCGACGACTGAAACGTATATGGGGCTAGTTGAACCAGGCGTAGGTCTGATTCCTGGTGGTGGTGGAAACGTCGGTTTGTATTCAAAACACCTAAAAGGATTGCCAAACGGCGTTGAAGTAGACTATCAAAACATTGCCAATAAAGTATTTGAAACGATTGCGATGGCTAAAGTTTCAACTTCTGCAGATGAAGCACGGGATAACAATTTCTTGAACTTCGCGGATGGAATTAGTGTCAATGCAGACCATCAATTACACGATGCGAAACAAGTCGCGCTTTCATTATTTGAAAACGGATACAAAGCACCGAAACGTGAAAAAATTCCTGTAACAGGCGAGTCAGGTTATGCGACATTACTTCTCGGCGCTGAGGCGATGTTCTTGTCGGGATACATTAGCGAACATGATCTGAAAATCGCGAAGAAACTAGCGTTCGTTCTAGCGGGCGGCAAAGTGCCATTTGGAACGCTTGTGGATGAGCAATATTTGCTTGACCTTGAACGTGAAGCTTTCTTAAGTCTTGTAGCTGAACCAAAATCACAGCAGCGTATGCAACATATGCTGATTAAAGGAAAACCACTACGCAATTAATGGCACCAAACATAGAGGAGGAAGAAATAATGCGTGAAGCAGTAATTGTAGCCGGTGCACGAACGCCGGTCGGAAGAGCGAAAAGAGGTTCGCTTGCAACCGTTCGTCCGGATGATCTAGGAGCGATTGCAGTAAAAGAAACATTAAAACGCGCGGGCGGATACGACGGCCCGATAGATGATTTGATTATTGGTTGCGCAATGCCCGAAGCGGAACAAGGAATGAATATGGCGCGCAATATAGGTGCACTTGCAGCACTTCCAGATACAACACCTGCGATTACCATAAACCGATTTTGTTCATCCGGCTTGCAAACAATTGCCTACGGAGCAGAACGAATCATGCTTGGATCTTCAAAAGCAATCCTTGCAGGCGGGGCAGAATCGATGAGCATGGTTCCAATGATGGGAAATGTCGTGCGTCCGAATGTAAAATTAGCAGAAACAGCGCCCCAATATTATATGGGAATGGGCCATACCGCAGAGCAAGTCGCAACAAAATACGGCGTTAGCCGTGAAGATCAAGATGCATTTGCCGTACGTTCTCATGAAAGAGCAGCAGCGGCGATCGCTGCAGGCAAGTTTAATGATGGGGTTGTTCCAGTAGAAGTTGTTCAGCGCTACGTTGATGGCAATGGGAAACCGGCTGAAAAGAAATTCATGTTTGAAATGGATGAAGGCGTTCGTCACGGTACAACGACTGAAGTACTTGCGCGATTACGCCCTGCATTTTCAGTAACCGGTTCAGTAACTGCAGGTAACTCATCACAAACCTCAGACGGCGCAGGTGCAGTTTTGATCATGGACCGTGAAGTTGCAGAAGCGGAAGGATTGAAACCAATCGCTAAGTTCCGTTCATTCGCAGTTGGCGGCGTTCCACCAGAAGTAATGGGAATCGGCCCAATTGTAGCGGTTCCGAAGGCGCTTGAAATTGCCGGGTTATCCATCGAAGACATCGATTTATGGGAACTAAACGAAGCGTTCGCATCTCAATCGCTTCAAGTTATCCGTCATCTCGGTCTTGATATAGATAAAGTAAATGTGAACGGTGGAGCCATTGCGCTCGGTCATCCACTCGGTGCAACGGGTTCGATCTTAACCATTCGTATGTTGGATGAACTAAAAAGTCAAAACAAGCAATTTGGAGTCGTGACAATGTGCATCGGAGGCGGAATGGGTGCCGCGGGGGTATTCGAATTATTGTAAGAAAAACCGAAACTTCAATAGCTATAGATAGTAAGTATGATATTTAGTTTTAATTAAAAGGAGGAACAAACAATGACTAAATCAACAACGGCAAACTTAATTAAAGGTGGAGCATTCCTTATCGAAGACATCGAAGCAGATCGTGTCTTCACCCCCGAGGATTTTACAGAAGAGCAGAAAATGATTGCGAAAACAACTGAAGATTATGTATTAAATGAAGTTGTGCCTGTCATCGATAATTTAGAAAACCATGAATTTGAGCACTCTGTACGTTTATTGAAAAAAGCAGGTGATTTGGGCCTTCTCGGGGCTGATGTTCCAGAAGAATACGGCGGACTCGGTTTAGACGCCATTTCATCAGCGTTAATTTCTGAAAAAATGTCACGTGCGGGCGGTTTCTCAATCACGCATGGCGCGCATGTCGGCATCGGAACGTTACCAATCGTATTATTTGGCACGGAAGAACAAAAGGAAAAGTACCTTCCAAACTCGGTTACAGGCGATAAAATCTCGGCCTACGCGCTAACTGAACCGGGTTCAGGTTCGGATGCACTGGGTGCTAGCGCAAATGCGAAACTCAATGACGCGGGGACGCATTACATTTTAAACGGTGAAAAACAGTGGATAACGAACGCTGGATTTGCCGACGTTTTCGTTGTTTATGCAAAAGTTGATGGCGACAAATTCTCAACTTTCATCGTTGAAAAAGACTTCCCAGGTGTATCTGTCGGTGCAGAAGAAAAGAAAATGGGGATCAAATCATCTTCTACGCGGACGTTAATTCTTCAAGATGCAGAAGTGCCTGTAGAAAACTTATTGGGCGAAGTTGGGCGCGGCCATGTGATTGCGTTTAACATCTTGAATATCGGCCGTTATAAACTCGGAGTGGGCACAGTCGGCGGTTCAAAACGCACGCTTCAATTGGCGATTCAATATGCAAACGGTCGTAAACAGTTTAAAACGCCCATTTCTTCATTTAATTTAACAAAAGAAAAGCTCGCTACGATGGCATCTCGTACCTATGCGGCGGAAAGTTTGGTCTACCGCACGATCGGATATTTTGAAGAGCGAAATAGTGCCATGACTGCAGAGGAACGTAAAGATGGAAAAGCGATTGCAGCTTCAATCGCAGAGTATGCAATTGAATGTTCTATTAACAAAATTGTTGGTTCAGAACTACTAGATTATGTCGCTGATGAAGCCGTTCAACTTCACGGAGGATATGGTTTCATGGCAGAATACGAAGTCGAACGTATTTACCGCGATTCCCGTATTAACCGAATCTTTGAAGGAACCAACGAAATCAACCGCTTGCTTGTTCCGGGCACTTTCATGAGAAAAGCATTGAAAGGCGAATTGCCGTTACTTGAAAAAGCGCAAGGCCTTCAAGAAGAACTTCTCATGATGATGCCAGAAGAAATCGGCGACGAAGCACTTGCACAAGAGAAAATGCTTGTGAAAAACGCGAAAAAGATCGGACTGTTAGTCGCCGGTCTTGCAGCACAGCGATTCGGTACTAAACTTGAACAAGAGCAAGAGATTCTTGTCAACATCGCTGATATTGCAAGTAATGTATTCGGCATGGAATCGGCACTTCTTCGTACGGAAAAAGCAATTGCCCGTAACGGCGAAGAGAAAGAACAACAGAAAATCCTTTACACGGAAGTATTCTGTCAAGAAGCTTTTGCCGAAATTGAAAAAGACGCCAAAGAAGTCTTGTTGGCAGCGGTTGAAGGCGATAACCAGCGTATGATGTTATCTGCGCTTCGCAAATTAACCCGTTCAAATCCTTACAATATTATCGCGAAAAAACGCGAAGCTTCAGAAAAACTTATTGATGCAGAAAGATATATCGTCTAATTTATTTAGCAGTTGCCCAGATGCCTTTTTGGTATCTGGGTGAATTTTTGCTACAATGGGGTAAACGAAGGAGCTGTTGTTGTTATGAATCTGACCTATTACGGATACCCTAAATGCAGTACATGCAGAAAAGCGAAGAAATCGCTAGAGGTATATGAAGTACCCTTTGAAGAAGTGAATATCGCGGAAAACCCGCCGAGCGAGGAAGAACTTCGTAAAATCATTTTCGCATCTGAACTGGACATTAAAAAGTTTTTCAATACGAGCGGAAAAGTATATCGAGAGCTTAACTTAAAAGACAAACTACCGACAATGTCCGAAGATGAAAAAATAAAATTGCTATCATCAAACGGCATGTTGATCAAAAGACCGATTGTTCATGGCGATGGAAAAACAACCGTCGGATTCAAGGAAGAAGAGTTTGAAAAAGTCTGGAGATAATGCCTGCTCGCCTTGTATTTAAGGCTAGCTTATGGCAATATTAGATTGAAAGAATAACTATTTTGGAGGCTATGATTATGAACACACCAAAGGAATTAAAGTATTCAGAAGAACATGAGTGGGTAAAAGATGAAGACGGTAAGTACCGTATTGGAATCACACACTTCGCGCAGTCTGAACTAGGCGACATTGTTTTCGTTGAATTACCTGAAGTTGGCGACGAAATAACTGCGGACGAGCCTTTCGGTAGCGTTGAATCAGTTAAAACAGTTTCCGAGTTATATGCGCCTATTAGCGGAAAAGTAGTTGAAGTGAACGAAGAGCTAGAAGATAGCCCAGAGTTTGTTAACGAATCTCCATACGAACAAGCGTGGATGATTGTTGTTGAACCATCTAATGTATCCGAGTTGGATGCACTTATGTCAGCTGAAGACTATGACAAAATGACAATCGAGTAATAATCGACATGGGACGCCGAGAATTATTCGGCGTTTTTTCTGTCTAAAGATGAATATCGGTAAAGGAGTCAATTCACTATGCAATTTGAAAAAGTGCTTATTGTAGAAGGTAAATCAGATCGAATAAGAGTTAGCCGAGTACTCGCTGAACCTGTTGAAATAATATGTACGCATGGTACGATAAGTCCGTACCATTTAGAAGAATTGTTGGATCCTTACGAACAACATGAGATGTATGTTTTCTTGGATGCGGATGAAGATGGTGAAAAAACTCGGGCACTTTTCAAAAGAGCGTATCCGTTGGCAATTCATCTTTACACAGAAAAAGTATATAAAGAAGTCGAAACAACACCCTATAACGTATTGGCGACAGTTCTTCAGGCAGCCCATTTTGAAGTTCACGCTGAATTTTTATTATAAGAAGGTAGATACAATGGATATATGGACAAGGGAAGTATGGGAAAGAAAGTCTAGTGAATCGGATATTGCGGTATTTTATTTATATACGCCGATATGCGGAACTTGCGCAGTCGCTTCGAAAATGATGAATGTAATTTCCGTCATGAAGCCTAATATACCGATTGGAAAAGCGGATTTGAATTATATCGAGGATTTGGCAATCGACTATCAAATTGAAAGTGTGCCATGTCTCCTTATTTCAAAACAAGGTGTTCTTCAGGAAAAGATTTATGCGTTTAAATCAGTCCCTGATCTTCTAATGAAAATAAGTTGACATATCCAAGGCGTTTATGATAAATTTACTCTTATAGTAATTTTATAATCAAATCACTCTTATAAAGAGCGGCGGAGGGAAGTGCCCTATGAAGCCCGGCAACCATCACATCTGTGAACTGGTGCCAAATCACACAAAGCATTACGCTTTGGAAGATGAGAGATTGGACAAACGCTTATTTCAAACGTTGAAGCCTTTCTGCATCTAGCAGCAAGGCTTTTTATTATTTATTGAGGTGGAGAAAAATGATTCATTTAAAAGATGTCAACAAGGTCTTCGGTGAAGGTTCAAATAGTATAGTCGCCGTAGACAGCGTCACCTTTGATATTGCCGAAGGGGAAATCTTCGGTGTTATCGGCTATAGCGGTGCAGGAAAGAGTACCCTCATTCGACTCTTAAACGGACTAGAGATGCCGACAAGCGGCGCAATCACAATTGGCGGTTTAGAAATCTCATCCATTAAAGGACAACAATTACGGAAAGCCAGGCAAAAAGTAAGCATGATTTTCCAACACTTTAATCTGCTGTGGTCAAGAACCGTTAAAGACAATATTGCTTTTCCACTTGAAATCGCAAATATCTCTAAAGTGGAACGCGACCTTAAAGTTGCCGAACTAATCGAGCTAGTTGGCTTAAAAGGGCGGGAGAATGCATACCCATCTGAATTATCGGGTGGACAAAAGCAACGGGTCGGTATTGCACGTGCACTTGCTAATGATCCTGAAGTATTGCTTTGTGATGAAGCGACATCTGCACTTGATCCAGAAACGACTGATTCAATTCTCGATCTCCTAACTGACATCAATGAGCGACTTGGGCTGACGATTGTACTCATTACACATGAAATGCATGTCATCCGGAAGATTTGCCACCGGGTTGCAGTGATGGAAGAAGGTAAAGTAGTCGAAATGGGAAATGTTCTTGAGGTATTCCAATCGCCACAGGAGCCGATTACGAAACGTTTCTTATCGCAAGTGACGGAACCAGCAGAAACAATTGAGGCGATGGAACATATTAAAAAAGAATTTCCATCAGGAACGCTTATAAAACTTGTTTTTGTAGGTGAACGAACTGGACAACCGGTTATTACGAGCATGATCCGAAAATTCATGATTGACGTAAATATTGTGCAAGGGAATATCGCCCAAATGCATGATGGTGCATACGGCACGCTCATTCTTCAATTAGTCGGAGAAGAATCGATTATTCAAGAAGCAATCCATTATCTGAATGAACAAGATGTCCGGACGGAGGTGGTCGGTAATGATTGAAAACCTGTTTCCGCATGTTGACTGGGCTAAGATGTGGGGTGCGACTTTAGAAACGCTTTATATGACAGCGATGTCAACGGTGTTCACATTTGTCATTGGGTTGGCGTTAGGCGTATTGTTATTTCTTTCAGGACCAGGTCAATTATGGTCGAATAAGCTGATTTATACGATTTCGGGGGCATTCGTCAATATATTCCGGTCAATCCCGTTTATCATTTTAATTATTCTACTCATCCCGTTTACGAAACTGCTTCTTGGGACGATACGCGGGCCTGAAGCAGCTTTACCTGCATTAATTATAGGGGCTGCACCATTTTATGGTCGAATGGTTTTAATTGCGTTGCAGGAAATCGATAAAGGCGTCATTGAAGCTGCAAAATCGATGGGCGCAAAAACATCTACGATTATATTTAAGGTTTTATTGCCAGAATCCATGCCTGCCCTAATCTCTGGAATTACCGTTACCGCCATCGCGCTCGTCGGATACACGGCAATGGCGGGAGTTATCGGGGCCGGGGGACTTGGGACGCTAGCCTTTTTGGATGGATTCCAACGAAGCCGTGAAGACGTTACGCTAATGGCAACCATTCTTATTTTAATCGTCGTGTTCATCATCCAGTTTATCGGAGATTTTGCTGTTAGAAAGTTTGATAAAAGATAAGGTTAGTAAGGAATACCGGGCTTTGCCTGTCAACCATATATACATCATAGAAAAGAGGAGTTTACACAATGAAAAAAGTATTATCAGCAATCTTATTAGCGGTACTAGTACTTACTTTAGTGGCTTGCGGCACGAAAAATGAAGGTAACAAAGACAATGCAAGTAGTGGCGACAACGCCCAAAAAGAATTAGTTATCGGTGCTTCGAATATACCGCATGCAATTATTTTGGAAAAAGTGAAGCCGTTGTTGAAAGAAGAAGGCATTGATCTCGTCATTGAACAATACACGGATTACATCTTGCCGAACACAGACTTGGACTCTGGTGAAATTGACGCGAACTACTTCCAACATATACCATACCTTGAATCTTCGATGAAAGATCATGGCTATGATTTCGTGAATGCGGGTGAAATTCATATTGAACCAATCGGTGTCTATTCGAAAAAATACAAGTCTCTTAACGAACTTCCAGAAGGCGCAACAATCTTGATGAGTAATTCCATTGCCGATCATGGACGTGTACTTGCAATGCTTGAGGCGCAAGGGCTTATCAAGCTAGATGAGGACGTTGAGAAAACGACTGCAGAAGTAAAAGATATTGTCGACAATCCAAAAAACATCAAGTTCGAAGCAGACTATGAGGCCGCATTATTGCCGCAACTTTACAACAATGATGAAGGCGATGCAGTGCTGATTAACTCAAACTATGCCATTGACGCAGGACTCAATCCGCTTGAAGATTCAATCGCGCTAGAAGAATCGGATTCACCATACGTGAATGTGATTGCTGTTCGCAAAGGCGATGAAGATAATGCTGAAATAAAAGCATTAATCGAAGCACTGAAATCGGAAGAAATCCAAGACTTCATTTTAGAAGAATGGGAAGGTTCAGTCGTTCCGGTAAAATAATAATAATCTAGAAAAGAAACGCTACCAGTGAAGGCTGGTAGCGTTTTTCTTTTCTGTATCTAATATATTAAAATAGTACTATTCTTATTTTTCTATGACTTTTATTAATTCGGGGTAGGAATATTCAATCATTAATAGTATACTTAGCTACAAGGTGTGTTGAGAGCGCTTTCAACATATCGGATAAAAGTTGGAGGGGGAATAGAATATGAGTTTTAAAAAGTGGTCAATACTACTAATTTTGGCATTAACGATGAGTATGATTTTAGCAGCTTGTGGTGATGATAATGCCGGGAAAACTGGGGAAACGGGTGATAAAGGGACAGGTAAGCTAGCGGCGGATCAAACGTTGAATGTAAACATCAAATCAGAACCGCCTTCATTAAATCCATCTTTAGCGACGGATACTACATCAGGGGCGGTATTAAACCAGACGTTTGAAGGTTTAATGCGTGTAAACCAAGAAGGTAAAGTAGAAGAGGCCATGGCAGAAAGTCACGAAATGTCTGATGACGGATTAACATACACGTTCAAAATCCGGGAAGGCGCAAAATGGTCTAACGGAGATGCTGTTACTGCAAAAGACTTTGAATACGCTTGGAAATGGGTACTTGACCCAGCTAACGTGGACACGGACTATGCATATCAATTATATATGATTAAAGGTGCTCAAGATGCGAAAGAAAATGGCGGGTCCTTAGATGATGTGGCGGTTACAGCTGAGGATGATCAAACATTGGTTGTAGAGTTGGAACAAGCAACAGCTTATTTCCTTGAATTGACAGCGTTTTATACGTTCTTTCCTGTCAATGCGAGTGTAGTAGAAGCAAATCCTGACTGGGCTCAGGACCAATCCGAAAACTACGTAACAAATGGTCCATTCCTTATGGAATCTTGGAAACATAAAGATGAAATTGTTTTAAAGAAAAATCCTGAATATTGGGATGCAGATACAGTTAAGTTAGAAACAATCACGATGGTTATGATTGAAGATGAAAATACAGCGAAACAAATGTATGACAGAGGCGAATTGGATTGGCTCGGTTCTCCAACAGACTCAATTCCGTTGGCAGCAATACCTGCATACAAAAAAGACGAAGTATTAAACATTTCCCCGCTTGCGGGCGTTTATTACTACGCGTTTAACACAGAAGCAGAACCATTTAACAACGTCAATATTCGTAAAGCATTCGCAATGGCGATGAATCGCCAAGGAATTGTAGACAATATTACACAAGCCGAGCAAGCGCCGGCAATGGCATTGGTTCCGCCTTCGATATTTGAAGAAAATGCAGAAGGTTACTTTAAAGATAATGACATCGAAGAAGCGAAAAAACTGATGGAAAAAGGATTAGAAGAATTAGGGTTAAGCGAGATGCCAACGATTAAACTTTCTTATAACACAAGTGAAGCACATGCATCTATTGCACAAGCAGTTCAAGATATGTGGAAAAAGAATTTGGATATCAATGTTGAACTTCATAATGAAGAGTGGGGTGTCTATCTTGACTCCATGGGCGCAGGCGATTTCCAAGTCGGACGTATGGGCTGGCTTGCCGATTTTAACGACGCCATCAACTTCTTGGAAATTTTTGAAACAAAAGGTGGAAACAACTATACAAACTGGGAAAATGCAGAATATCAAGGTTTGTTGAAAGAATCAAGAACTGAGACAGACGCTAAGGCACGTGAAGACTTATTACGTAAAGCAGAAGATATCTTTATGGATGAACTTCCATTAGCGCCAGTTTACTTCTATACAAACGTCTGGACGAATAAAGAAAAAGTTAAAAATGTTGAAGTATCACCACTTGGTCTCGTTCAATACAAATGGGGCTATATTGAAGAAGAGTAAATCGTAATACCACTCATGATCGTTATAGGTTTCATAGGGGTGATTTGTTTTCACCCCTATTTTTCATTCAAAAGAAGGAATATGTACTTTATCCACAGGATTACGGAGGTGTTATCACTTGGCTAGATATTTGCTTAAACGGATCGGTTATATTCTTATATCCTTATTGTTTATTATCACAATCACATTTGGATTAATGAAATTAGCACCGAGTGGGCCTTTTACATCCGAACGAAAAACTTCTCCAGCAATCGAACGACAAATGCTGGAAGCATACGGATTAAATGACCCGATACATGAACAGTACTTTGATTATTTGATCAGCGCTGCCAAATTTGATTTTGGCCCTTCATTTAAATATGAAGGACAACAAGTTACGGATATTATTAAAAGAAGTTTTCCTTATTCTTTAGTTCTAGGGCTAGAAGCCATTTTTATCGCCTTGGCTTTCGGTGTGTTGTTTGGAACGATAGCTGCAATTAGACATAATAAGACGAGCGATTATACCGTCATGGTGATCGCGATAATGGGAATTTCTGTCCCGAGTTTCGTCATGGCGACTATCCTGCAATACATATTTGCAATGCAATTGTCCTTGCTGCCAACTGCTAGATTCGAGTCTTTTGCTCATACAATATTACCGGCATTTGCCCTTGCGACAACACCGCTTGCATTTATTGCCAGGTTAATGCGGTCTAGTATGCTAGAGGTCTTAAACGCAGATTATATCAAAACAGCAAAATCAAAAGGATTATCGGAACGCGTAGTCATTTATAAACATGGACTTCGAAATGCAATTTTACCGGTCGTATCCTACATGGGACCATTGGTAGCCGGCATATTAACCGGTAGTTTCATTATCGAAAAAATATTCGGTATTCCAGGTTTGGGTCGAGAGTTTGTTGAAAGTGTAACAAATCGTGATTATACCGTTATTATGGGCACTACTGTATTTTTTAGTGTTCTGTTACTCATATCCATTTTGATAGTCGATCTTATTTACGGGTGGATTGATCCACGGATAAAACTGGCAAATAAGGGGGCTAATAGTTAATGACACGTTTGCAACTTGAAAAATCAGATTTCGAACCATTGGGAATAGACCAAGAAGCGTCTGAAAAAATTGTTGGTGAAAGTACGTCTTATTGGAAAGATGCATGGCGTCGTTTCCGTGAAAATAAGTTAGCCGTTTTCGGGGTAATAATGATTATATTACTTTCAACTATGGCCTTGATTGGCGAACCGATTTCAGGTAAAAACTACAATGATACCAATATAATGAATGTGAACAAGACTCCGTCGGCGGAACATTGGTTTGGAACGGATAATCTTGGTCGAGATATATTTGCAAGAACCTGGTATGGTGCAAGAATTTCATTATTCATCGGTTTAATGGCATCCCTCATTGACTTAGTCATTGGCGTGATTTGGGGCGCAATATCCGGCTTCTTTGGCGGAAAAGTAGATGAATACATGATGCGTATAGCAGATATCTTGTACGGCGTGCCCTATTTATTGGTCGTTATTTTGTTAATGGTTGTCATGCCTCCGGGTCTTTGGACGATGATCATTGCAATGAGCATAACGGGGTGGATTAGCATGGCAAGGATTGTACGTGGACAGGTTCTGCAACTAAAATCTGAAGAATATGTAATGGCATCTAAATCCTTGGGAGCAAGTAATTTTAGGTTAATGTTTCGGCATTTGATCCCCAATACATTAGGTCCAATACTTGTTACGTTGACTTTAACAATCCCTACGGCAATATTTACAGAAGCATTTCTAAGTTATCTAGGTTTAGGTGTACCTGCACCTCGTGCGAGTTGGGGAACCATGTCGTCGGATGCATTATCTGGGTTTGAGTATTATCCATACCAACTCTTTTTCCCGGCATTCTTCATCTGTTTGACGATTCTCGCATTTAATGTCATCGGTGATGGATTGAGAGATGCATTGGATCCGAAAGAAGGCAAATAAGGAGGTACGCACAAAATGAAAAAAATATTAAAAGTAAATGATCTTTCAGTGTCGTTTGAGACATACGGCGCAGACGTTAAAGCTGTTCGCGGTGTTTCTTTTGAATTAGAAGAGAAGGAAACGTTGGCTATCGTAGGCGAGTCCGGATCAGGGAAAAGTGTTACAGCCTATTCGATAATGCGTTTAATCGATATGCCTCCGGGAAAATTCGATGGTGGAACAATCCTTTTCAATGATGAAGATTTAACATTAAAATCGGAAAAACAAATGCAAGAGATTCGCGGAAAAGAAATCAGTATGATATTCCAGGATCCAATGACTTCATTGAATCCAACAATGTCGATAGGTAACCAAATTTCTGAGAGTCTTATCAAGCATCAAAACATGTCGAAGAAAGATGCCTATTCGCGTGGGATTGAATTGTTGAAGCTTGTGGGGATTCCAAATTCAGAGACTCGGATTAATCAATATCCTCACCAATATTCCGGGGGAATGAGGCAACGCGCAATGATCGCGATTGCATTGGCATGTAACCCTAAAATATTGATTGCAGACGAACCAACAACTGCACTAGATGTGACAATCCAGGCGCAAATTTTGGAACTAATGCGTGATTTGCAGGAAAAGACCGGCACAGCAATCATTTTGATAACCCATGACTTAGGGGTCGTATCAAGCGTCGCAAGTCGAGTCGCGGTTATGTACGGGGGGAAGATTGTAGAAACAGGGAACGTCGATGAGATATTCTATAATCCAAAGCATCCATACACTTGGGGCCTGCTAGGTTCAATGCCGAAAGTAGATAGTAAAGGTGAAGATTTATTGGCAATCCCGGGCTCGCCACCGGACTTAGCGGATCCTCCCAAAGGTTGTCCTTTTGTTACTAGGTGTCCTTACGCTATGAAAGTGTGCAAAAACACGATGCCCGAGTACACGGTTTTGTCAGATACGCAAAAGACCGCGTGCTGGTTATTGGATGAACGTGCTCCTAAAGTAGAAATGCCCGAAACTGCTATTGTAGGAGGTCATAAGCAACATGTCTGAGAAACGAGAAAAATTACTTGAAATAAAAGACTTGAAAAAACACTTTAAAGTTGATCGAAATAAGATTTTGAAGGCAGTCGATGGAATTACTTTTGATATTTATAAAGGTGAAACATTCGGCTTAGTAGGCGAGTCAGGATGCGGAAAATCCACCGCAGGCCGTACAATCATGCGTCTATATGAGGCAAGTGGCGGTGAAGTGCATTTTCAAGGCGAAAACGTGCATGCGAAAAAGTCGAAGAAAGAATTGAAGAAGTTTAATAGAAACATGCAAATGATTTTTCAAGATCCTTATGCATCACTGAATCCTAGAATGACAGTCAAGGATATAATTGCAGAAGGACTCGATATTCATGGATTAGTTAAAAATAAGGCTGAGCGAACTGCTCAAGTAAACGAGTTGCTTGAAACTGTCGGGCTAAATAGTGAACATGGCAACAGGTATCCGCATGAATTTAGTGGCGGTCAGCGTCAAAGAATTGGGATTGCTCGTGCTTTAGCGGTAAATCCGCAATTTATTGTGGCCGATGAACCGATATCCGCATTGGATGTTTCAATACAGGCTCAAGTTGTCAATTTACTGAAAAAGTTGCAAGTAGAACGTGGCTTAACCTATTTGTTTATTGCGCATGATTTATCGATGGTCAAACATATAAGTGACCGGGTAGGCGTGATGTATTTGGGTAGCATGGCTGAAGTAACAACCAGTGATGCACTATTTGAAGAGCCATTGCATCCTTATACGCAAGCCTTGTTAAGTGCGATACCGATCTCGGATCCAATATTGGAACGAAATCGAGAAAGAATGATTATCAAAGGAGACATACCGAGTCCGATTGATCCTCCGAGCGGTTGTCGTTTTAGAACGAGGTGTCCATTTGCCAAAGGGATATGTAGTGAAGTGACGCCGGAATTGTTAGAACAGAAGCAAGACCATTGGGTGGCCTGTCATATATATAACGAAAAATACAGCGACCAGTTCGATGTACCGAAAGCCCCGACTGAAATGGGCATTCCTGTTAACTGATGCTACATAGTCTTCAGCTTGCAACGAAAACCTCGATCCCCGAGAAGTTTTGGGATTCGGGGTTTTTGTTGTTTTATTTGACTATGGTCGTTTCAAGTGTCGCTTTGGTCGTTTGTCCAGCCGCTTTAGTCGTTTGATGCCTCGTTTTGGTCTTTTCACATCTTTTCCAATTAATTTCTTTGAAATAAATAAACATTTCACTTTTTGTTATGTTATCGTAGGATTAAGTGTTAAAAAATTATCATTTTAAGGGGGAAAAAGATTTGAAAGTTAAGATAGGTCTTATATGGAGAATTGTCATAGCAATTGCATTGGCAATAGGGTTAGGATTACTAGTCCCGATGATTGGGGAAGGTTTCGCGGAATTATTCGTAAGCTTTTTTGCAACATTTAATATGATTTTTGGCGGTTTTCTTAATTTTGTTGTTCCATTAATTATTATTGCTTTCATTGCTCCTGGTATTGCCAAGCTAGGAAAAGGATCCGGAAAACTTTTAGGTGTCGCGACAATAATTGCTTATTTATCGACAATTGCTGCTGGGATTCTAGCCTTTTTTTCAGCAACGACATTATTGCCGAACTTCATTGGAAACTTTGCAGACGCGACAGTTAAAGAGGGGACAAGAGTTCCAGCAGAAGCCTTTTTTGAACTCGAAATGACGCCGGTAATGGGTGTTATGTCAGCGCTGTTGATCGCATTTTTATTCGGAATCGGTATGGCAGCCATCAGTAGCAAATCGATGCTAGCCGTCTTTGAAGAATTCAATGATTTAATTGAAAGAGTTATTTCATTTGTCATTATCCCGCTTTTACCAGTCCATATTTTCGGAATATTTCTAAATATGACGTATAGTGGAGAGGTTGCAAAGGTCTTATCTGTCTTTGCTGTCGTTTTTATTATGATTATAGTTCTCCATTTACTCATGTTGACCATCCAATATACGATTGCTGGATCACTTTCAGGCCGCAATCCATTTAAACTGATGAAAATAATGGCACCGGCTTATTTCACGGCATTAGGTACACAATCATCTGCGGCAACGATTCCAGTAACATTAAGACAAGCGCGAAAAACAGGCGCATCTGAACGAGTTACAGACTTTTCAATTCCGCTTTTCGCAACGATTCATCTTTCAGGAAGTACAATCACGCTAGTCTCATGCGCGATTGGTGTCATGCTAATGAATGATATGCCTATTGTATTTTCCAGTTTCCTGGGTTTCATCTTCATGCTTGGTGTCACGATGATTGCAGCACCGGGAGTTCCAGGCGGCGCGGTAATGGCGGCAGTTGGTCTTTTAAGTTCGATGCTTGGTTTCAGCGAAGCTATGGTTGCGCTCATGATTGCATTGTACATGGCTCAAGATAGTTTCGGAACAGCAACAAACGTTACTGGCGACGGCGCACTCGCAGTCATTGTGGACAAGTTCACGAAAGACAATGTTCCCACGTCAGATTCTCAGTGATTATCGTTTAATTGAGAAAAACGAATGTTGTTTTATGATATCCCTCTAGAAGTCTTGAATTAGTGGCAATCTATTAAAAGCCGTTAATTCTCAATGATTTGCAAGGCAATGAATAATGGGGTAAGATTAGAATGATACTAAATAAAGAATGGATATCCATTCACAATTAACATATTGGAGGTATTGGAATGGCAACTTTAGAAATTAAAGGTCTTCACGTTGAAATAGAAGGCAAGAAAATATTGAAAGGCGTCGATTTGACGATTAATACAAACGAGATCCACGCAATTATGGGTCCAAATGGTACAGGAAAATCTACTCTCGCGCAAGCGATTATGGGGCATCCAAGATATGAAGTAACTGCAGGTACAATCACACTTGATGGTGAAGATGTACTTGAAATGGAAGTTGATGAGCGTGCAAAAGCAGGTCTCTTCCTAGCAATGCAATATCCAAGTGAAGTTACAGGCGTTACAAATGCTGACTTCTTACGTTCGGCGATTAACGCAAAGCGTGGAGAAGGTAACGAAGTTCCATTAATGGGCTTCATTCGCGATCTTGATGCGAAAATGGCAACACTTGAAATGGACGAAGATATGGCAACTCGCTACTTGAACGAAGGATTCTCAGGTGGAGAGAAGAAGCGTAACGAAATTCTCCAGCTTATGATGTTGCAACCTAAATTCGCTGTGCTTGATGAAATTGACTCAGGTCTAGACATCGACGCATTGAAAATAGTAGCAAAAGGAATTAACGAAATGCGCGGTGAAGGTTTTGGTTGCCTAATCATTACTCACTACCAACGCCTACTTGACTACATTACGCCAGATCATGTACACGTTATGATTCAAGGAAAAGTTGTTCAATCCGGTGGTGCAGATTTAGCTCACAAGCTAGAAGCACAAGGATATGACTGGTTACATGAAGAGCTTGGTATTGAAGAAGAAACTGTAGAGCAAGAAGCTTAAGAGAGGGGACTATTCAAAATGACGGTTGAAACAAAATCGGTATTGACCGAACAGGATATCCGTTCCTTTTCAAAAAAAATGAATGAAGCCGCGTGGATGACAGATTTCCGTGCAGATGCATTTGCGAAATTGGAACAACTTCCTATGCCAACACCAGATAAAACAAGAATTAATCGATGGAACTTTACGGATTTTCCTATCCATGCGACAGAAAGTCCTGTATATACAGCAATAGATGAACTTCCTGAAGAGGCACGTGCGCTTTTTGACACTGCAAAAGAGAATAACGTCTATGTACAACATAATAATACGCCTGCATTTGTTTCCTTGTCAGAAGACTTAAAAGCAAAAGGTGTTATTTTAACAGATATATTCACAGCAACACGCGAACATAGTGAACTTGTGAAAAAGTATTACATGACGGATGGTGTAAAAGTCGACGAACATAAATTAACTGCATTCAATGCGGCATATATGAACGGCGGCGTATTTGTATACGTTCCGAAAAATGTTGTTATAGAAGACCCAGTTCAGGCATTGTTTTACCATGATGATGAGCAAGTTTCGATCTTTAACCACGTTATCGTAGTTGCTGAAGCAAATAGTTCACTGACATATATCGAGAACTACATGTCGACAGTGTCAGAATCAAAAGGAAAAGCAAACATTGTATCTGAAGTATTCACGGGTGACAATGCACAAGTAACTTACGGTGCAGTAGATGTGCTTCCAGTAGGATTCACAACATACGTAAACCGTCGTGGTATCGTAGGTCGAGATAGCCAACTTAACTGGGCACTCGGACTAATGAATGACTGTGATACGATTTCAGAAAACATCACTCATCTTATCGGAGACGGTTCAGATTGCGACATGAAAACAGTTGTTGTTGGACGTGGAAAACAACGCCAAAACTTCACAACGGAAATCATTAGTTGGGGGAAAAACTCTAACGGTATGATTTTGAAGCATGCTGTCGTAAAAGACGAATCAACTGCTATCTTTAACGGTATCGGTAAAATCACTAAAGGAGCAACGGGATCGAACGCTGAACAAGAATCACGTATGCTTATCTTAAGTGACCGTGCACGTGCAGATGCAAACCCAATTTTACTTATTGCTGAAGACGAAGTAACAGCAGGTCACGCAGCATCCGTAGGTAAAGTTGATCCGCTAGAAATGTTTTATTTAATGAGTCGTGGAATATCAAAAGAAGAAGCACAACGCCTTATCATTCACGGATTCCTCGCACCAGTCGTTGCCGAACTAAAGGTCGAAGGTGTTAAGAAACTGTTGACGGAGGTTATTGAAAGGAAAGTGCGCTAATGCTTAACAAAGACATCCGCAAACATTTTCCAATACTTCAACAAGAGATAAATGGACATCCGCTCGTTTATCTTGATAGTGCTGCAACTTCCCAGAAGCCGCAGCAAGTTATAGATGCGATGAGTAATTATTACGAAAAAGATAATTCTAACGTTCACCGAGGCGTGCACACGCTCGGTAATCAGGCGACGGAAGCATATGAAGGCGCGCGCGACAAAGTGCGCGACTTCATCAATGCGAAGTCACGGGAAGAAATCATTTTCACTCGCGGAACGACAACATCATTAAACATCGTCGCACAAAGTTACGGTCGCGCTAATGTTGGCGAAGGCGATGAAATTGTCATTACCCATATGGAACATCACTCGAATATTATTCCTTGGCAACAACTTGCAAAAGAAAAAGGTGCTGTTCTTAAGTTTATCGACCTTGAAGAAGATGGGACAATTATACTCGATAAAGTACGTGAAACGGTCACTGAGCGTACAAAAATCGTATCCATCATGCATGTGTCAAACGTACTTGGAACAGTAAACCCAATTAAGGAAATCACTGAAATTGCACATGCAAATGGCGCAATCATGGTTGTAGACGGGGCACAAGCTGCTCCTCATATGAAGGTTGATGTCGGGCAACTCGATTGTGATTTTTATGCGTTTTCCGGGCATAAAATGGTCGGGCCTACAGGTATTGGCGTATTGTACGGTAAAAAAGAATTGCTAAACAAGATGGAACCCGTCGAGTTCGGCGGAGAGATGATTGACTTTGTTGGCCTATACGAATCTACGTGGAAAGAGCTTCCATGGAAATTTGAAGGCGGCACCCCAATTATTGCAGGTGCTGTTGGTCTAGGTGCGGCGATTGATTATCTCGAAGAAATCGGCTTGGATAATGTCGAAAAACACGAACAACATCTTGCCGAATATGCAATGAAAAAAATGTCTGAAGTCGAAGGCGTTACGATTTACGGACCACTTGAACCAGAAAAACGTGCAAGTCTAATCACATTTAATCTTAACGATGTTCACCCTCACGACCTTGCGACTGTGCTTGATATGCACGGAATTGCCGTGAGAGCTGGACACCATTGCTGTCAGCCACTTATGAAATGGTTAGATGTATCGGCCACGGCGCGCGCCAGCTTCTACATTTACAATACGGAAGAAGACGTTGATCGCCTCGTGGACGGACTCCGCATCGCAAAGGAGTATTTTAACGATGTCAACTAGAAATCTCGATCAGTTATACCGCTCGGTGATTATGGATCATTATAAAACGCCGAGAAATAAAGGAGTAATTGAAGAAAGTAGTGTCACCGTCGACATGAACAACCCGACGTGTGGCGACGTGATCCATTTAACGATGCAAGTTGAGGATGGCACGGTTCAAAATGCAAAATTTGAAGGCGAGGGTTGTTCGATTTCCATGGCGTCTGCATCCATGATGACCCAGATGATTAAAGGGAAGTCGGTAGAAGATGCCTTATCTCTCGCAAACACAATTTCGAATATTATGCTAGGAAATGAATATGATAATTCCATCGATTTAGGGGATATTGAAGCGCTCTCTGGTGTAGCGAAATTCCCTGCCCGGATTAAGTGTGCAACACTTGCATGGAAAGCGATGGAACAAGGCGTCGGCAAAGAAGATTCCGAGTGAAGTACAACCTGAAGTAGTGAGATTTTAGTCACTATTTGTTAAGGAGTACTGTAGAAATATAGGATGGAGGAATAATAATGGCTAAAAAAATGCCTGAAATTGGTGAATACGAACATGGTTTTAATGATGGAGATGTCTCTGTGTTTCGTTCTGAACGTGGTTTGACACGTGAAATTGTTGAAGAAATTTCTTCAATGAAAGACGAACCACAATGGATGTTAGACTACCGCTTAAAATCATTGGAATTGTTTTATAACATGCCTACACCACAATGGGGTGGAGATCTTAACTCACTCAACTTCGATGAGATTACGTATTATGTAAAAGCATCTGAGGGAACTGAACGTTCTTGGGATGAGGTTCCAGAAGAAATCAAGCGTACATTTGATAAACTTGGAATACCTGAAGCGGAACAGAAGTATCTAGCAGGAGTATCTGCACAGTACGAATCAGAAGTTGTTTACCACAACATGAAACAAGACTTAACTGATATGGGAATCATTTTTAAAGATACTGATTCAGCACTTAAAGAAGATGAAGAACTATTCAAGAAATACTGGGGTACAGTAATTCCGAACACTGACAATAAATTTGCGGCGTTAAACTCTGCAGTTTGGTCAGGTGGATCGTTCATTTATGTGCCACCAGGTGTTAAAGTAGAGTCACCCCTACAAGCTTATTTCCGTATTAACTCAGAAAATATGGGACAATTTGAACGTACACTTATCGTTGTTGACGAAGGCGCAAGCGTTCATTACGTTGAGGGGTGTACAGCACCTGTATTCACAACAGCATCACTTCATAGTGCTGTAGTAGAAATCATCGTAAAAGAAAACGCATACTGCCGTTACACAACAATTCAAAACTGGGCAAATAACGTTTATAACCTTGTTACAAAACGTGCAGTTGTTGATGCGCACGGTACAATGGAATGGATCGATGGAAACATCGGTTCTAAATTGACGATGAAATACCCAGCGATTTTACTACGTGGAGAATATTCACGTGGTCTGACATTGTCAATCGCACTATCAGGAAAAGGACAACACCAAGATGCGGGTGCGAAAATGATGCACTTAGCACCAAATACGTCCTCTACAATCGTTTCAAAGTCTATTTCTCATGGCGGCGGAAAAGGAACATACCGTGGTATCGTTCATTTCGGTCGTAATGCAGATGGCGCTAGCTCACGAGTTGAGTGTGATGCGTTATTAATGGATGACATTTCGATTTCTGATACAATTCCATATAACGAAATTCTAAACGACAATATTTCACTTGAACACGAAGCAAGTGTTTCCAAAGTTTCAGAAGAACAGCTCTTCTACTTGATGAGCCGCGGTGTTCCTGAACTGGAAGCAATCGAAATGATCGTACTTGGTTTCATCGAGCCATTCACAAAAGAATTACCGATGGAATACGCAGTAGAAATGAACCGCTTGATTAAATTCGAGATGGAAGGTTCTATTGGTTAAAACCTTATAAACATTTAAGAACACTGACACAACAATGCTTGTGTCAGTGTTTTTTTAATTTTTATCCTTGTGGAAATATTGATTATTCCATAATAAGAATAGTACAATTACATGTAAGTATCTTGGATTTATGGGTATTTGAGGATGATTAGAAAATCGTTAATTGTATTAAAGGTATTATCGGGGGGAGTGTAAAGTGGTTACGAATCCAACATATAAACGGTTAATAATTTTTGTATTAATCCCATTGGCGTTGTTAGTTATCATCAACGGACTCACTTCAAAAGATAGAACTTCTATCGATCAAGCTGAAATTCCGGAAAGTGCCGGGGTTATAGAAGGTCATGTGGTTTCCAAAAGAATGAGTTATCTATGGGTAGCAGATGAACCGGTCAGTATATGGAGGAGATTAACCGGATTTGTAACTGAAGATTATGGTCAGGGACGTATTATGGTATATAGGCATCCAGACGCTGAGAAAAACGTATTAAATGGTTTGAGGATAAATCAAAAAGTACGTGTATATTGTGATCACATAAAAGAATCAAACCCGCCTAAAACTTCGGCTTATTACGTGGAAGTCGTTAATGATGAATAGAGGTGTATAATTTAGGCAAAATAAAAATCGGTCCTTGGGGTCGGTTTTTGCTTTTCATCATTTATTTGCAGAATAAAACATTGAATATATGATAGGATGAGAGTATTCAATAATCATATAAAGAATTCAACAACGTAATGCCGAAGGGGAGAATGTAATGGAGTTTATTATATTAGCTATAATTGCTTTATCAGCAGGAGTAATTGGAGCGCTTGTTGGTCTTGGTGGCGGAATTATTCTTGTTCCAGCAACACTATTTATTGGCATAAATCTAGGTTTGATTTCAGGAATCACGCCGCAAACAGTCGTAGGATTGTCAGTTATCATGATGATCTTTACAGGACTTGGATCAACGCTTTCGAATATAAAAACAAAAACTGTAGACTTTCGCAGCGGGTTCATATTCTTTGCAGGTAGCATACCAGGAACACTGCTAGGTGCATTTGTGAATAAAGGATTAGACTTGCCATCGTTCAATTTATATTTCGGTATTTTACTGATTTTATTATCCATACTTTTACTCGTTCGTAATTATTTGAAACCGGTTAGCTGGTTCGTGAAACGTGGAAAAACGCGTGACTTTACAGATAAATTTGGAAAATCCTATACATATGGTTACCCTGTTTGGTTTGCATTACTATTAACGTTTGGTGTTGGATTCGCATCAGGGCTATTTGGAATTGGTGGCGGTTCAATCATCGTTCCAGCAATGATTTTACTGTTTTTATTCCCGCCTCATGTTGCAGTTGGAACTTCGATGTTCATGGTTTTCTTATCAGCAATCGTGAATTCCATTACGCATATTTCACTCGGCAACGTCCCTTGGCTTTATACGATTCCTGTTGTTCCTGCGGCGTATATCGGGGCGAGACTAGGGGCAAGGTTAAACCAGAAAATGAAATCCGAAACGCTCGTATTCGCTTTACGAATTATACTGCTCCTACTCGGTATCCGTTCGATTGTCGATGGTATTTGGGGTTAAATTGGAGGGCGCATAATGGAGACAATACATATTTATCATACAAATGATATACATAGTCATTTCGAAAATTGGCCGCAAATCAACCGGCTTCTTATTGATAAACGAAAAGAACATGAAGCAGCAGGAGATACATTTTATTTATTTGATATCGGCGACAATGTCGATCGATCACATGCATTTACAGAAGGTACTAAAGGAAAAGGAAATATCCGCCTGCTCAATGAGGCTGGATATGACGCTGTGACTATCGGGAATAATGAAGGCATAACGATGTCCAAAGAAGCTCTGTCTTCGTTATATGATGATGCAGAATTTGATATTATTCTCGGAAACTTAGTGGATCTGGATGGCGAGTTCCCGCATTGGGCAACTGAGTATAAGATATATGTGACTGAAAAAGGAACGAAAATAGGGGTTATCGGTGCGACAGCATTATACACACAGTTTTATGCTACTTTGGGGTGGAAGATACTACCGCCTCGGGAAAAATTAATAGAAATCGCAGAAAAAATTGCATCAAAGACAGATATCCTTATTTGCTTATCGCATATGGGACTCAATGAAGATGAAAAGTTGGCAAAAGAGTGTCCGCTTATTCATGTCATTCTAGGCGCCCATACGCATCATCTCTTCACTGATGGGGAGTTTGTCGGGCATACCCTTCTGGCAGCGACAGGGAAGTATGGGGACTTCACAGGACATGTTACAATCGAGTTTGATGAAGTGACGAAACAAATCGCTAACATGGAGGCGACTTTATATCCTTCTGAAACTTTGCCAGTTAACGAAGATGATGTTCAAAAACTTAATACAATACTCGATCTTGGGAAACAGGCGATGCAAGAAAAACTTTTTTACAATCCAAGTCTGTTAAAGCAAAATCTATTTGCGCCGAGTCCGCTATCTGCTTTTTTCGGTCGTTCTTTGATTGATTATACGAAAGCGGATTGTGCCATGTTTAACGCGGGAATATTTCTCGGAAGCCTTGACAGCGGCTGGGTAACGAAGGAAGATATGCATTCGTTACTGCCACACCCGATAAATGTCTGCGTGATTTCCCTGGAAGGAACAGAGTTGCTAGAAATCCACGAGTTATCGTTGAATGAAGACTGGCCCAAGATAACTGTGAAGGGATTAGGATTCCGCGGCGCACTGATGGGGGCGATGCTTTATGAAAGACTCTATAAAAATAGATACGGACAACTTTTCGCGGGCAATCGCGAAGTTGTGCCAGGCGAGATTTATACACTAGCTACGCTTGATATGTTTACTTTCGGCTTCTTTTTTCCGTCCTTACAATACGCAAAAAAAGACTATTATATGCCCGAACTAATACGGGATATTGCAAGTGACTATGGTCGAAAATATTTCAAAGAATCAAAGGCTCCTCCTGAGCATAATCTATAGCAGGAGGAGTCGTTTTGAGATTTCAAGGACAGGTAGGACGAAAAAAGTTCCGAAGGCCGAAATTGGTGCCGTTGTTAATCCCGGCGATTTTAATTGCCATCGTCTTCTTTTTCTATTTGGTCAATATAAGACTCACACCGACATACGTTTCATATGCTGAAGTTCAAACGCAAAAAATTGCTTCTCACGTCATTAGTCAGGCGATTAGTACGCGAATTGCGAATGTCCTCGATGTGAATGACATCATTGAACATGTCCCAACAGAAACATCAAATATGGTGACGACTAAATTTAATACGCAAATAATAAACAGGGTGTTAGCAGATACGCGAAATCTTGTTGAGATGCATTTGGCTCAAGCAGAATCCGGGAATCTAGATATGTTGCCGCTTACCGACGACATAGAATACGATCCAGAGAAAATGGAAGATCAAGGCGGCGTTGTCTTTTTCGTCCCGATCGGGCAAGCAACGAATATACCGCTTCTTGGGAACTTAGGTCCGAAAATTCCAATCCGATTTCATGTGATCGGGGACGTACAAGCGAATGTATCTGCATCGATTGAAGAGTTCGGCATTAATAATGCGTACATTGAAGTAAATATTTTGCTCAGAGTAAATGTCCAAATAATCGTTCCGCTTGCAACAAAATCTAGCGTAGTTGAACAAAAAATTCCAGTTGCAATTGGATTAGTTCAAGGAGCTGTACCGCATATTTTCAGTTCTGGCCAAGGTACTGGAGCCCCATCGTTCGAAGTTCCAGTTCCACTTCCTGCTGGCGAATAAATAGCGCAGTTGAAAAATAAGGTGAATCATGTTAGTATTAGCTATAGAAAAAAATATCGATAGGGTAGAGGCTGCATTGCTTAAGAGTAACTCACGCGAGAAAGACATTCGAAGACCGTGTGTGAAAGGAAGCTTTGCCGAAGTTTAAGCGGTTAGTCAAGCCGATTAAGCTGGGGTCATTCCGAATAGGGATGACACTGTCATACTGCGAATGCGCGTATGATGAGCTACAGATCGTGCGTTTGATAATCAATGATTTATCCAACACAACGATAGCGTAGATAAAGCCGGTTCCTGATGCATGTAATATGCGAATGGACCGGCTTTTTATTTTCCTAAATACCTCACCTGACGAAATGGAGGAAATAAAGAATGATTGGAACATGGTTGTCTATTTTACCGCCGATAATTGCCATACTCATGGTGCTGGCGACGAGAAGGGTTTTGCTGTCACTCGGTGCGGGGATTGTTGCTGCCGCATTATTAGCCGCATCCTTTTCACCGGTGGAATCGTTACAAAATCTATGGAGTGCGATGATCGTCTCCTTTTGGGAGGAAGGCGCTTTAAATACATATACTATTTATATTATGTTATTTATCCTTCTGTTAGGCGTTATTACTGCATTTGTTAGTTTGTCAGGTGGAAGCCGGGCATTTGCCGAATGGGCATTGCATCGGATTAAAACAAAACGAGGCGCAAAACTGCTCACAGTTTTCCTAGGAATTATTATATTTGTTGACGATTACTTCAATTCACTTGCAGTTGGTCAAATCGCTCGACCGATAACTGATCAGCATAAAATTTCACGTGCGAAACTTGCTTATTTCATTGATTCAACATCAGCACCCATTTGTGTTGTTTCACCGATATCTAGCTGGGGAGCTTATTTGATTGGACAACTTGCATTGATTTTCGGCGGCGCTGCTGCGATTAGCTATTCGCCGTTGTCGGCATTTATCATGATGGCACCGATGAATTTTTATGTCATTACAACTCTTGCCATCGTATTCTTCTTCGCTTGGACGGACATTGATTTATTTGAAATGAAAAGACATGAAAAGTTAGCGACTGAAAAAGGACAATTATACAGCCCTGATAAAGAAATCCCAGGACAGTTGAAAGAAGATTTTCCAGTGCATGCTCATGGCCGTGTGAGAGACCTTGTCGCGCCGATTGTTGCGTTAGTCGGGGTAACACTTCTAATGATGGTGTGGACTGGCTACTCGGCAAGCATTGCTGATGGATTGGAAATTAGTATTTGGTCGATATTTGAAAATACGGATGTTCCATTATCCTTGGTTACAGGTGGTTTAGCGGGCACAATCTTAGCGGGTAGTTTGTACTTGTTGAAAATGAAACAAAACGAAACAGCAAGTTATCCTCTTATGGGGCGTGCACTTGTTAGCGGATTAAAATCTATGTTGCCAGCAGTTTTCATCTTAATCTTTGCATGGGCATTAACTGATTTAATCGCGCTGTTAGAAACAGGCGTGTATTTGTCTACTGTTGTGACGAACGCCAATCTTCCTGTCGCATTTTTACCTGTCATCATGTTTATCCTTGCGGGTTTAATGGCCTTCTCAACAGGGACTTCATGGGGGTCATTCGGTATTCTCATTCCGATTGCTGCTCAAATTATGATTGATGCGGCACCTGAAATGTTATTGCCTGCCTTAGCTGCGGTTCTTGCGGGAGCAGTTTTCGGTGATCATAGTTCACCGATATCTGATACAACCATCCTTTCATCTACGGGTGCTGGATGTAACCATATGGATCATGTTGCGACGCAACTGCCTTATGCTTTAATTAGTGCTTCGATTGCATGTATTGGCTATTTAGTCTTAGGTTTCACAGGCACGATTTGGATCGGCTTACTAGCTGTAATTATTATATTAATAATTCTATTTACGGTGTTGATCCTACGGAATAATAAGCAGGAAATCGCGTCAACTAACTAACAATCTAAATAAAGAAGTGATGACACTTGTCATCACTTCTTTATTTTTTTCATAGTATTAATGGAGTAAAATGTATTTTGACAATTATCAGATAGGCAGTTATACTAATCTAGAAGACTATGATTAAATCTTCAGAAAAGAGTATTTTGCAATTTTATTGTAAAAATATTGGGGGAGGAACAAGTATGAAACAAAGATCACAGTGGGGCACACGAGCGGGCTTTATAATGGCCGCGGTCGGTTCCGCAGTAGGACTAGGCAACATCTGGCGTTTCCCGTATGTAGCGTACGAGAACGGCGGCGGCGCATTCTTTATACCATATTTATTCGCTTTACTTACTGCAGGAATTCCGATTTTGATAATGGAGTTCACCATCGGACATAAGTACCGCGGATCTGCACCACTTTCTTTTTTCCGAATGGGAGGAAAAAGAGCAGAATGGATAGGTTGGTGGGGAATTTTCGTCTCATTCGTCATCTCGACCTATTACGCTGTAATCATTGCATGGGCGATGAAGTACACAGTGTATTCGTTTAATCTTACATGGGGCACAGATACAGAAAGTTTCCTATTTGGGGATGTCCTGAAATTAGCAGAAACTCCCGGTGATGTCGGTGGATATGTGCCGGGCGTACTATTACCGCTTCTGCTGGTTTGGGCAATTGCATTTATTATTTTGTTAGCAGGTGTCAAAAGAGGCATTGAATTAGCGAACCGGATATTTATCCCGACGCTAGTCGTGGTATTTTTACTTGTCGTTATTCGGGCAGTTACACTTGACGGAGCAATGCTCGGGCTAGATGCATTTTTCAAACCGGATTTAAGTAAGTTAGCCAATCCGACCGTTTGGGTCGCGGCATACGGGCATATATTCTTCAGTTTATCGATTGCCTTCGCCATCATGATCACGTATTCAAGTTATCTTCCAAAAAAGTCGGATATAACAAACAACGCATTTATTACCGGGTTTGCCAACTCTGGATTTGAACTTTTAGCTGGAATTGGTATTTTCGCGGCACTTGGGTTTATGGCTACGCAAGCTAACGTCGCGGTATCTGAAGTGGCGTCAGCTGGGGTTGGGTTGGCCTTCGTTGTTTTCCCGCAAATCATTAATGAGATGCCGGGCATGAACGGATTATTTGGAGCACTGTTCTTCTTGTCTCTTGTCTTGGCTGGGTTAACTTCACTAATATCGATATCAGAAACGTATATTGCTGGAATCGCCGATAAATTTAATATTTCAAGAAATAAATCTGTTATCTTCACGGTTGGTATAGCCGCCATTATTTCTACATTGTTTGCAACACGCGGCGGATTATTCTTCCTAGATGTAGCCGATTATTTCATCAACCAGTTTGGTGTAGCGGCAATTGGACTTGTTGAAGTGGTACTTATCGCGTGGGCATTCAGAAAACTTGATGTATTCGAGAAACATGCAAATGCATTATCAGACATTCAAATTCGTTCTTGGTGGAAAATTTGTTTAGGTATTGTTACGCCGTTAGTGCTAGGTTATATGATGTTCGGTTTAATACGTACAAACGTGATGAAACTGCATGACCTAGGTGGCGGGGTCGTAGGTAACTATGAAGGATATAGCGATACATTTATCTTGTATGGCGGATGGTCAGTTGCTTTGTTCGCACTGGTAATGGGAATTATATTCACATTGTTCAAGTGGAAAAAGAACACGATTGAAGAAACCGATTATGAAGAAACGAAGGAGGATTCATTATGAGTGGTGGAGCAATATTAATGGCAGTCGTCGGAATCCTCATAATCTGGGGAGGATTAGCGGCAAGTATCGTGAATGCAGTGGTTAAATCAAGAGCTAGTAAATAATATAGAAAGTGCCCAACATACCGGGCACTTTCTTTTTTATAGTGATTTTTAAGAACTCTAGGTGGTTGTTCAGATAATGTAAATGTGATACATTAAAAATAGTCAATTAAATGCGCTAATTATGTGAATCCTTCACCTAGATTGGAAAGAATGGAGTCGGTTAACGTGTCATGTAGACCAGAACGTGGAAAAAAGTCGGAACATTTAAGAAAACCAGAATGGCTTAATATTAAATTAAACACGAATGAAAACTACAGAGGACTTAAGAAGTTAATGCGGGAACAAAATTTAAATACGGTTTGTGAAGAAGCCCGCTGTCCGAATATCCATGAATGTTGGGGAGAGCGTCGTACCGCAACTTTCATGATTCTAGGGGCAACCTGTACGCGAGCTTGCCGTTTCTGTGCAGTAAATACAGGACTACCCAATGAACTTGACCTTGCTGAACCAGAACGTGTTGCCGATTCAGTACAGCTTATGAATTTAAAACATGTTGTTGTTACAGCTGTTGCGCGTGATGATCAAAAAGACGGCGGGTCAGCTGTTTTCGCGGAAACAATTCGTGCGATTCGCAGAAAAAATCCATTTACAACAGTAGAAGTACTACCTTCTGATATGGGTGGCGTTTATGAAAATCTAGAACGTCTAATGGATGCTAAACCAGACATTTTAAACCATAATATTGAAACGGTTCGCCGTTTAACGCCGAGAGTTCGCGCTCGTGCAACGTATGATCGTTCACTTGAATTACTTCGTCGCGCAAATGAAATGTATCCAGATATTCCAACGAAATCGTCGTTAATGCTGGGCCTTGGTGAAACGCATGAAGAAATTCTAGAGACAATGGATGATCTAAGAGCCAACAATGTGGACATCATGACGATTGGTCAATACTTACAACCAACGAAAAAACATTTAGTTGTTCAAAAATATTATACACCACAAGAGTTTGGCGAATTAAGAAAAATTGCAATGTCCAAAGGGTTCTCGCACTGTGAAGCTGGGCCGCTCGTTCGTTCAAGTTACCATGCAGATGAACAGGTAAACGCAGCTGCCAAAGAAAGACAGCGTTTAGGTGAAGAGAAACTTGAAAAAGCACTGCAAAGTTGAGTGGCGGTGAAAAGATAAATGATAACACTTGAAAATTGGGAATACGAAATCATCAAAGATTTCCGAGATGGTTTTCAAGAAGAGGCGTTGCTAGCACGTTATAGTGAAGTGTTGCAAAAATATGATTATATACTCGGTGATTGGGGATACGGACAACTTCGTTTAAAAGGTTTTTTTGATGACAGGAATCAGAAAGCCACATATGAAACGAAGATCAGTACCTTACAAGATTATCTTTATGAGTATTGTAATTTTGGGTGTGCTCACTTTGTCTTGAAAAAAGTAGGCAAAGTTAAAAAAGTATAATCAACAAGGAAGGGGCCCATGTAAAGATCTCCTGCGATCAATACAAGGGCTTTCTTTTTTTTATGTCCGCATATGGTAGAATGAAAAAGGATATAGTATTTACTTGAGAGGGGTAAACAAATGTATTTTATTGATCGAAATCAAATTGAAAATGCACTAGCCCATATGGAAAAATTATTGACGCTTTACAATGAAGAGAAAGAGTGGACGACCGATTTAATTCATTCTCTCGCAGTGGCTCGACTTAGTCATGTTATTATCGAATCAGTTATCGATGTCGGTAACTCAATGATTGATGGATTCATCATGCGTGATCCAGGCGGTTATGATGACATTATCGACATCATGGAAGATGAAAAAGTAATTACGCCTGAAATGTCCAATCCATTAAAATTAGTCATTGGACTTCGCAAGATGATTGTCAGAGATTTTACGAATGTGAGCCCAGAAACCATCGTTGAAGTATTAAACCAATCAATGGAGGCGCTTATTGCATTTCCAGAAAAAGTTCGTCGCTATCTTGAACATGAACTTGGACCAGTATCTGCATTTTTGCCTTCTGAGGAGGACCAATGAAAAACTATAACGTATATTGTCTTGACTTAGACGGCACTGTCTATCATGGAACAGAACCAATTCCCGAAGCGGTGTCTTTCATCTCAGACCTACAATCACAAGGCATCGAACCTTATTACATAACAAATAACTCAACGGCAACGCCAGAACAAGTTATAGAAAAGCTTGCCTCTTTTGGCATCAAAACATATGTAGATAAAATTATGTCTTCTGCACTCGTATCAGCAAAGTATTGCAAAGAACACTATGACGGGGCCACCGTTCAGATTATGGGTGAAAAAGGATTGCACGATGCATTAGTTTCAGAAGGATTTACATTTGTAACGGAAAATCCGGATATTGTCGTCGTGGGACTAGACCGCGAAGTAAGTTATTCAAAGTTTACCGAAATTGCTTTGGCAATTCGTTCAGGTGCCAAGTTTATCGCGACCAATGGAGATAAAGCAATCCCTACGGAAAGAGGTTTGTTACCTGGAGCGGGATCACTCGTCAAACTTCTGGAATTTACAACAGGTGTAAAGCCTGTTATCCTCGGAAAACCAGAGTCGCATATGTTGGCTTTTATTAAAAGTGAAAACGGGTATAGTAAAGAAGAAATGGTGATGGTGGGCGATAATTATGACACGGATATTCTTTCTGGGATTCGATACGGGATCGACACGATTTACGTTGAGGGCGGCGTTACATCGAAGGAAGAGATTTTAAGTCAAGCCGAAAAACCGACCCATTTGCTAAGAACGCTTGCAGATTGGCAACTATAAAAAAACTTTCCGTGTACGAACACGGAAAGTTAATAAATTTGGATGAACTTTAGCCCTTCTAAAAAAGCGGATTATCTTCTATGAATTGATAAATGCGCTCTGTCAGTTCCTCAGATGTATCGGCTTCTACAATTTCACCATTGACCAAAGCATAAAGTGATTCAGCGCATATTGTACAGTAGCTTAAACAACCATATTCGAGAACATCAAGGTTGGGATCTAGCTCTAGTTTTTCTAAAGTTTTATGTGAACCGTTTGCAAGATTACTCATGCAAAATTCGACTATTGGATTCACGGAGATCACCTCACTATTAGGAATCCTACTACTTTATGATGCATCCGTCAATTTCTCAGCCTTATTGTGAAACATGTCACAAACTGATATAATCAAATACGAGAAACCAACGGAAATTGAGTTACAAAGGAGAAAATTATGAGAAAACTTGTCTTATTAGGTGCCGGATACGGGAATATGCGTATTTTACTGCGTCTATTAACGAAGGATTTACCAAGTGATATTGAAATAACTCTTGTCGATCGTACGCCTTTTCATAGTCTGAAAACGGAATTTTATGCACTTGCGGCGGGAACAGTATCGGATTCAGTTGTACGTGTTCCGTTACCTGTTCACGACCAGCTAAAAGTCGTTGGGGGCGAAATTATCGAGATTTCTCCTGATGAAAAAAGTGTTTATTTAGATGATGGACAAATCATAACATACGATGAATTAGTTATCGGCCTTGGCTGTATGGATAATTATCATGATGTGCCAGGCGCGGCGGAAAATACATATAGCATTCAAACAATTGGGAAGTCGCGAATAACCTATGAGAAATTATTGGGCTTAGGTGGAGGAGCAACTGTTGGTATCGTCGGAGCTGGATTGAGCGGAATAGAACTCGCGAGTGAACTTCGTGAAAGCAGACCCGATTTAAAGATTAAGTTGTTTGATCGCAGTCCACGAATATTAAGAGATTTTCCAGAACGATTAAGTAATTACGTAAAAGGTTGGTTTGATGAGCATAACGTTGACGTTGTTGCTGAATCAAATATTACTCAAGTAGGTCCAGATGTATTGTATAATCACGAAGAAACAATTCCAGTGGATGCAGTCGTTTGGACAGCTGGAATTCGTCCGGTTACGCCAGTACAAAATATTGATACTGAAAAAGGTGATTCTGGTCGCCTAGTGTTAAATAAATACCACCAGTTACCGACTTATAATGATGTTTACGTCGCAGGAGATTGCGCGGCGCTACCTTACGCACCAAGTGCGCAAGTTGCAGAGGAACAAGCGGAGCAAATTGTAAAAGTCTTGCGCCATGTGTGGAATGAAGAACCGCTTCCTGAAAAAATGCCTGAAATCAAGTTAAAAGGTTTCCTAGGTTCATTGGGTAAAAAGCAGGGCTTCGCCTACCTCGCAGACCGCACAGTAACAGGCCGCATCGCACGTCTACTAAAATCGGGCGTGCTTTGGATGTATAAAAGACATAATGGTTAACAAAAGTAGAATGAACAACAAGTATGGATGGGATTATCTCAACAAGTCCCACTCCATACTTTTTTTTTGTTACTTATAATGTTGAAACACTTTACTTGAACAATCCATAATTCAAGAAGTATTTAGTATATGAACCATTGATTTGCGTTTCGGGCGGCGCATTCCTGTGGGCGGACGGCGAGCCTCCTCGGTCGCCTGCGGGGTCTCGCCTGTTCCGCTGATTCCGCGGGAGTCGCCGCCCTACACTCCAATCAACTCATTTCACTGTATATAGAATGTTATTCAGTGCCCACTTTAGAATGTGAATAATCATATGCACTTATTGCGTCTGATAAAAAATTAGATACACTATCTTTTAAGAACACTAATTTAAAAATTGTTAGTAACTAAATCTAGCTAGATAGTTCCAACTTAAGAAACGTCAACAAATTATCAAGTATCATATCTCTGATAGACTTTAATTGGAAACTTACTAATTATCCAAGACCTAGAAACTAGCACACTCTAACAAATGAAACGCCAGAATAAATTAGCCTAGGTGATTTACCCACTTCAAGTTACTGCAATTGTATAAAGAAAGAATCTTATATATCACTACACACTGATTTAGTGCGCAGTCGTGAGACTCCCGCGGAATTAGCGAGACAGAAAAGACCCTGGACTGAGCGTAGCGAGGGAAGCGGCAGGGAAAGATTGAACTTTATCTTTCCGCTTCCGCGCTCGCCCGCAGGAAAGCGAACGACGGTGCAATAAATCATAATCAAGATAGTAGCAACTTTAACCACATTTATTCAAAACTCCCAGTTACAACCTATCTCGCAGACTAGAAGACTTTTTCAGTAGCACACAAAAAGTAAGCCCAATGACTTTCTTAATTACCAGCCTCAAATCCAAACTTTTCAAGCGCATTAAAAACAGGCTTCAATTGGATATGGCCTTCGCCGATCATTTCATCGTTGATCATCACAAGTGGATAAAAATATTCGTCATTGCGAACTTTCTCTGCAATTTCATTTTGACGCGCATTCTCAATTGTAGAATCAATATCGATATACTCGATGTTGATTGTTTGTTCCGGATATTTTCGACCAATCGCTGCCTCCAACCATTCATGCGTATCCTTAGCGGACGGGGCATTGACACAGCTCGCGCAGATTACATCTGCACCATAAACTTCGATGACTACATTATTATTTTTCAATAAAATGACTCCTTTCGAATTCAAAGATGGATTTTTTCTGCTTTCCAGTTTATAATGATTATTATAAGGAAAGGGGACGAAATCAAATGACTGATGCAGCATTAACAGAACCAGTACAAGAAGTTCTAAATAAATTACGCCCATTTCTTCTTCGCGACGGAGGAGACTGTGAGCTAGTCGATGTTGAGAATGGTATCGTAAAACTTCGACTTCTCGGTGCTTGCGGCACATGCCCAAGCTCTACAATTACACTGAAAGCGGGCATTGAGCGCGCACTTCTTGAAGAAGTTCCAGGTGTAGTAGAAGTAGAACAAGTATTTTAATTTGATTCGAGATTCCATCAAAAAGGCCTGATATGGGCCTTTTTTTTGGTTGTCAAAATGTTTACATTAGTAACGCTCCAACCTCATTATAACTTAACCGACAGTAAAAACGAGTATTTTTGATTGCATAGAATGCCAAAAGATTGCTACAATAGATGTAAAGGATAGGGAAGGTGAACGTAAATGACTCAATTAGTCGAACTATCAGAAGCGGCAGCATACCGCGTTAAAGAAATGATGCGTCATAATGGGGAAGAAGGTTCATACCTCCGTGTTGCTATTAACGGCGGTGGGTGTAGCGGACTCACTTATGGTTTAGGTTTTGAAAAAGAATTGACCGAAAAAGATCAGTTATTGACGCAGCATGACATCGAAATGATTGTTGCAAATGACGACGTAGACATATTAAAAGGTACACAAATTGATTACAAAGAATCCCTTATGGGGGGCGGATTTACGATTAATAATCCAAACGCCATATTATCATGCGGTTGCGGAACTTCATTCAGAACGGCAACAAAGGTCGGAGCACCGGCTGATTGTTAAAACAATTATGCCTCGGCATCATTAAATCCGAAGCGGAATACTAATAAGTCACCCTCCTAAAACACCAATTAGGAGGGTCCGTTTTTGCCTTCCTTTCAAAACTACTACTTATTCAGTATTTTCAAACCTTTCCTAATTCAACTATAGTATTGAAATACCCTCCCAAAAGGGCTAATATAGGAGAGAGTAAGTTTGTTGAATTTATAACGGCAACTCGGAATGAGTAAATTTATTGCGGAATTATTGTTAGTTCCGCCTATTTCACCTGTTCTGAGTAAAATAAAAAATTAAAAGGTGGTTCGATCTTCGTGAAAAGACCGACAATATTAGTGTTAGGTGCAGGTTACGGCGGCTTATCAACAGTTGTTAATTTACAAAAATCTTTGGGAGCCAATGCAGCTAACATTGTGCTTATTAATAAAAATGATTATCACTATGAATCTACTTGGTTGCATGAAGCATCTGCGGGGACACTATCTCCTGAACAAGTGCGTTATGATATCAAAGATGTTATTGCAACTCATGTTGATTTTGTTCAAGCAACCGTTGAGGCAATCGATGTTAAAGGAAAAGTAGTAACGACAAATGTCGGTACACATACATACGATTACCTCGTTATTTCACTCGGTTTCGAAGGCGAAACATTCGGTATTCCAGGACTTGATAAACACGCTTTATCGATTGCTAACGTTAAAGCAGCTCGTCATATCCGTGAACATATTGAATATCAATTCGCGACTTGGTCACTAGACACAGAGAAAGATGATAGCCGTCTAACGATTATTGTCGGTGGTGCTGGATTCACGGGAATCGAATTCTTGGGTGAACTTGGTAATCGAGTGCCCGAGCTTTGTAAAGAGTATGATGTTCCTTATGATAAAGTACGCGTACTTTGCGTTGAAGCAGCGCCAATGGTTCTTCCAGGATTCGACGATGACCTTGTCAAGTATGCAGTTAGCCAACTTGAATCAAAAGGCATCGAGTTTTCAATCGGAACGCCAGTTGTGGAAGCGACTGAAGAAGGCGTGAAAATCAAAACAGGCGATGATGAGTTTGAATTCATCAAAGCAGGTACAGTTGTATGGGCTGCAGGCGTACGCGGTAACCGTCTAATCGAAGAAACGGGTATTGAAAATATGCGTGCACGTGTCAAAGTAGACAAAGATCTTCGCGCACCGGGTTATTCTGACGTATTTATCGTAGGAGACTGCGCACTTATGATCAACGAAGAAATCAACCGTCCTTATCCGCCAACTGCACAAATTGCGATGCAACAAGGAGATATGTGTGCCAACAATATTATTGCACTTTTAAAAGGACAACCAACAGAAGATTTTACACCGGATATTAAAGGTGCTATTTGTTCACTTGGAAGTGACGATGCGATTGGTGTCGCATTTGGCAAGAAATTGACGGGTAAAAAGGCTTCATTCATGAAGAAAGTGGTTGATAATCGCTCGCTATTCCTCATTGGCGGCGTCGGTTTAACACTTAAAAAAGGTAAATTTAACTTATTATAATAAAAAGTTTGCAAGCATCTATGTGGGTTTTACTTGACATAGATGCTTTTTTTGTTGCAAGGAAGTAAGGGCTAAACGCGCACACAGCCCTAATTGTAAATCTGACAAATTATCGAACTAGTGACGTTCTGTTGAATGCTTCCATCAATTCATGTAAAATAATGAATGGAAAATGGAGGTTAACTTAATGACTCATATGAATGCTTTAGCAATTGCAGCAGCCTCGCCACAGGGGTCGATTTCACTTGTTCATGTTGTCTTATCCGTACTTATTTTTATCGTTATCTTTTTTGGTATCGGATTTTTATTGAATATGTTACTTCGAATGACATGGCTAATGGCGATTATTTATCCGATTATCGTTATTCTAATCATTGATGAAGTGAAAATATACGAATATATAACGAAACCAGTGTATGCATTTAAACTTTTGGGTGTGAAATTTATGGCACTTCAAACAGCAGACATTATCATACTCGCAAGTGGTCTTGTCGGTGCAATTATCTCAGGATTTGTCATGAAATTACTCCGAAAGCAAGGGTATCAAATGTTTTAATTCGTACAAAATAAAACGAGGTTAAGCAAATAATTGCTTAACCTCGTTTTTTAATATATCAAACAAAATAAGTGTAAATGATAATCGAAATTAAAACCCCTGTGACAGCACCAGCGAAAACTTCACTTGGCTTATGTCCAAGCAATGTTTTTAATTCCTGAATTTTTTGTTCCCCATCTTTTTTCTGCCAGCCTTTCGCTTCTTGTACAAAAGTTTGGAAGTCAACACGCATTTGGTTAATAATGATTGCTTGTTGTCCGGCCTGAAAACGAATTCCAGTTGCATCAAACATCACGATGACCGCGAAAATTGCCGAAACTGCAAATAATGGCGAATCAATCCCCGTTTCATAAGCAATTGCCGTTGTTAGTGATGTTACCGCGGCAGAATGAGAGCTTGGCATCCCGCCAGTAGAAGTCATAAGTTTCCAGTCAAGTTTTCGTGTGATTAAAAATTTTATGGGAATTTTAATTAGCTGCGCAAAAATAATGCCGAATAATGCCGCAAGAAGCGGAATGTTATTGAAAATAGCCATTTGAATTTACATCTCTTTTCTAAAAAATAATATCGCTAGTATACCACATAAACCAGAACTACAGTAATCATAAAAATGAGAATGTTCATTTCATAGAAATGGAATTATAGTCTATAATGAAAATTGACAGAAAAACTAGGGGGATTCTAATGGAAATTAAACTAATCGAACAAGACTTTAACAAAATCGAAACCGAAGTACTTATAATTGGTGTACCCGAACATCCGGAAAATACACTTGGATGGGATGAATTCGTTGCATCCTACAACACCCGCTTGCCTGAATGGTTAAAGTCAGGTGATGTGAAAACGGATTATAAACAAGTTATGAAAATGCCTGCACTAAACGATGGCGGATATAAACGGATTTTGTTTATCGGACTTGGATCAAAAAATAAACTAACTGAAGATCGCCTGCGGACAGTGTTTTCGACAATCGGTAAAGAAATCTCAAGCATGAAAGCTTCCTCGGTTGCAATTTGGCCGACTCCTTTTACAAACGAAAAAATAACGAACGAAGATATTGCCTATATTGCCGCAGAAGGACTTGGACTTGGTATGTACAAGTTTGCTGACTATAAAACAGATTCCAATGAACGCGACGTTTCACTAGAAACAATTTCATTTTTATCCGATTCAAATCAAGACGAGTTAAAGGCAGCTTTTGAAGTAGGAAGCGTACATGCTGATGCGGTAAATGAGGCAAGAACACTTGTGAATATGCCGCCGAATATGTTGACAGCGACTGAAATGGCAAACCATGCTCGCCGTCTTGCGGAAAAATATGACTTCGAAATTGAAGTGCTAGGTAAAAAAGAAATGGAAGAGCAGGGAATGGGCGCGATTCTTGCGGTAAATAAAGGATCAGTTGAAGAGCCTCAACTCATTGTTCTAAAATATGCTGCAACCGATACATGGGAAGACGTCGTCGGTCTCGTCGGAAAAGGGATTACCTATGACACCGGCGGTTATTCGCTGAAGCCACGAGATGGCATGGTTGGCATGAAAGGCGATATGGGAGGAGCGGCTGCTGTTCTCGGCGCGATGCAAATCATCGGGGAAACACGTCCCGAAAAAAATGTCATAGCAGTCATTGCGTCTACCGATAATATGGTGTCCGGCGATGCATTTAAACCAGATGATGTTATCACATCATTAAGCGGGAAAACGATTGAAGTATTAAATACGGATGCGGAAGGCCGTCTAGTTCTAGCAGATGCGGTTACCTATGCTAAACAATCTGGTGCAGACTATCTAATCGACGTAGCGACGCTCACAGGCGGCGTTATCGTGGCATTAGGTATGGACAAGACAGGAGCCCTTACAAACGATGAGGCGTTCTTTGAAGAGTTTATGCACGCAGCAACAGAAACGGGTGAATTTGTCTGGAGGCTCCCGTTGACTGAAAGCGACAAGAAACGTCTGCGCAAAAGCGAAGTTGCTGATTTAAATAATTCGCCGGGGCGCGACGGACATGCGATTTTCGGCGGGGGATTCGTCGGAGAATTCGTCGGTGACACGCCGTGGATTCATTTGGATATCGCAGGTACATCGGGTACAGATGCAGCGCATGACCTCGGACCAAAAGGCGCTACAGGTGTAATGGTTCGTACGCTTGCGACTGTTGTCGAGCGAATGGCGACTTCTAACTTCGAAAGCTGATAGGCATTTGTCAGCCTCCCCACTAATCGGTAAGAATAGGATAAGTGAGAAGGGGGAGGTATATTGACTAGAAGATTTCATGATCATCGCAGATTTGACCGTAGATTTGATCGCAGACATGACCGCAGATTTGATTTTGATGGATTTGGTGGACCTTTTATTGGTGGATTAGCTGGTGGTCTCTTAGGGGGCTTATTGTTTGATGGATTCGACGGAGGCTATCCACCTTACTATCGTTACCCATATGCCCCGTATCCATATCCGTACTATGGTTATCCGCCATATGGCTATTATCGACCGTTTTAATAATTTAAAAACGCCTAGAAACCGTTCTCCGGTTTCCAGGCGTTTTTAGTTTACTTTTTATTCGCTTGTTCCTTTTTTGCCTGTTCAACAACTTCTGCAAGATCATCGCCTACTGTAAGCTCCGTCGGTTTCACCCCGGAAACATAAGCAGCTCTACTCATCAAATGGCCACCGATTGGCGCAGTGATGAATAAAAAGAGAATTCCAAGGAGTATTTTTACACTAAAATGACCTTCATTCAACCAAAAGTGAAAGAATACGCCAACAAGTATACTTAATACACCTAATGTAGCGCTCTTAGAAGCCGCATGAGCACGTGTGTACACATCGGGAAGACGTATGACACCGATTACCGTGACAACCGTGAAAATTAGGCCTACGAGGATCGTAATGATGATTAATGTATTAGCTATTACGGTCACGTTCGATTATCTCTCCTTTCTCGATGAATTTGGAGAAACTAACAGTTCCGATAAAGGACAAGACCGCAAGCAGTAAAATCACATCAAGAAACAGTTCTGTCTCAAATAATACGGATAATAAGGCTGTTGCTGAGATAAACATAACGCCAATTGCATCCAATGCAACTAACCGATCTGGAACTGAAGGACCCCGAAAGATACGATATAGAAGGCCGACCATCGATATAATGACAATCAGCAATGATATCCAAATAAATGCTGTCATGGGCGGCTCACCTCCTTAATCGCTTTTTCAAATGAATTTTTAATCGAGTAAATTGCATCGTCAACATCATCTGCATCAATCGCATGAACATACAACACTCTTTGGTCATCAGAAACATGTACAACAATAGTTCCCGGTGTTAACGTAATTAGACTTGAAAGTAATGTAATTTCCCAGTCATGTTCTAGTTCTGTCGGCAGTGCAAAAATTCTAGGATTTATATTCAATTTTGGACGAATGACTAATAGTAGAACTGAAATGTTGGATAGCGTTAACTCTTTTATGAAAAGGATTGTTAGCTTAATCGCTGCCCAAACTCGATCAATATAAAGTCGTTCAGAAAAAAATCTTCTCATCACAAGCAGGAGGATAAACCCAATTAAATAGCCGATGACGAATGTGGTAGCCGTCGCCGATGAGCTTAAGAACATCCAGACAATTGCGATGAAAAAGTTCAACAGTATTTGGAAAGCCATCGTCATCTACTCCTTTAACACCGCGTCAATATAAATAGACGGGTTTAATAATACATCCGCGGCATCTGTCATATAGGGAACGAGCCACTCTGATCCGACACCATAAGCGATAGATAAGACGACCAACAAAACTGCAGGAATCATCATTTTTTGATAGGATCCACTTTTTGTTGCCGGTACTTCCACAGGCTTACCCCAAAATGCGTAGATGAAAATCCGCATGACAGATAATAATACAATTAAACTAGAAGCAAGAATGATAATACTACCCCAAACGTTTCCGGCATCAAATGCGCCTTTAACAATAAGAAGCTTCGCCACAAATCCGCTTAGTGGGGGAATCCCCGCAAGTCCCAATGCAGCAATAAAATACATCCAGCCCAAAGAAGGATAGGTTTTCATTAATCCGCCCATTTTTCGTAAATTCGATGTTCCGGTAATTGCAATGATGATGCCGATTAGAAGAAACAAAGCGCCTTTGATGATCATGTCATGTACTAAATAAAACATAGCGCCTGCCATACCAGCTTTATTCATTTGGGCTACACCGAACAAAATGACGCCAACAGTGATGACAATGTTGTAAATCATAATTTGTTTCAAGTCAAAATAAGCCAAAGCGCCAATACATCCAGCAACGATTGTAATGAGTGACAATACTAACAGCAACTCATGTGTAATTGCAATATCGTGAATAAAGAACAGTGTATATGTACGCGTAATTGCATAAATACCGACCTTTGTAAGCAATGCACCGAAAAGTGTTAACACCGGCATTGGCGGTGCCGCATAAGAGCCTGGCAACCAAAAGTAAAGTGGAAACAATGCCCCTTTAATACCGAAAACGAGTAGAAATAAAATCGCGATTACGGTAACAATACCAGGTTGCCCAATCTCTGAAATCTTCACCGCAATATCGGCCATATTTACCGTACCGACTACAGAGTATAATAACGCGATCGTGACAACGAATAATGCAGATGAAATAACATTCACGAGTACGTATTTAATGGATTCACGTAGTTGCTTTTTTTCGCCGCCAAGTACAATGAGCACATAAGAAGCAATCAGTAATACTTCAAAGAAAACGAACATATTGAAAATATCACCAGTCGTGAATGCACCATTAACCCCTGTTAACATAAAAAGAATCGATGGATAGTAATAGAATTTTTCTCTTTCCGTACCAATCGCCGTGAAACTGTATATAACGACGAAAAACGTTATTAAAATTGAAGTTGTTACAAGTAATACTGAAATCATATCTGAAACCATCGTAATGCCGAATGGCGCAGGCCAACTACCAAGCGTTAACGCCTGAACGCCATCTGACTTTACTTTTGCCAGCAGCATAAGTGCTGCGATGAAACTAATAGCTAAACCAATTACAGTGACAACCCTTTGCATTCGGACATTCTCTCTAAAAAAGAGTAAAACAATCGCGAAGAAAAACGGCAAAATGATTGGGAATAATAAAAGATTAATCATGTTCGTCATTTCCCTTCATAAGATTCATGTTATCAGTATTATGTTCGGTATACGTTCGATAAAATAACACGAGCATAAACGCCGTGACACCGAAGCTGATAACAATCGCAGTCAAAATAAGCGCTTGCGGTAGGGGATCCACTAAATCAGTTACGCCCTCCACCAAAACAGGAGGGGCCGAGCCACCTAAACCACCCATTGTTAATATTAATAAATGAGCACCGTGACTAAGAAGACCTGTTCCAAGGATTATTCGCAATAAGCTTCTTGATAAGATTAAGTACACGGCAGCCATAAATAAGATGCCAATTACAATCGACATTACAAATTCCATTACGAATCTCCTCCAATCGCTTGAATCATCGTAATCGTCGATCCGACAACAACCAAGTAAACACCAGCGTCAAAAATCATTGCTGTATGAAGTGATGAGACTCCGAAAAGCGGTAAAGCAAAATCATCAAATGCATGTGTGAAGAACGGGACGTCAAACAAAATTGAACCGGCCGCTGTTCCGAGAGCTAAGAGTAAACCAATCGCCACAACAATCATGAAATCAAACGGCAATGCTTTTTGGACGGTTTTCAAATCGAAAGCAAGCAGCAACAGAACGATTGCCGCCGTTGTAAGAAGTCCTCCAACGAAGCCGCCACCCGGAGCAAAATGTCCGGCAAAGAAAATATGAACCGAAAAAAGAAATATGATAAAGGCCACAACCTTGGTTGCGGTTTGCAATATGACATCATTTGCTTTCATCAGAATTCTCCTTTCTCGACAATCTTAAACGAATCATGCTATAAACACCGATTCCCGCAATTGCTAATACGGCAATTTCAAACAACGTATCAAAACCACGGTAATCCACAAGAATGACGTTCACGATATTTCCACCAGCAGCTTCTGTAAACACTGTATCTTTATAATATTGAGAGATAGATGGAATCATCTTTTGCGAATGTGCAGATAACGCAACTAGTGTAATCATAACGCCAACCGCAGCCGCAATGATGAAGTTACCGAGACGAAACTTCATGGTTTCCCCATGTCTTTTTAGCCCAGGTAAATGATGAAATGCCAACAAGAACAATGCAACTGAAACTGTTTCAATGACAAGTTGCGTCAACGCAAGATCCGGTGCTTTATAAATAACAAAGAACAAAGCGACAGAATAACCAACTGCACCCAGCGCAATAATCGCCGCCAATCGCGTCTTGGCGAATAAGACCATACAAACTGCAATAACAAGAATGATTGCAGTCATCAAGCCATACGCGTTTAACGGTGCGAAACTATCCATATCAACAACAAATGCGTTTTGTATAAATAAGCTCGCGGTTGTAAGTAGGACAATGAACGAAAACATGTAAATCAAATATGTACGAATTAGCCCCGTCATATAAAAACGTGATAATCGGTTCATTCCAACTTCACCGAAAGTAAGTAATGAGTCATACAATGCATTCAATGAAAAATATTGAGGTTGTATATCGTATAACTTTTGCCATCTCGCCATCGTTAAGAACAGAACCAAACCGAGTCCAATGACACCTAACGTCATAAGCAGTTCTGGCGACCAAAAGCCGTGCCAAGCTGAAACTTGAATGCCGACTTCATCGGGATGCGTAAACAAATCCGATTGCGTCGCAACAACAGCAGGGTTGACGAATGCCTTTCCAATTAAGTTCGGAATGAAGAAAATAACGACAACAACAGCAGCAAGAAGGACCGGCGAAATGAGCATTCCCAATGATGCTTCTTTCGGCTGAATCGGGAGTGGTTCGGGTTTCTTCTTGCCAGTAAACGTTTTGAAAACGAAATAAAAACTATAGACAAATGTAAAGACGCTTGCAATCCATGCAAGTATCGGGAATATCATGCCCCATGTTGCAAAGTTGAACAATTCGAATTCAGGCAGTGCAATCATCGATTTCAAGAATAGTTCCTTACTTAGAAAACCGCCAAACGGTGGAAGACCAGCCATCGACATAGACCCGATAAAGGCCACTGTGAAACTGATCGGCATAATACTCATTAAACCGCCAAGTTTGCGTATATCACGCGTTCCTGTTTGGTGATCAACGATTCCCGCAACCATGAAAAGACTCCCTTTAAACATCGCATGGTTTATTAAGTGGAAAATCGCAGCGAAAGCGGCAAACTTGAATAATGCGGCATTCGCACCTTCAACATGATAAGAAACCGCACCTGCACCAAGCAGAGACATGATTAAACCAAGTTGACTGACTGTCGAGAAAGCTAGAATTGCCTTTAAATCCGTCTGCTTTACAGCAAAAAACGAACCCCAGAAAAGGGTGAGCAAACCAATGCCAGTAACAAGCCATATCCAAACTTCAGATGCCGCAAAGACCGGGGTAAACCGCGCAACAAGATACAGACCAGCTTTGACCATGGTTGCAGAGTGAAGGTAGGCACTTACAGGAGTAGGTGCTTCCATCGCGTCTGGCAACCAGATATAAAATGGGAATTGAGCTGATTTTGTAAACGCTCCGAGCAATACTAAAACGAGGGCTAATATGAAATACTCATGCTCAAAAATTGCAGCAGAATTTGCAATAAGTTCCCGAATTGAGTAAGTATCTCCCATGATTGAGAGAAGTACAAATCCCCCAAGCAACATCAGTCCACCAAAAATCGTGATTAGCATAGACTTCAATGCGCCAAAGCGTGATCGATCTCTTGTATACCAATATCCAATAAGTAAAAACGAAGAAATTGAGGTCAATTCCCAAAATAAATACAGTGTAATGACATGATCAGACTGAACAATGCCCAGCATTGCAGTCATAAACATCAATAAATAAACATAAAAGTTATTCAACTTCTCTCGATTTTTGTCGAGATAAAAGATTGAATAAAGCACGACAAGAGCCCCAATACCAGTTATAAGAAGGGAGAACAGAAGACTAAGCCCATCAATATAGGAGACAAACGAAATGTCGAGCGAAGGAATCCACGGTATTTCAGAAATAGCCACTTTTCCATTCATAGTCGTTTTTAGAAAACTTAAGTAGTAAATGAACAAAACGACCGGGACGAGAAGAACGAACCATCCTGTATGTATAGATTTCAGCTTTTTAAAAAGAATCGGAACGAAAACGGCAGCCAGCAATGGCAGAAAAATTAATAATACGAATTCCAATGAAATCCTCCTCCAAAATGAATAAAACATAATTCAAAGCATTGTTAAAAGTATAACGTAATTTACCTTGATTTGCATCGGTGACTCGCAAGATTCCTATAAGCTGACGACTGTCTTCTTATATGTATGGACACGAAAGAATTTTTCGTTTTACTGTATATGTTGTGTGATAGCACAATTTAACCATTAGTTTTGGCGGCGAGAGAATCTTCAAAATCCTGCCCGGGCTTTCGTTTAGCCAGAAAAAGGAAAGTAAACCCAACGAGAAATAGTGATGAGGTAACAATGAATACGGAAGAGATGCCGATAAACCCACTCACGATACCACCAAACATCGGGCCTATAATATTACCAAGGAATCTAAAGCTCGTATTGTAACCCATCATTTCTCCTTGAATATTGACAGGCGCATCCCGTCTGATTAGGGCAGTCGTAATTGGTATCATTCCGCCAACTGCAATCCCGAACAATAAACGACAAATAATGAGTTGCCATAGTGCCGTTACAAATGCTTGGGGGATGACAAATAAGAAGGATAGAAGTAGAAGAATCGACAAGACTTTCTCATAGCCAATATCATCGCCAAGCCGGCCCCAAAATCTCGCAAATAATAAATTTCCAAGTCCTGCGGCGCTAAATGTGATACCAGCAAGAAAAGCAACGTCCTTCGCATTCGTTAATTCAGCAACATAAAGCGACAATAGAGGTTGGATACTAAAGTTTGCAATTTGAATAATCGTCGTGACCATCATGACGTTTAACATGAGTCGATGACGAAAAATCCCGCCTAAAATTGCTTTCCGCGTATAAATAATTGCACGTTTACTTTTTACTCTAATCTGTTCTTTAATCCCGAATAAGACGATAATTGTCGCAGTCGTAATTGATATTGCGGTAATGATAAATGTGTATTGAAAGCCGAAAGCATCTGCTAACAGTCCACCGAACATGGGACCGAAAAGCATCCCCGAAACACTTCCCATTTGCAAAGTTCCTAGCATTTTTCCTGCTTCTTTACGTGCTGTTTGGGATGAAATAAACGCCAAGGAGGTAGGGATAAATCCAGTAACAATTCCCATCAAAAGCCTTAAAATAAAAAAGGTTTCAACAGTCTGCACGAAACTCATTAAAAAGATCGATGTGGCAAGTCCAAGGCCATTGATTATTAATATTGGCTTAAAACCGTGCTTATCCGCTATTCTTCCCCAAATAGGCGACATAATAAAGGCAGTTATAAATGTCGCACCGAAAATGAGACCGGACCATTTTTGAACGTAGGCAGCCGAATGATCGCCGAACGTGTCGATATATAAGGAAAGGAATGGCATAATCATCGTAGTTGTTCCAGCAACGAGAAAATTACATACCCACATAATGATAAAGTTTCTTTTTAGTACATCCATGAAAATAAACCTTCTTTCGTCGTCCTACTCTTTTTTTAGTATAAAACACTTCGAAACCCGAAGAAAGCAACGCGCTTTATTTATCGAAATTTGAAAGTGAATATGGTAGAGTGAATATGGTGATGGCTAATGAGAAAAATTCCTTTACTTCTATTAACGGTATTGTTACTTTTCGCCCTTTCTGCATGCGGTAAAGGAACGAATAAGGAACAATCGAAAGAAGTCGATGGTGTAAATGATTCAAAAGAAAAAGTAGTCGGCTATCCGCAATTAGCGACAGAAGTGGCGGATAATGAAGAAGTTGTTGTCATGAACACAACCCTTGGTCCGATTAAGATCAAACTCTTTCCAGACATTGCGCCAAAAACGGTTGAAAACTTCTTGACACATGCAAAGGAAGGCTATTATGAAGGTGTTATATTTCACCGAGTAATGGACGAGTTCATGATTCAAGGCGGTGATCCGACCGGAACAGGTGCGGGCGGGGAAAGTATTTACGGAGATTCATTCGAAGATGAATTTTCAGATTCAGTATTTCATTTCCGCGGGGCGCTTGCCATGGCAAACGCCGGACCGAACACGAACGGAAGTCAGTTTTTCATCGTACAAAAAACTGAAGTAGAGGAAGCTGCACTTGATCAGGAAAAACCTTTAGTTTATTCTGATGAAATTCGCGAAGCCTATGAAAATATGGGCGGCACACCGCATCTCGATCATTCCCACACAGTATTTGGTCAAGTGATTGAAGGAATGGACACAGTAGATAAAATTGCAAAAGCAGAAGCAAGGGAAACACGACCGATTGAAGATATTAAAATTGAATCAATCGAAATTCTTACGGAAAAATAGGAGGCAATAACAATGTATCCACAGTTAACAAACGAAGTTGCGGCAAACGAGGCACTTGTAGTAATGAACACGACACTCGGCCCGATTAAAATTAAATTATTTCCAGAAGTTGCACCAAAAACAGTTGAAAACTTTTTAACACATGCTGAAAACGGCTATTATAACGGTATTATTTTTCACCGTGTTATTGAGGATTTCATGATTCAAGGCGGAGACCCAACAGGCACAGGCATGGGCGGAGAAAGTATTTGGGGCGACACATTTGAAGACGAATTCTCGACTAAAGTATTCAACTTGCGCGGGGCTCTTTCGATGGCAAACGCTGGACCGGGCACAAACGGCAGCCAATTCTTCATCGTTCAAGCATCAGAATTACCAGGCGGAACTACAAAACAATTAAAAGACGCAGGCTTCCCTGAAGAAATTGTTGAAGCATACGACAAACTAGGCGGCACACCGCATTTAGATCATAGACATACAGTCTTCGGCCATGTTATTGAAGGAATGGATGTTATTGATACAATTGCAAAAGTAAAAAAAGGTCGACAAGATAAGCCGGTTGAAGACATTTCAATTGAATCAATCGAAATCCTTCAAAAGTAATTCAGACATGTGAAATAAATTAAGTAAGGAAGTGTACGTAAATGAACGCTCTATTAATGCCGTTCCTTTACTTTCCACAAGATAAAGCAGAATATATACCTGCCGCAATTTCATTTGTATTTTTTATGATTCTATTAGTCCTTACCTTCAATTGGATTCGTCGAAATTCCAAGAAACAGGAAGAAGAGACGAAAGAACTTGAAGAAAGAATACTACGTGAACGTCGCGCAGAAAACGAAGCAAAAAAAAATGAGAACCTTCAAAATTGAAGGTTCTCATTTTTATTATTTCACGTCTAGCTCCAGGCGCCAGCCCCTCGAGTCGCTTCAGTCTTGAAGCAAAAGGCAAAGAACGCCTTTCGTTCAAGCCTTCAGCAGGGAAGAATGAAGTTCAATTCTTCTTAGTCGGGGCTAGACGGGCCTTGCGCTTTTGTTAAGATAATGCAGTAATGATTCGTTGGACGCCATCTTTAACTGTAGAAAGAGGGCACGCAACGTTCATGCGTAGAAAACCAATTCCAGATTCTCCGTATTTCGAACCCGGTTCAAGAGCGATTCTCCCTTTGGTTAATAATTTATCCATCATCTCTTTTTCAGAAAGGCCGGTATCGCGATAGTCAATCCACAATAAATACGTACCATGCGGTTTGTTTATCTTTATGCCAGGCAGTGATTCTTCTAATTCCGTAATCACATAGTCCATATTCGAAGAGATTATTTCAAGAAGCTCAGAAAGCCATGGTCCACCTTGCGTATAGGCAGATTTTACAGCAGCCGCAGCAAATGGGCTAAGTGACATCTGCCCGTGTGCCAATGCGTTTTGTTCAAGCTTTGCACGAACTTCTTTATCAGTCGCAATCATGATAGCGGCTTGAACGCCCGCAAGGTTAAATGTCTTCGTTGGTGCGACACATGTAATAATTCGATGTGCTTCATCACCGGCAATTGCAGCTAATGCGATATGTCGGTGTTCAGGGAAAACAAGATCCGCATGAATTTCATCAGATAAAATAAAGACGTCGTATTTTGCACAAAGTTCAATCATTTTTATAAGTTCCTCTTCAGTCCAAACAATCCCCCCAGGATTATGCGGGTTACAAAGAATAAACAATTTCACATTTTGTTGAAGCGCTTTTTCAAATTCCACAAAATCAATCGAATAGTTTCGATCCTTTTCAATCATCACGCACTCAACGATCGTACGCTCCATAAGTTCGGGAACTTGAAAAAACGGCGGATAGACAGGCGGAGTAATGAGAATGCCATCTCCATCCTCGGTAAAAGTTTCAATAACCGTTGCAATCGCTGGGACAACTCCATGATGGAATAACATCCATTCATTTTCCGTTTTCCAAGAATGCCGTTGTTCAAGCCATGATTGAATACCGTCTTTACATTCATCGCATATGTATGAATAGCCAAAAACTCCGTGGTCGAGCACTTCTTGCATCGCATCAATGACAACTTGCGGGGCCGCAAAATCCATATCAGCAATCCACATGGGCAATATATTGGATGCATTTTCGATGCCGTAAACTTCTTCTAACCGATCCCATTTAATGGACCGTGTTTCACGTCGGTCAATGAATTCCTCGAAAATACTCATAAAACTCCCCCTTTTCTTTTTCCATTCCTATGCTATCATATAATTAACCAAATAAAAATAAGGTGAATTAGTAATGGAAACTATAGCTATGAATAAAAAAGCAATCAGTATACTAGAAAAATGGGACCCGTTCGACGAAGGTGAAAAAGCATATGAATTAGAAATCGTGGATGTCATAGCCGAACTACATCGACTCGATCACCCTGCAGATCTTGCAAAAAAGATTCGGGAGATTTACGAACACTCATATGAAATGTGGATTCCAATCGAAAAATGTGTTCAAATTTCCTATAAGCTTTTAGCGATAAAATATGAAGCGAAATGCATTGTATGAAAAAACAACCTATGGAGTTAAAAATCCATAGGTTGTTTTTTTATAATGTAATCTCAATAATCCAAGCGATAAAAATAATGGCGATTGCAACAGGGGCCGCAAATCGAACAAGAAATTTCCAAAGGGCATGTATCGCTGGATGCGTATTTAATTCGTCTATCGTTTGCTTTTTCGTCAAAACAAATCCTGCGAATATAGAAATCAATAATGCGCCAATCGGCATACCAATTCGACTCGTTAATAGATCAGCAAAATCGAAAATAGTTCCGCCGAACACATTTACACCAGATAATAATCCAAAAGACAATGCGCTTGGTATCCCAATGATGAAAATAAGTAATCCGAATACCCAAGCAGCCCTTCTCCTGCGATCAACACGCTTACGAATACCTGTTGATACGACAATTTCCAACATTGAGATCGAGGATGTTAATGTCGCAAAAAGCATTAATATGAAGAAAATAATCATAAATAGATTCCCAAACGGAATTTGTTCAAAAATAGCCGGTAATACAACAAAGATTAAACCAGGTCCTTCAGCAGGAGATTGCCCTAGTGCAAAAACTGCCGGGAAGATAACGAGTCCCGCCAAAATTGAAATAACAATGTTCAATAGGGATACATTCAACGCGGATTGCCCAAGGCGCTCTTCCCTAGATAAATAAGAAGCATACGTCAACATTCCAGTCACACCTACACTAAGTGAGAAAAACGCTTGACCAAGTGCAAGTATAAATGTTTCACCCGTTAGTAAAGACCAATCCGGCACAAATAGGAAACGTACACCTTCCATCGCACCTTCAAGTGTCAATGACCGGATGGCTAAGATGATGAAAAAAATAAATAAAAGCGGCATCATCCATCTACTTGCTCTTTCAATCCCAGCTTTAATCCCGCCTTGCACAATCCAAATGGTTAACAGCATGAACACCGCTTGCGAAAGCAATATTTCAATGGGATTAGCGGTAATTGAATCAAACATCAAACCATAATCCAATCCATTAAGCTTAAAGATTAACGCCCGTGCTAAATAAGACAAAATCCAACCGCCGACAACGCTATAAAAAGACAACACGATAAATCCGAAAGCGAAACCTAGCCAACCAATGAGGTTCCACTTGCTGCCGGGGGCCAACCGCTTAAATGTTGTCACAGCATCTGCTTGTCCCATTCGACCTATAACAAATTCGGCAAGAAGTATAGGAAGGCCAATTGCAATCGTACTAATAATGAAGAGCAGAACAAATACGCTACCGCCGTTTGTTCCTGCCATATAAGGAAATTTCCAAATCGCACCGAGTCCAATCGCACTACCGGCTGCGGCAAGGATAAACCCGATTTTCGATGTCCACTGTTCACGTGGCGCCATAATTCATCACTCTTTCTATTTGCAAACATTTTTTCATTGTACATGAATACATAAAGAAATACATCAGAAGTGAAACAAATCCTACGAAAGTGACGTATTACGTATATAGGTAAGAAAGTGGGGGAGATGGTAAGCGGAAATCACAAATCAGTTTCGCCTGGAGATAGAAGAATCATACAAAGAAATGTGGCAACCGACGAGAAAACCCGGAAAAATTAAACTGAATAATTTGTACTTTCTGGTATAATAAGATTGATGAACAGTTGTCGGGGAAGGGGCTGGCCGTTAGTGCAAGAAAACGAACTCATACGAAATGCAAAAAACGGGGACTTTACAAATTATCCGGAATGGATCAACAAGCATTCTGGCAGCATGATACGATTCGCATTTCAAAATGGACTTTCTTTGGAAGAGGCAAACGAGGTGACGATGGATACATATATTATACTTCGTAATGAGTTAAGACGCCTTGATGAAAATATGCCATTACTAATGACACTTTATAAAATCTTGCTGGAAAAGCTGTTGCGATATAATTCAGCGGAACCCGTTCCTGAAGACGCGCTCCCATTTAAAGAAGATACACTTCTTCATATTAAAATTGTAGAACTTGATGAGAAATATCGTATTCCTTTTATTTTATCTTTTTATCATGATTTAACTAACGAACAAATATCCATTGTTATCGGAGAATCCGCAGAAGATATTGAAATAACCATTCAAGCTGCAATCGAGTTGCTCGGTGAAAACAGAAAAAGTCTTGAATTTCTTAAGAAATCCTACAATCGCTTATCCGTAAAATTTAATGCTGAACAGATATTCGGATCCATTGTGCAACAGCCCATCATTAAATCAAAAAAGAAGTCGATAAGTTGGGCAATTATAAGCGCAATAGCTTTAACAATTATTATAATTTTATTGCCATTATCCTTCACGAATAAGAAAGAAAAGCCGATTGTTAATGCTATCGATGTGGAATCTTTCGCAAATATAGAAGAAAAATATAAAACCGAACGCGCGAAACGACAAGAAAAACTTCAATTGGAAGATGCGCGGTTCGACCAGCTGAATTTCATTAGAAAAGCAGATAAGGAAATAATGGATATAAAAGATTCAATGGATCGTGGAGAAATTCCAAGAAATCTGGAAAAGAAAGTCGAAAACATCGTGGAACACTTAAAGTTGCCATCTGAAATGGTAGCTGACCTTCAACTAGAACCACTCTACGAAAGCGAAAGTGCGAGTATCGAACATGCCATGATATATAAGGAGAAAATTGTCGACTTAATCACCATGTACAACGGCATTCTTTGGGACAACCGGGAAACGATTGAAGCGTTTGAAGGGGGAAGGCAAAAAGCATCATTATTAATGCTTTCAAAAGCTGAATTTCCAAGTGAACTACAACATGCGATAGACACAATGCGTAAGCAATCTATCCAAATATGCGCAAAAAATAACACATTCGAAATTAATGCATGTTATTATAAATCGTCAATTCATGATCAATTGAGCTATCTCTATCATCAAAGTGCTCGTGCATATGTTGGTATGATGACTTATGATTATTATCTTAATAATGTCAATATGGTTTTTAGTCCGAACTGGATTGTCCAGGAATTAGCTGAAATGCAACAAGCTATTATACAAATTAGTAAAGATGAAAGTTTTTACAAAGAGTTGGAAACCAATTTTTCATCTTTTTTTTGCGAAGTTATGAAAGGAAAAAACCTTATTAAAGAAATGGAAGCAGAAGGAAGGGTACCCACTTTTTATCAACAAGCATGGAGAACTTTTAATTATCAAGATGAAACGGCGTTGCCAATAAGTTACCTTGTACAACCAATCATTGAGGAAATGGAAGTATCCGAATGGCGGAATTCAGAAAGTTGGGATCGATTAACTCATGAATCTATCATTGATGTGCTTAAACTTGCACAAGAAGGTAAACTAGAGGAAATCATGTTCGGTAAAAAGCCAACGCTTGTTAACGAAAAAATCGACCTGCCCAACAAACTTTATTCAACGAAAATAGAAAAGCTATATAAGGAATTCAAAAAAAATTACGACAGAACCATATTTAAAGAACTATCACCTATTTATGTAGCCGGCGTCTATGACTACGCAAATGAAATGGAAGATCCAATGACGATGTTGAAATTATTCAACTTTGATACCGAGGGGGTATATGAAAACGAAGCTGAAGATTGGAGAGCTACTTTTATTGCAGACTGGCAAAAAGGGTTTTCACTATTTGAAGAAGCGACCTCTATCGAATTCTCCAATGAAAACATAGAGCGATTTGGAAGAAACTATTACGCTTATGTAAAAATCGGAAAAGATCAATTAGAAGATCAATATATTCCGCTTTGGATCGATAGAAGCGGGGAATTTTATCTGCAAGAATTAGTGCATAACCCGCTTCCTTCAAGCGTAGAAATCCCGGAAATGGACATCGCTTCGATTGACAAAGAATGGATAACATATAGATATGATTATTTCACCGAATCGAAGTCATTCGATGAAATAGATTATATGACGCCAATCGACATAATCGCAACCTATTTTCACGCCGGACAACAAGGGGATTTCGAAACACAATACGCTTTCTATTATCAAGGTGATGGAACTACGGTTATTGACAAAGAACAATACCTTAAGAAGCCAAACATATATTTTCCGATGAATATGGAAAATCTATACAAGACGATTTCATTTAAAGGATTAGAACAAGATGGGAATGGAAACTGGCCCGGTATTGCAACGCTAACGGTCAATGAAGAAACAAATCCTAGCAATGAATCGATAGTAGAAATCAACATGATGTGGACAAAACACGGTTGGCGCATCGTCTATCCTTTGAAATAAGGGGCTTCAAAGTTTGGTACGATAGAGCAGGGGGATGATTATTATTACGGATGTCGAGTTTTTTAATCAACTAAAGACGGGTGACCGTGAAGCTTTTGTAAAATGGATGGGAGATCACTCAAAAAAAATAGAGCAACTCGCAGTCCAATACGGATGCAGTTCGCTTCAAGTCCAGCAGATAACTGAAGCGACGTTCAGGAAGTTATATAACCAGCTAACTGAAGTAGAAGACGAAAATCACCTTCGTTTATTCATGTATAAGGCTGCTTTAATATTAATAAAAAATATGGAACAGCCAGATGAAAAAGAAAAGTTGTTGCCCTTTGAAGAAGATCAACAACTTCATGAAAAAATTATCAGCCTTGAAGATGAAAATAAGATTGCCTTACTACTATTCTATTTTCATGGAATGACAGAGAAAGAAATTGAATTTATTACAGGCCTTCCAGAAAATGAAGTAATGAATTTAATTGCAGAATCACGTGAAAAACTGGGTAGAAATCAACTGCAAATCGAGAAACAATTAAAGTTTTTAAGTAAATCATATGAGCGACTTCGTTTTTCATTCACATATGAAAATGTTTTTGAGGAACAGCAAGTCAAAAGTGAGCCAATACTAAAACCTAAATCATCAAAAAAAGTTCTGCTATCATGGATTGCCGGGATTGTTACATTATTAACCCTCATCACGGTTTCAGTTGTGACAGGAGAGGAATACCAAAGGTCTTCAACTGAAAAATATATAGAACGCCTGAAAATCTCATTCGAAAAAGAAGTGGAAAATCAATTCGATAAATTAGGTTTTCCTGAAACAATTGAAGAAAACGATTATGGATTTGCAAGTGGATTAGCAGGAACCCCGCGCAGAGATTTTGATTCGATGATCAGGCGTTACGAAAGACTACTCAGTAGAAATGAACCAATCGATAGGAAAAAAATCAAGAATGAATATGAAGAAATACTTGAACAATTACAATTGCCGTCTGAAATGGCGGAACAATTAATTAAAAATCCTTTGACAAATGATAAAAGAAAAAGTGAACAATTCATCAATTCATACTTGGAGAAACTTTCCTATATTCAAGAATCTTTTTATTCGATTTATTACGACCATCACCAAATCATCGAAGATGCGTTGGTTGACGAAGAAATTGACATCGAAAAGTTCATGGCAAAGAAGGATATGTACCCCGAGGACTTTCAAAAAATCCTAACAGGTCTAGAAAAACAAAATTATTATCCAGTATCGATTCCGAATGTCGCACCGTTCTATCCGAAATACCAGACCAATGAATTCAGCAAGAAAATTAGAAATGCACTTCACGAAGACGTAGGTGGTTATATGACAATGCTCGAAACCGAGCCTTTGTTTAACGTGCAAAGCCTTGATTTTTCATTGAACCAATCAATAGACTACTTAATCGATATGGAAAAAACATTACTTGCTTCTGATCAATCTGCTATGCATTACGGGATGCTATCGCATACGTACTCGACGTTATTTAGCGCATTAGTAATCGACGAAAAGAAAAAAGGAGTTTATGCTGAACATAGCGAAACGGTTGAAATATTCGATGAACATGGAGCGGTAAAAGAAGAATATCGTGCCATTTGGGAAAAGATTGCAAACATCGGCGGAGATTCACCAGCCGCTTTTATCATGAAGAAAATCATTGGCGAGATGAAAGCGAGCGATTGGAAAAAATCGAAAAGTTATCAGCGATTGAATCAACATCATATTTACGATGCATTAAGCTATGCACATGATAATAGATTGAAATTATTCACTATCGAGGAATTCATTGGATACGGGACGATGACAACATATGTTCAAGATTCCGAATATCAATTAGAAGTTAAAGAGTTATATGAAAACTTCTCTTATGATCATAATCTAATGACTTTAGAAAATGCGAATCCTCTAATCATTATCGGTGTTTACTATTATGCAAATGAACTAGAAGATCCTGAGACGATGTGGCAGCTCTTCAATCATGAATATGTAACAGTTTCATATGAAGACTATATGAAAAACTGGACGAAAACTGATTCTATACTGGAACAAGTCGAGTCGATATTTGTAGAGATGGTAGGAGATGCAAGCATTAACGGTTCGCATATTGTCCCGGTCGGTTATGAAAAAGATGGCACAATCGGTCTTGAGAAGGATGGCACTGTCGATTATTTCGCAAGAATGATTTACGACAATGCAGATGGAATCTGGACGATTTACGAGATTAAATAAGTGAATACAGCATGCTTTTTTGCCCGCTATATGCATTCATGATATAATTTAGATGGCCCTATGGCAGATACGATATAAAAAATTGGGAGCTGTTTCAAATGGCGAGAAAGTATGAAGCGGGAGAAAAGCTCACAGGAAAAGTAACGGGCATTCAACCCTATGGCGCGTTCGTCTCACTCGATGAAAACACGCAAGGACTGGTCCACATTTCCGAAATCACATATGGTTTTGTAAAAGACGTAAACGAGTTCTTATCTATCGGAGAAGAGGTAGAAGTTAAAATCTTGGAAGTCAACGAAGAAGCCGAAAAAATCAGTTTGTCGATTCGGGCACTCCAGGAAAAACCAGTAACTGATCGTCGAGATGAGCGTACACGCGAATCCTTACAAGAACGCATTAAAGAAAGAGATTCAGAAGGTTTTAATTCATTGAAAGAAAAGCTTCAAGATTGGATCGAACAATCAGGTCAATATTAAAATGAGAGGAGGCGATTATGCCTACCTCTCATTTTTTATTTTTCGCAAACGATATTGTAAACTTTGCCGACTCATTCCTAAGGCATTCGCCGTTTTTGTAACATTGTCATCATGAAGCTTCATCGCTTTATTAATATAGTACTCTTCAGCAGCATGCAAATATTCATCTAGCGGCAGCAACTCTTTGTTTCGGTAGACAATGAAATCTTCAATGGACTGATCATCCGCATTGCCAGTTTTCACCCTGAAATGAAGTGGTAACATATTATACGTAATAACCGTTTCGGTCGAAGAAAGGGAAGTCACTTCGTCCAACAAAATTTCAAGTTCGCGCATATTCCCCGGCCAATTATATTGTTTAAATAGCTTCTCTACTTCAGGTGTAATCCCTTGAATCACGCTATTATAGCGTTCGCTTCTTTGTTCCAAATAGGCGGAAATGAAAGGCATAATATCCTCAAGTCTTTTCCGAAGCGGCGGTATACGAATCGCAAAAGAAGAAAAGAAATAATACAATTCCTTCAATAAGTTTCCGGAGGCTATTAATTCAACTGGATCGTCTCCAATACTGGCGATAAATTGACGATTGCCGCTATCCGATTTCGACAGCAAGGCCAACAACTTCTTTTGTAAAGGGATGGATAATAATTCGATTCGCTCACAAAACAACGTGTAGGAATCAGACTCATTCAAATCCTCAAGTAACCGGTCGATAAGGAACGGATCCGAACTATGACAATGCAGCGTATAAAAGTATTGAGGTGATGGGGATAATGCATTATGGATACTTTCTGCAATCAGCTCTTTTCCGGTACCTGTTTCCCCAATTAAAAGAACGGATAACTTAGCCTTTGCTGCTTTCTTGGCGGTCGAAATCACAGTTTTCATTGAAGATGAATAGGCGACGATTTCACTGAACGTTGTCGGTTTATTAGATTTTGAATCTGGTTGATGCAAAACCTTTTCCAATGCTGTTATATCTCGTGAAAGTTCAATTGCCCCTATTAAGTTCCCATTTTCGAAAACGGGATACGTATCATTGACAGTCGTAATTTCAATCCCATTTCGATTCCAATACGTTTGTTTAACATTCAATAACTCATTTCGGCTTTGTAAAACTTTAAGCAAAGTGCTCTCTTCATGTTCAAAATTAAACAACTCCAAAATAGATCGATCTTGAACATCTTCAAGCGCAAGCCCTTCAATTTGCTTCATTTTATTATTATAAATAATTGTATTGCCGTGATTATCTATCGCATGGATTCCAAGTGCTGCATGTTCAATTGCAAATGCATAAAACGGGGAAAGCGCATCTATCTTTTTTCGCATAAAACTCCTCCAATCGACTTGTTAAAAAGAAAAAGGACTAATAAAAGTAATAATACTTGAAATAAGCAAGAATCTTTTGCATTATTATATATGTAATCAATTACAAAGTGCAAATATTTTTTGCACCGTATATTATTAAAGGAGGAAATTATTATGATCCCATACAAACATGAGCCATTCACAGATTTTACTAATGAAGAAAATACGAACGCATATCTCAGTGCATTAAAACAAGTAGAAGGGTATCTAGGCGAAGACTACCCATTAATCATTGGCGGAGAACGTGTAACAACTGATGAAAAATTAGTTTCCACAAACCCATCAAATAAAGAAGAGGTAATCGGGCGTGTATCAAAAGCAAGCCAAGAACTTGCTGAAAAAGCGATGCAAGTAGCAGATGAAACTTTTAATACATGGAGAAAAGTCAAGCCAGAATTCAGAGCGGATGTTTTATTCAAAGCAGCTGCAATCGTACGTCGTCGAAAAGCTGAGTTTTCAGCACTCTTGACAAAAGAAGCAGGTAAACCTTGGAATGAGGCAGATGCAGACGTAGCTGAAGGAATCGACTTCCTGGAATATTACGGCCGTCAAATGCTCGACTTGAAAGAAGGCATGCATGTAGAAAGCCGTCCAGGCGAATATAATCAATTCCACTACATTCCACTAGGAGTAGGCGTTGTTATTTCTCCGTGGAACTTTGCATTCGCAATCATGGCTGGAACAACTGCCGCTGCACTCGTAACTGGAAATACAGTACTACTTAAACCGGCATCAACAACACCAGTTATTGCATTTAAATTTATTGAAGTGCTTGAAGAAGCAGGTATGCCAGCAGGAGTCGTTAACTTCATCCCAGGTTCAGGTTCAGAAGTCGGCGATTACCTAGTAGATCATCCAAGAACGCGTTTCGTATCATTTACAGGTTCACGTGAAATCGGAACGAGAATTTATGAACGTGCTGCGGTTGTAAATGAAGGACAAATTTGGTTGAAACGTGTTATCGCGGAAATGGGCGGTAAAGATACCATCGTCGTTGACAACCAGGCGGACCTAGAATTAGCAGCACAAGCCATTGTAAAATCAGCATTCGGTTTCAGCGGCCAGAAATGTTCAGCATGTTCGCGTGCAATCATTCATGAAGAAGTCTATGATCAGGTTGTAGAACGCGTTGAAGAACTGACAAAAGAATTGACTTACGGAGATTCCTCGGATAACTCGAACTTTACTGGACCAGTTATTGACCAAGCTTCATTCGACAAAATCATGAGCTATATCGAAATTGGTAAAGAAGAAGGTCGTCTAGTTGCTGGTGGTACGGGTGACGATTCCAAAGGATACTTCGTCGCACCGACAGTATTTGCAGACCTGGATCCAAAAGCTCGTATCATGCAAGAAGAAATCTTTGGCCCAGTTGTTGGCCTATCGAAAGCGAAAAATTTCGATGAAGCAATTGAATTTGCCAATAACACTGACTACGGCCTAACAGGTGCAGTTATTACGAATAATCGTGAGCACATCGAACAAGCACGCGAAGATTTCCATGTCGGAAACCTTTACTTTAACCGTGGCTGCACAGGCGCAATTGTAGGTTACCAGCCATTTGGCGGCTTCAATATGTCTGGTACTGACTCGAAAGCGGGCGGACCAGATTACTTGCAACTCCATATGCAAGGAAAAACAACTTCAGAAACACTATAAAATAGAGAAGAAATACGATAATATAAACATGAACCACTTGAAAAGATTGTCTCTTCGTATATGAAGAGACAATCTGCTATTAAAAAGGAGGGAATTATGTGTCAGTATCAAAAAATGTAATTGAGCAAACAGAAAAGTTTGGTGCGAATAATTATCATCCATTACCAATTGTTATTTCAGAAGCAGAAGGAGTTTGGGTGAAAGATCCAGAGGGTAATAAGTATATGGACATGCTTGCAGCGTATTCAGCCGTTAACCAAGGTCACCGTCATCCCAAAATTATCAATGCACTGAAAGAACAAGCGGATCGTGTAACACTAACATCACGCGCGTTTCATAATGATCAACTCGGTCCATGGTATGAAAAAGTTTGTAAGATTTCAGGAAAAGAAATGGCTCTTCCTATGAACACGGGAGCTGAAGCTGTTGAAACAGCTGTTAAAACAGCGCGACGTTGGGCTTATGATGTAAAAGGTGTTGCCGATGGACAAGCAGAAATTATCGGTTGCAATGGAAACTTCCATGGACGTACAATGACTGCCGTTTCATTATCGTCTGAACCAGAATATCAACGCGGATTTGGTCCAATGTTACCTGGTATAAAACTAGTTTCATATGGTGATATCGATGAACTAGAAGCAGCGATTACACCAAACACGGCAGCATTTCTGATTGAACCAATTCAAGGCGAAGCAGGCATTATTATTCCTCCAGCAGGTTACATCAAAGCGGCACGCGACCTTTGTACAAAACATAATGTGTTGTTTATCGCAGATGAAATTCAAGCCGGTTTAGGTCGTACAGGTAAAATGTTCGCATGTGAATGGGAAGGCATCGAGCCAGATATGTACGTACTAGGAAAAGCACTGGGCGGCGGGGTATTCCCGATTTCATGCGTTGTCGCAAACGAAGACATTCTTGGCGTATTCAATCCTGGTTCACATGGATCGACATTTGGCGGAAATCCAATGGCATGCGCAGTCTCGATTGCATCTTTAGAAGTCATTGAAGATGAAAATCTTTCGGAAAACGCATTAGAGCTCGGCAATTATTTCATGGATGAATTAAAGAAAATAAACCATCCTGATATTAAAGAAGTAAGAGGGCGTGGATTGTTTATTGGCGTCGAATTGGCTGTAGACGCTCGTCCATATTGCGAAAACTTAAAAGAACTGGGCTTACTATGTAAAGAGACACATGATACGGTAATCCGTTTTGCACCGCCACTCGTTATTAATAAAGAAGAAATTGATTGGGCGTTAGAAAAAATCAAGCAAGTTTTTGCTTAAAAAGATTAGTTTCAAGACGTCTAGCAATATGTTACAATGTTATCGAAGAAAAAATTTTAATCAAAGAGGCGAAAAAACAATTGACTGATAATATGAAGCTGTTAACGTCCACGCAAGATGTCATTAAAGAAGCTCTTGATAAACTCGGTTACGATGATGGAATGTACGACCTTCTTAAGGATCCAATTCGTATGGTTGAAGTACGGATTCCTATTCGTATGGATGATGGTAAAGTTAAAGTGTTTACAGGTTTCCGTGGCCAGCATAACGATGCAGTTGGTCCGACAAAAGGCGGCGTGCGTTTCCATCCTGACGTAGACTACATTGAAGTGAAAGCACTAGCAATGTGGATGACATTAAAATGTGGAATCGTTAATCTTCCGTATGGTGGAGGTAAAGGTGCAGTTATCTGTGATCCGCGTGAAATGTCCATGGGCGAACTTGAGCGTTTGAGCCGTGGTTACGTCCGTGCGTTGAGCCAAGTAATGGGACCAGCAAAAGATATACCAGCACCAGACGTATTCACAAATGCTCAAATTATGGCATGGATGATGGATGAGTATAGTCGAATTGATGAATTTAACTCACCAGGATTTATTACTGGTAAACCGATTGTTCTTGGAGGGTCTCAAGGTCGAGACCGTGCAACAGCAGAGGGAGTAACAATTGTAATTGAAGAAGCAGCGAAGAAACGCGGTATCGATATGAAAGGTGCTCGTGTTGTTATCCAAGGTTTCGGAAATGCAGGAAGTTTCTTATCGAAATTCCTTCATGATGCAGGTGCAAAAGTAATCGGAATTTCTGATGCTTACGGTGCGCTTCACGATCCTAACGGCTTAGATATTGACTATTTACTTGATCGTCGCGACAGTTTCGGCACGGTAACAACTCTTTTTGAAGACACGATTACCAATAAGGAACTCTTTGAACTAGATTGCGACATCATCGTACCAGCTGCAATAGCGAATCAAATTACTGAAGAAAATGCACATAATATAAAAGCAAGTATAGTTGTTGAGGCGGCAAACGGCCCGACGACGGCAGAAGCAACACAAATACTTACTGAACGTGGAATACTTCTCGTTCCAGACGTATTAGCAAGTGCGGGTGGAGTAACTGTTTCATACTTCGAATGGGTACAGAACAATATGGGTTATTATTGGTCTGAAGACGAAGTTCGTGAAAAGTTAACAGAGAAAATGGTAGAAGCGTTTGAAAATGTTTATACTACCGCTACAACACGTAATATAGATATGCGCTTAGCGGCATACATGGTCGGCGTTCGCGCAACTGCGGAAGCATCACGTTTCCGTGGATGGGCGTAATAAGAACAAAAGCGCATGGAGCTAGATGTAAAAAGACATTTCCCGATATAAACCGGGAGATGTCTTTTTTTATATTTCTTCCGGACTTGTGGCATGCACCTTGACAACGTCTCTGCCTCGCCACTCTTCAAAAAGTAATCCAAGATTGAGAAGTCCTGCAACGCCAATAACAATATAAATGAGTCGGGCAATCGGCTCCGCTGAACCACCTGCTAATTCTGCGACAACGTCAAATCGAAACAGCCCAGCAAGACCCCAGTTTAATGCACCAATAATGACTAAGGCGAGGGCGATTCTTTGCACAGTTTCCATCTAAAGCACCTCCATACTAAGTATGTCCATTTGTTAATAATAAATACCAGGTACATTAACTTTGCAATCATTAATCACGTTTTGGATAATAAGGGAAGAATAGGAGGTTTTTTAAAAATGAATGATTTTACATTTTATAACCCAGTCAAATTAATTTTCGGCAAAGGGCAATTAGAAAAACTTACTGAAGAATTACCGAGTTACGGAAAAAAGGTTTTAGTCGTTTATGGCGGAGGCAGTATCAAAAAGAATGGTCTTTATGATGAGGTCATGTCACTGCTCGATAAATTAGGTATGGAAGTTCATGAGTTAGCAGGCGTTGAACCAAATCCGCGTATCTCAACTGCTCGTAAAGGCGCAGAAATTTGTAAAGAACAAGAAATTGATGTTTTATTAGCAGTTGGCGGCGGTTCAGTTATAGATTGTACAAAACTTATCGCCTGTGCAGCGAAATATGATGGAGACGCTTGGGATTTTGTCAGTAAGAAAGCATCTCCAAAAGATGGACTTCCATTTGGTACAGTTCTCACGTTAGCCGCAACAGGTTCTGAAATGAATGCTGGATCGGTCATTACTAATGAAGAAACAGAAGAGAAATACGGATGGGGGAGTCCATTTACATTTCCCAAATTCTCGATTTTGGACCCTACTTACACAATGTCAGTCCCGAAAGATCAAACGGTATACGGAATCGTTGATATGATGTCCCATATTTTCGAACAGTACTTTAATGAAGCGACAAACACTCCAGTGCAAGATGAAATGTGTGAAGGTGTGCTTCGCGCAATTATTGAGAATGGTCCCAAACTCGTTGAGGATCTAGAAAACTATGACTTACGCGCAACAATCCTTATAGCGGGAACACTAGGGTTAAACAACTTCCTACGCTTAGGTTACCAAGGAGATTGGGCTTCGCACGAAATCGAACATGCAATTTCAGCAGTATACGATATTCCGCATGCGGGCGGTTTGGCAATAATATTCCCACATTGGATGCGACAATATGTGGATGTGAATCCTGAACGATTCGCAAGAATGGCGGAAAAAGTATTTCAAGTCAATCCCGAAGGCAAAACTACCAAAGAAGTTGCTTTAGAAGGAATTGATTGTTTAAGGTCATTCTGGTCCTCGATTGGAGCACCTGAAACGCTTGCGGATTATGGTATAGATAATTCCAAAATTGAACTAATGGCAGAAAAAGCAACTATAAATGGTAACATCGGTAATTTTTCAAATATGAGTAAAGAAGATGTTGAAAAAGTGCTGATAGCGTCTTTATAATAAAAAACCGTCACGCAATTTTTATTGCGTGACGGTTTCTTTCTATGAGAAGCGTTTGAAAAAGTGGTAGTTGAACGATTATTCCGGAAGTTTCGAACTGAATTCCTCTATATTATTTGTTTCATTAGAGCCTTTCCATGTACGAATTCCGTCGTCTTCGTCAAATGAAATCAATACATCTTGAACTCCTTTTTGATTTAAAATGATTTTCATTAGACGATCGCGTATGTCATCGATGTATTCAAGGGTATGGGATGGGTTGACTTCCGCTGTTACTTGAACATGAAGAAATTCTCCTTCTTTTATTACCTCGATTTGTTGAATGTCTTTCACATCGGAATCCATCGCAACAATATGTGCGATGTGATTAAGCATTTCTTCATCAGTTTCTCCAATCGCGCCTCTAGCATTTTCTAGAAATACTCTCCCGACTACATAAAACATCATTAATCCAATCATGATGGAAGCAATCCCTTCCGCAACTAGCAAATTAAAGAAGTGTGCGAGTAAAACTGCGATAAACGCTAAAATTCCACCAGCAGTCGCTACAAGATCTTCCATGAAGACGAGTTTTGTTGCAGGTTTTGCTTTCTTAAGATTTGTAAAACCCATAGTTAATGGTGCGAGCCCGCCTTTTTCAATACCTGCTTCATGTAAAATTTCCTTCCCAGCTTTATATAGCACACCTAACTCAAGAATAATTGCAATACCAAGAACAGAGAGGTTTATTATGAATCCACCCGATTCGGTTGGATTCATCACATGATGCCATCCTTCTTTAATAGCCTCATAAGACATTATTGCTACTATAATGACAGCTCCAAGACAAACTAAATTGACCACTCGGCCGAAACCATTTGGGAATTGAGGTGTTGGTGCTTTTCTAGATAACGCTGAACCGATAAATACGAAGAATTGATTTGCAGCATCGCCAAGTGAATGGAGTGTCTCCGCAAACATGGCGACGTTACCTGTAAAGAAAAACGCGATCCCTTTCAAAATTGCAATAATCGTATTTACGATTCCAGCAAGCAACGAAGGTTTATTTCCTTCCTTTAATAGTTTAAATATGTCTCTCATATAGAAATCCTCCTTTAAATACAAAAACAACCTTATTTGATGTAGATATTAAAATTGTCCTTATTCTGTTCCTTTCTATAGACATAGTTAAACTTTATTACAATTGTAGTAAGACTGTTTCATTTCTCAAATTATTATACTTCCTTTAGTATGTTCATTGTAATTAGAGATGATATACTATTTATTTGTAATCACGATTATTTGAAAGCGATGTGTTTTATATGGAGAAACCAAGCATCAACCCGTACATTCCAATAATGATTGGCGTGGTTTCAGTCGCCTTATCAGCCGTATTTGTCAAACTAGCGACTGCGGATGCAGGTGTTATTGCATTTTACCGAATGTTTTTTTCTGTTCTACTACTATTACCCGTTTTTCTATATAAATATAGATGGGAAATTAAATTATTAAGTAAAAGAGATTGGATCAATACTACATTCGCCGGAGTTTTTTTAGCATTTCATTTTATTTTTTGGTTTGAATCGCTCAATTATACTTCTGTTGCAAGTTCAACTGTATTGGTTACATTGCAACCGATATTCGCATTTGCAGGTACTTATTTCTTCTTTAAGGAGAAGGTAGGCCTTAAAACAATTTTATCCGCGGCAATAGCAATTGTTGGAAGCTTCATCATAAGCTGGGGCGATTTCAAAGTAAGTGGAACAGCGTTGTTTGGTGATATGTTGGCCTTGATTGGTTGTGCGTTAATAACAGCATATTTATTATTTGGACAAGTTGTTCGTCGACATCTCTCTTTAATTACTTATACATTTATTGTTTACTCCATTAGTACTGTGACTCTTTTCTTCTATGTTATTATAAGAGGAGAATCATTTGGACCACATCCTAGTATGGATTGGTTTTGGTTTGTATTGTTGGCTCTTATTCCGAATTTACTAGGACATTCATTATTTAACTGGTCTCTTAAGTGGGTCAGTACAAATGTGATTTCCATTGCAATCTTATTTGAACCCGTAGGTGCGTCGATCCTTGCCTATTATATCTTTCATGAAACACTTTCAATGACTCAAATAACCGGCGGGCTTATTGTTATAATGGGTATCTTATTGTTTGTTATAGACGGAAAAACAGTAAGAAGAATTTTCTTTTTAAAAAAGACTTGATTATTTCTGCTTCTTGGGTTATATTATTACTTGTCCTTAAGAAGCAGCGCCGTAATCAACAAAAAACAATTTGAAAATAATTGTTGACAAAGATTCTCGTTTTTGTTATATTAGAGAAGTCGCTGTTGCAGAAGAAATAAAAGAACAATTAGGTTTTATGTTTCTTCTATATTATTAAGCGAATAACAATGAACCTTGAAAACTGAACAGCAAAACGTCAAGATATAACGTTTCGTTAAATCGAAACGAAAACGAATCTTCGGATTCGAAGTCAGCAAAATGAAACTCGAGCTATTCAAGTTTCTCTATTATGGAGAGTTTGATCCTGGCTCAGGACGAACGCTGGCGGCATGCCTAATACATGCAAGTCGAGCGAACGAAGAAGAAACTTGTTTCTTCTTTGTTAGCGGCGGATGGGTGAGTAACACGTGGGCAACCTGCCCTGCAGATGGGGATAACTCCGGGAAACCGGGGCTAATACCGAATAATCAGTTTGTTCGCATGAACAAACTCTGAAAGACGGCTCACGCTGTCACTGCAGGATGGGCCCGCGGCGCATTAGCTAGTTGGTGGGATAACGGCCTACCAAGGCAACGATGCGTAGCCGACCTGAGAGGGTGATCGGCCACACTGGGACTGAGACACGGCCCAGACTCCTACGGGAGGCAGCAGTAGGGAATCTTCCACAATGGACGAAAGTCTGATGGAGCAATGCCGCGTGAGTGAAGAAGGTTTTCGGATCGTAAAACTCTGTTGTGAGGGAAGAACAAGTACGGGAGTAACTGCCCGTACCTTGACGGTACCTCATTAGAAAGCCACGGCTAACTACGTGCCAGCAGCCGCGGTAATACGTAGGTGGCAAGCGTTGTCCGGAATTATTGGGCGTAAAGCGCGCGCAGGCGGCCTTTTAAGTCTGATGTGAAAGCCCACGGCTCAACCGTGGAAGGTCATTGGAAACTGAAAGGCTTGAGTACAGAAGAGGAAAGCGGAATTCCACGTGTAGGGGTGAAATGGGTAGGGATGTGAAGGAACACCAGTGGCGAAGGCGGCTTTCTGGTCTGTAACTGACGCTGAGGCGCGAAAGCGTGGGGAGCAAACAGGATTAGATACCCTGGTAGTCCACGCCGTAAACGATGAGTGCTAAGTGTTAGGGGGTTTCCGCCCCTTAGTGCTGGAGCAAACGCATTAAGCACTCCGCCTGGGGAGTACGGCCGCCAGGCTGAAACTCAAAGGAATTGACGGGGACCCGCACAAGCGGTGGAGCATGTGGTTTAATTCGAAGCTACGCGAAGAACCTTACCAGGTCTTGACATCCCGCTGCCTGGCATAGAGATATGCCTTTCCCTTCGGGGACAGCGGTGACAGGTGGTGCATGGTTGTCGTCAGCTCGTGTCGTGAGATGTTGGGTTAAGTCCCGCAACGAGCGCAACCCTTAACCTTAGTTGCCAGCATTCAGTTGGGCACTCTAAGGTGACTGCCGGTGATAAACCGGAGGAAGGTGGGGATGACGTCAAATCATCATGCCCCTTATGACCTGGGCTACACACGTGCTACAATGGACGGTACAGAGGGTTGCCAACCCGCGAGGGGGAGCTAATCCCATAAAACCGTTCCCAGTTCGGATTGCAGGCTGCAACTCGCCTGCATGAAGCCGGAATCGCTAGTAATCGTGGATCAGCATGCCACGGTGAATACGTTCCCGGGTCTTGTACACACCGCCCGTCACACCACGAGAGTTTGTAACACCCGAAGTCGGTGAGGTAACCCTTTTGGGAGCCAGCCGCCGAAGGTGGGACAGATGATTGGGGTGAAGTCGTAACAAGGTAGCCGTATCGGAAGGTGCGGCTGGATCACCTCCTTTCTAAGGATTATGTTCGAGAGCGAAAACACTTCGTGTTTGACCTGTCAACATTCGGAATGCAGATTCTATCTGCAACTTGACGTTTTGCGTTCAGTTTTGAAGGCTCATTAAGTTTGTTAAGTGTTTTTCACTTGATAAATTATGAACTTTCAAAACTTGTTCTTTGAAAACTGGATAAAACAATATTAAGAGTAACAAATCAAGTAATCAATCGAGTCGATTACATTTGTAATTGACAATGTAATACCTTTTTAATGAACATTGACTTTACATCGCTGTTTAGTCGTGTTCAAGAAAAGTATTTAACAGTGACCAGAGCATTCAAATGCGATGGGAATTGATGAATATTTAGGTTAAGTTAGAAAGGGCGCACGGCGGATGCCTTGGCACTAGGAGCCTAAGAAGGACGGCACTAACACCGATATGCTCTGGGGAGCTGTAAGTAAGCTTTGATCCAGAGATTTCCGAATGGGGAAACCCACTGCCCGTAATGGGGTAGTACATGTACGTGAATACATAGCGTACTTGAGGCAAACCCGGAGAACTGAAACATCTAAGTATCCGGAGGAAGAGAAAGAAAAATCGATTCCCTGAGTAGCGGCGAGCGAAACGGGAATAGCCCAAACCAGGAAGCTTGCTTCCTGGGGTTGTAGGACACTCTATACGGAGTTACAAAGGAATGAATTAGACGAAGCGACCTGGAAAGGTCCGCCGTAGTGGGTAAAAGCCCCGTAGTCGAAAGTTCATTCTCTCCAGAGTGTATCCTGAGTACGACGGAACACGTGAAATTCCGTTGGAATCCGGGAGGACCATCTCCCAAGGCTAAATACTTCCTAGTGACCGATAGTGAACCAGTACCGTGAGGGAAAGGTGAAAAGCACCCCGGAAGGGGAGTGAAATAGATCCTGAAACCGTGTGCCTACAAGTAGTCAGAGCTCCGTTGATCATTTCTTCGGAATTGATCACGAGTGATGGCGTGCCTTTTGTAGAATGAACCGGCGAGTTACTGATTCCATGCAAGGTTAAGCAGTGAATGCGGAGCCGCAGCGAAAGCGAGTCTGAATAGGGCGATTTAGTATGGGGTCGTAGACCCGAAACCAGGTGATCTACCCATGTCCAGGGTGAAGGTAAGGTAACACTTACTGGAGGCCCGAACCCACGTATGTTGAAAAATGCGGGGATGAGGTGTGGGTAGCGGTGAAATTCCAATCGAACCTGGAGATAGCTGGTTCTCTCCGAAATAGCTTTAGGGCTAGCCTCAAACGTTAGAATCTCGGAGGTAGAGCACTGTTTGGACTAGGGGCCCATCCCGGGTTACCGAATTCAGACAAACTCCGAATGCCGAAGATTTATGTTTGGGAGTCAGACTGCGGGTGATAAGATTCGTAGTCGAGAGGGAAACAACCCAGACCACCAGTTAAGGTCCCCAAATATCCGTTAAGTGGAAAAGGATGTGGCGTTGCCCAGACAACCAGGATGTTGGCTTAGAAGCAGCCACCATTTAAAGAGTGCGTAATAGCTCACTGGTCGAGTGGCGCCGCGCCGAAAATGTACCGGGGCTAAACGGATTACCGAAACTGTGGATTGACACCTTTGGTGTCAGTGGTAGGAGAGCGTTCTAGGGGCGTTGAAGTCAGACCGTAAGGACTGGTGGAGCGCCTAGAAGTGAGAATGCCGGTATGAGTAGCGAAAGAAGGGTGAGAATCCCTTCCACCGAATGCCTAAGGTTTCCTGAGGAAGGCTCGTCCGCTCAGGGTTAGTCGGGACCTAAGTCGAGGCCGAAAGGCGTAGACGATGGACAACAGGTTGATATTCCTGTACCACCTCCCCGCCGTTTGAACAATGGGGGGACGCAGTAGGATAGGGTGAGCGCGCTGTTGGTTATGCGCGTCTAAGCAGTAAGGTGTGAAACGAGGAAAATCCCGTTTCTATAACATTGAGCTGTGATAGCAAGGGGAATTATCCCCGGAGTCCCTGATTTCACGCTGCCAAGAAAAGCCTCTAGTGAGGCGGGAGGTGCCCGTACCGCAAACCGACACAGGTAGGCGAGGAGAGAATCCTAAGGTGATCGAGAGAACTCTCGTTAAGGAACTCGGCAAAATGACCCCGTAACTTCGGGAGAAGGGGTGCTCTGGTAAGGTGTTAAAGCCTGAGAGAGCCGCAGTGAATAGGCCCAAGCGACTGTTTAGCAAAAACATAGGTCTCTGCAAAACCGCAAGGTGAAGTATAGGGGCTGACGCCTGCCCGGTGCTGGAAGGTTAAGAGGAGAGGTTAGCGCAAGCGAAGCTTCCAATTGAAGCCCCAGTAAACGGCGGCCGTAACTATAACGGTCCTAAGGTAGCGAAATTCCTTGTCGGGTAAGTTCCGACCCGCACGAAAGGCGTAACGATTTGGGCACTGTCTCAACGAGAGACTCGGTGAAATTATAGTACCTGTGAAGATGCAGGTTACCCGCGACAGGACGGAAAGACCCCGTGGAGCTTTACTGCAACCTGATATTGAATTCTGATGCAGTCTGTACAGGATAGGTAGGAGCCTGAGATTCCGGAGCGCCAGCTTCGGAGGAGGCGTTGGTGGGATACTACCCTGACTGTATTGGAATTCTAACCCATGCCCCTTATCGGGGCAGGAGACAGTGTCAGGCGGGCAGTTTGACTGGGGCGGTCGCCTCCTAAAGAGTAACGGAGGCGCCCAAAGGTTCCCTCAGAATGGTTGGACATCATTCGTAGAGTGCAAAGGCATAAGGGAGCTTAACTGCGAGACCTACAAGTCGAGCAGGGTCGAAAGACGGGCTTAGTGATCCGGTGGTTCCGCATGGAAGGGCCATCGCTCAACGGATAAAAGCTACCCCGGGGATAACAGGCTTATCTTCCCCAAGAGTCCACATCGACGGGAAGGTTTGGCACCTCGATGTCGGCTCATCGCATCCTGGGGCTGTAGTCGGTCCCAAGGGTTGGGCTGTTCGCCCATTAAAGCGGTACGCGAGCTGGGTTCAGAACGTCGTGAGACAGTTCGGTCCCTATCCGTCGCGGGCGCAGGAAATTTGAGAAGAGCTGTCCTTAGTACGAGAGGACCGGGATGGACACACCGCTGGTGTACCAGTTGTCTTGCCAAAGGCATCGCTGGGTAGCTACGTGTGGACGGGATAAATGCTGAAAGCATCTAAGCATGAAGCCCCCTTCAAGATGAGATTTCCCATTACGCAAGTAAGTAAGATCCCTCAGAGAAGATGAGGTTGATAGGTCCGGGGTGTAAGTGCGGCGACGTACGTAGCTGACGGATACTAATTGATCGAGGACTTAACCTATTCAAGTTAAAAGGGTTTGATTGACCCTGATTTGTGAAATAATCAATTGTTTTATTCAGTTTTGAAAGAACAAGTAAAATTCTTTCGAAAAAAGCTTGTATTTATTTCAAGAGTTGTTATAATGAATATTGTCCTTAAGAAAGCGACAAATAAGTCTGGTGGCGATAGCGAAGAGGTCACACCCGTTCCCATACCGAACACGGTAGTTAAGCTCTTCAGCGCCGATGGTAGTTGGGGGCATCCCCCTGCAAGAGTAGGACGTTGCCAGGCTTATACAATTCATTACATAGTTAAGCTTAACGAAACTTTATATCAGTGAATTTCATGAAAGAAGTTCATCTGTAATTTACCCAGGAGGATTAGCTCAGCTGGGAGAGCACCTGCCTTACAAGCAGGGGGTCGGCGGTTCGAGCCCGTCATCCTCCACCACTCAATTTTAGAACTTGAAATAACGCCGGAGTAGCTCAACTGGTAGAGCAACTGACTTGTAATCAGTAGGTTGAGGGTTCAAGTCCTTTCTCCGGCACCACTTTCGAGCCATTAGCTCAGTTGGTAGAGCATCTGACTTTTAATCAGAGGGTCACAGGTTCGAATCCTGTATGGCTCACCATTTTATGACTTGCCGACATATTAATCATGCGGGTGTGGTGGAACTGGCAGACACGCTAGACTTAGGATCTAGTGCCTTCGGGCGTGGGGGTTCGACTCCCTTCACCCGCACTTTATTTATTACGCGGAAGTAGTTCAGTGGTAGAATATCACCTTGCCAAGGTGGAGGTCGCGGGTTCGAATCCCGTCTTCCGCTCCATTGATTCGCCGGGGTGGCGGAACTGGCAGACGCACAGGACTTAAAATCCTGCGGTAGGTAACTACCGTACCGGTTCGATTCCGGTTCTCGGCACCATATTTTTTCAAAAAAAGATTTTTATGCGCCCGTAGCTCAATTGGATAGAGCGTCTGACTACGGATCAGAAGGTTGTGGATTCGACTTCTGCCGGGCGCGCCATTATTTTCACCTATAAATCTCGGGAAGTAGCTCAGCTTGGTAGAGCACTTGGTTTGGGACCAAGGGGTCGCAGGTTCGAATCCTGTCTTCCCGACCATTTTTTAGGGGCCTTAGCTCAGCTGGGAGAGCGCCTGCCTTGCACGCAGGAGGTCAACGGTTCGATCCCGTTAGGCTCCACCATTAATTTTAATGGTCTATTATTATCTATCAACTTATCTAAATATCCTGGCGGCGTAGCTCAGCTGGCTAGAGCGTCCGGTTCATACCCGTAAGGTCGTGGGTTCGACTCCCTCCGCCGCCATCATAAGGACCTTTAGCTCAGTTGGTTAGAGCAGACGGCTCATAACCGTCCGGTCGCAGGTTCGAGTCCTGCAAGGTCCACCATCTTAAATCTCGGAGGAATACCCAAGCCTGGCTGAAGGGACTGGTCTTGAAAACCAGCAGGGGTGTTAAAGCCCGCGGGGGTTCGAATCCCTCTTCCTCCGCCATTTTTATTCAAAATGGTGAAATGAAATAAAGTTAATTTAGTAAGTTGATTAATGTATATCTTTGCTTATATTTTAAAGGTTAGATTTAATTCCAATAATATTATCGCGGGGTGGAGCAGTGGTAGCTCGTCGGGCTCATAATCCGAAGGTCACAGGTTCAAATCCTGTCCCCGCAACCAATTTTTAAAATTTATATACTTTTCCTTTTACCTTAGTTTGTTTCAATAGTATTGTCGCGAGGTGGAGCAAATCGCATCACGAAGAATGCGATTAACACCGAAGCGAAGCATAAGGTGTCAAACACTATAAATGCGTATACATTAAAATCAATTCCAATAATATTGTCGCGGGGTGGAGCAGTGGTAGCTCGTCGGGCTCATAACCCGAAGGTCACAGGTTCAAATCCTGTCCCCGCAACCAAATGGTCCCGTGGTGTAGCGGTTAACATGCCTGCCTGTCACGCAGGAGATCGCGGGTTCGATTCCCGTCGGGACCGCCATTATGTATTTTACTACATAGTTTTATAAAAAAATATACCACAATCAAGTATGGCTCAGTAGCTCAGTCGGTAGAGCAAAGGACTGAAAATCCTTGTGTCGGCGGTTCGATTCCGTCCTGAGCCACCATTTTGCGAGTGTAGTTTAATGGCAAAACCTCAGCCTTCCAAGCTGATGATGAGGGTTCGATTCCCTTCACTCGCTCCAACAAGGGCCTATAGCTCAGCTGGTTAGAGCGCACGCCTGATAAGCGTGAGGTCGGTGGTTCGAGTCCACTTAGGCCCACCATTCCGCAGTAGCTCAGTGGTAGAGCAATCGGCTGTTAACCGATCGGTCGTAGGTTCGAATCCTACCTGCGGAGCCATTTATTCGGGGAAGTACTCAAGTGGCTCAAGAGGTGCCCCTGCTAAGGGCATAGATCGCGTAAGCGGTGCGAGGGTTCGAATCCCTCCTTCTCCGCCATATTTGTTTGGCCCCTTGGTCAAGCGGTTAAGACACCGCCCTTTCACGGCGGTATCACGGGTTCGAATCCCGTAGGGGTCATAAAAACAATAATAAAAAGCTGTTTCATTTACTGTGTATCTTCAGTAGACGAAACAGCTTTTTTGTTATTTCAGAAGTACTATAGAACTAGCCCAAAGAACTTTTGTCTGTTTTCATTAATCAGGAATTGTTCGTATTATTTGTTACGCTCTTACCTATGATATTATCTATTCTAGATATTTCGTCGTTTTCACGATCATTATCATTATCATCCATATACGTCTGTTTTTCACTGTCAATAAAGTCCGATGGCGCGTCGGATGTACCAAATTCTGCAACCGCGTGAAAACTATTCTGATAATCAATTGATCGCGTATCTCTCGTACTCTCAAATGGATTTTCAACTTCATTTATGGCTGCATCTTCTTCAACCGACTGCTCTTTGATTGCGGCATGTTCAACACAAAATGTAGTGTAAGGTACTGTGATTAATCTTTCAAAAGGAATATCCTTATTACATACTTGACACTTTCCGTACGAACCCTCAGCCATTGCTTCTAATGCTATATCAACCTTACCTAACTCCGATTCTGCATGTTCATGAAGCGCTAAATCTTTTTCCCGTTCAAATAAAGCGGTTCCCATATCTGCTGGATGATTGTCATAAGAAGACAATTCGCCTAAAGTTTCTTTTTGACTTTCTTTAGGATATGTTTCTTCTTCCTGTACAGTTGATTTTTCTTTAAGGTCTAACAGTTCTTTTTTTAATATAGAAAACTCTTTTTCAGATAGCATTTTAAATCCCAACCTTTTCATATTTTTTATAGTATATCCATCTTATTAACACTGATTCCCTATTTTACGGTTGTGTAAAACATAAATAAAAAAACCTATCCAATATAACTGAGTTTAATCAGCTTTTGGATAGGAATAAAAAAATTAAAAAAGGTGGCCCATGAGAATACCGATACCAAGTAATAATCCAAATAACGTGTTAGTGATTGCTGTTTCTTTCATTGCGGGAGCAACTTCCAAAGGTTGAAGATTTTTTTTGAAAACTGAAATTGCGATAATTGGTTTTGGAATACTGAGGAACACGAGTAAAGCCCAAGGTGTAAGATGACCAAAAATGATAAGTCCGATTATCCAAACATATGAGACGATAAAGAACATCATCAGGATTGTAATTGCATTAGAGCGGCCAGCAATAATTGCCAATGTTTTCCTGCCATTTTTTTCATCGCCTACAAGATCACGAATATTGTTAGCCATCATAATCGCAGCTACAAGTAACATACTAGGAATTGATAACAAGATTGCCTCTGTGGTAACCGTTCCAGTTTGTATGTAAAAGGCTATAAGGATTAGTAGCATTCCCATAACTACGCCGGAAACGAGTTCACCGAACGGTGTATAGGCTATTGGATAAGGTCCACCTGTATATAGATAACCAATTAGCATGGAAACCAAACCAACGAGTGCAAGTCCCCAAGAGGTTTCCATACATATGTAGATTCCTATAAGAATTGATATTCCGTATAATAAAAAAGCAAGATTAAGCACTGTTTTTGGTTTAACGCCGTTTCGAACAATAGCCCCGCCAATTCCGACAGATTTTTCGGTATCCAGGCCTCTCTTGAAATCGTAGTATTCATTAAACATATTCGTCGCCATTTGTATGAAAATACTTGCGGCAAGCATTGCAATAAATAATGGAAAATGAATGGCTTCATAAGTTAAAGCGATCATTGTTCCTAAAAATACAGGGGCAAAAGCAGCTGTCAACGTATGGGGTCTAGTTAATTGCCACCAAATACGCCATCCAGTGTCAGCTTTTATGGTTTGTTGCAAAATAATTCTCTCCTTATTATTATATTCATCTAACTTATTATACTCTAAATTGGGGCTTCTGGGTATGCTATACGCTTATTACAGGAGCCGATGTGGTAGAATAGAGGCATGAGATTTTTTAATGGTTCTATTAAGAAGGATGTATTTTATTACTTCCTGGAGGGAAGAAAATGAGTCGAAAAACAACTGCAACAAAAAATATCGGAAAAACTGATAAGACTTCTGATTATCGATTTTTTTCAGAAACCATCGAAATTGGACGCATATCTCCTCTTTCTTTTTTAGAGGCAGGAAGTTCCGATTATAAAGAAAAACATTTTTATTGGCAAAATGCTGATCGAACTTTAACAATAGTCGGTCTGGGTCACGCTAAAATAATAACCAGTAATGAATATGACAAACGTTTCTTGGAAGTATCAAAACGGTGGAAGGAATTATGTGCTGTTTTAATCAAAGAAGAGAAAGATATTGCACCTGTTCTTTTTGGGGGCTTTTCATTCGATCCGAAAAGCATTAAAGCCTCTAAATGGGATGGGTTTCCGTCTGCATATTTTGTCGTACCTTCTTATCAATTAATCAGTAAGAATGGTCAAATGTTTATTTCGATTAACTTGATTACAACAGATAGTAATGCTGTTGAAGAATTCGATGCATTACGGGAGGAACGCGATCGTCTAATTCATATTGCAGAGGTAAATGAATTTGCGTCTTCGATAAAGCCGATTGTCAGTGGTATAGATGAAATTGAAAAAGATTCTTATCTAAAGGCCGTTCAAGATGTAACGGATCAAATTAACAAAGGCGAAGCGGAGAAAGTTGTTATTGCGCGTTCGTTGCAAATGAATTTTGAACAGGAAGTATCGAGTGTAGCTGCTCTTCATCATATTACTAGCGAGCAGCAAGAAAGCTATCATTTTGGATTACAAAAGAACGGACAGTTGTTTTTTGGAGCAACGCCTGAGCGTCTGATTGAAATTGTTGATGGACAAGCCTATTCTGCATGTGTTGCTGGGTCTATTAAGCGTGGAAAAACTGCTATGGAGGACCGGGAATTAGGCGAAGAGTTATTAAATGATGATAAAAATCGTGAAGAACATCATTATGTCGTTAATATGATATCTAATGTTTTCAATAAAAATTGTTCAGATGTTTCAATGCCTAAAGAACCTAAGTTAATGCGAATTCGTGATATTCAGCACTTATTTACTCCAATTGAAGGAAAGCTTGTAAGTGGAGCGGATATTTTTAATTTAGTCGAAGAACTCCATCCGACGCCAGCATTGGGTGGTGTTCCAACGAATAAGGCAATGGAAGTGATTCGTCGGGAGGAACGGATGGACCGCGGTTATTATGCTGCTCCTATTGGTTGGACGGACAGCGATGGCAATGGGGAATTTGCGGTTGCAATACGTTCGGGTTTGCTAGACGGGGACAAAGCTTATTTATATGCTGGCGGCGGGATTGTCGCAGATTCAGAACCCGACAAGGAATATGATGAAACCTGGGTTAAGTTCAGACCAGTTTTAAGGGCGCTTGGGGGAAAATTGAATGGGTAACAAGAAGCCATTAACAAATTATGTACGTCGGATGACAAGAGCATTAATGAATGCGGGAGTAAAGTCAGTTGTCATCAGTCCAGGTTCAAGGTCTACGCCTTTGGCTTATGCATTTGCATCAACGAAATCATTGGAAGCTTATATGCAAGTAGATGAACGATCAGCGGGATTTTTTGCACTAGGATTAGCTAAGGCAACAGGTGAACCTGTTGTTCTTCTTTGCACGTCGGGAACGGCTGCGTCGAACTATTTTCCGGCGGTTACAGAAGCCCATTATGCGCGTATTCCGCTGATTGTAATTACAGCTGATCGCCCGCATGAATTGAGAGAAGTGGGTGCTCCACAAGCGATTGATCAAATTCAATTATACGGAAATCATGTGAAATATAGCGTTGATTTTCCACTGGCAGAGGAAAACAGCGATGTCGATGATTATATAGAAAGACATGTGCAACGAGCAGCTTCTGTTGCTCTTTCTGCACCAAGTGGGCCGATTCATCTAAATGTACCGTTTAGAGAACCGTTGCTCATTGATTTTGAAATGGAAACACCATCTCCGACATTTATCCAACGTATGAAAGGGATAGATTTTCTAGATGCTTCCACAACACAGTTCATTGAGAGTGTCTTACATAAAACGGAAAAAGGTTTACTAGTTGTTGGCGAGTTGCCAATTGGGATTGATACTGAGTTGTTTTGGAAGTTTGCAAAAGCTTTAAACTGGCCGGTTTTATGTGATCCGCTATCAAACCTGCGTGCAAAGGTTCCAACTAATTGCATGAATCTTTGTATTGATCGGTATGATGCACTGTTAAAGAGTGAATTATATAAAGGAAAAGCAATCCCGGATACTGTTATTCGCTTTGGTCCACAACCTGTTTCAAAACCATTATCACTTTTTCTGAAAAAAGTAAGGCCACAAACTGTTGTTTTAGTTGATGAATCGCCAGAGTTTCGAGATCCGCTTGGTATAGTTACTCACCATATTCAATCATCGGCAGAGGCATTTCTTCAAATCAATGTTCAAAAAGAAGAAAGTTTTTATGCAAGAATATGGAGTCGGGCAAATCATGAAGCAACCGTTGTAATGGAAAATTCAATTGGCAGTGATGAAGGGGCTTACACCCAAATGTTATTCTCCCATTTACCAGACGAGTCGGATTTGATAAGTGGCAGCAGTATGCCCATACGCGATGTAGACACGTTTTTCGGTAAAACAGATAGGGATATTACAATTTTTGCGAATCGCGGTACAAATGGGATTGACGGTGTTGTTTCGACTGCATTGGGAATTCAAGCAGCGCGGAAACGCCCAACTTGGTTATTAATCGGTGATTTATCATTTTTACATGATGTGAATGGGCTGATTGTGTCGAGATTCCATGAAACAGATCTAACAATCGTTATTATGAATAATGATGGCGGCGGTATTTTTTCTTATTTGCCGCAAGCTGAATCAGGCAATCATTTTGAAAGGCTTTTCGGCACACCGACAGGTTTAACGTTCGAACATATTGCGGCAATGTACGATGCACAATACGCTTCAATTGAGTCGATGGAAGAGTTTGAACAAGAATTGGCAAAAGAAAAAGAGAAGAATATCCGTATTATCGAAGTGTTTACAAATCGTGAAGCAAATGTAACAGCTCACCGTACATTATGGAATGAAATTACGAAAAGAATTGATTCCATTGAATGAAATGATTATCCCTATAAATGGAATAGATTATCACGTTCAGCGAAGTAATGATCCTGCTTTGCCGGTTATTGTCTTTTTACATGGATTTACGGGAAGTGCAGGGACTTGGTCTGAAATAATCGACCTCTTAAAAGGGAAATATCATACGGTGGCTATCGATTTGATTGGTCATGGAAAAACATTTGCGCCATTGGATCCGAGTCGATATTCAATGGAAAAGCAAATTGCTGATTTGGAAGTATTGTTTTGCGAATTAAATCTTACAAAATTTACTCTTATGGGCTATTCGATGGGTGGACGGATTGCATTAAGCTATACGATTAATTACCCGAAGCGCGTGGCATCTTTAATACTTGAAAGTTCAACGCCTGGTTTGAAGATGGATATTGACCGAATAGAACGAATGAACAAAGACAAATTGCTCGCAGGGAAAATTAGTAGTGAAGGAATTCGATTATTTGTTGAGTTTTGGGAGAGTATTCCTCTTTTTGATTCGCAAAAGAAGTTGTCGGCAGAACGACAACAAAAAATACGAGATGAACGTTTATCGCAAAATGAAGTTGGGTTAGCGGGTAGTTTGCTTGGAATTGGAACGGGTAGCCAGCCTTCGAATTGGAATAGGCTTAAAGAAATAAAAGTACCAGTGTTACTTATTACGGGTGAAATCGACAAGAAATTCGTTAAAATTGCCCAGGAAATGAAAAAAGGACTGCATAATTCGAAGCATTGCATTGTAAAAAATGCAGGACATGCAATACATGTGGAAAAACCGACTTTATTTGCTACAATGATAGAGGAGCATGTTCAAAAGATAATAACGAAGGAGGAAAAATTTATGACTCGTCAATGGGAAACATTACGTACATATGAGGACATTAAATACGAAAAGCATAGTGGTATTGCTAAGATCACTATTAACCGCCCTGAGGTGCGAAATGCATTTCGTCCGAAAACGGTTACAGAACTAATTGATGCATTTTCACGTGCGCGTGACGATGAAAGCATCGGGGTTATCGTTTTAACTGGTGAAGGTGAAAAGGCATTTTGTTCAGGCGGCGACCAACGAGTTCGCGGTCACGGCGGTTATGTCGGGGAAGATGAAATTCCACGCCTGAACGTTCTTGACTTGCAACGCTTAATCCGTGTGATTCCAAAACCGGTTGTGGCAATGGTTGCAGGATTCGCGATTGGCGGGGGACACGTTTTACATGTTGTTTGCGACCTAACAATTGCTGCAGACAATGCTATCTTTGGTCAAACAGGCCCGAAAGTGGGATCGTTTGATGCTGGATATGGTTCTGGTTATCTTGCTCGCATTATCGGGCATAAAAAAGCGCGTGAGATTTGGTTCTTATGCCGTCAATACAATGCACAGGAAGCACTTGATATGGGGCTTGTAAACACGGTGGTTCCATACGAACAATTAGAAGATGAAACGGTTCAATGGTGTGAAGAGATGCTCTCAATGAGCCCGACAGCACTACGTTTCGTTAAAGCAGCTATGAACGCAGACACAGATGGACTTGCGGGACTTCAACAAATGGCTGGAGACGCAACATTACTTTATTACACAACGGACGAAGCAAAAGAAGGCCGCGACGCGTTTAAAGAAAAACGCAAACCGGACTTTGGTCAATTCCCACGCTTCCCTTAATTTAAACGAACAACGAGCTGCCCGAATATATGGGCAGCTTTTTCTAAATGGAAGGTGATTTTGTTGATACCTAATTGGCTTAAACAACGGGTTTATTTAACGCCGGATAAAACTGCGTTGACATATAATGGCGAAAGTTGGACTTTTAAACAAGTTGAAGAGAAATCGATGACGCTTGCGCGGAAATTAAGAGCGAACGGTTTACATAGTGGAGATCGTATAGCCTTACTTGGGCCGTCCAATGATGAAATGGTCTTTATTATTCATGCATGCATGCTTCTTGGACTTGAAATTGTGATGTTGAATAGTCGCTTGACGAAAAAGGAAATTGAATGGCAAGTGGAGGATTCGGCGGCATCCGTTGTCATTGTTGCTGAAGAGTTAGAAAATCTGTTGAGTGATTTAACTACTTCCACGTTACCTTTCTCTAAAATTCATGCAAGTGATGAAAGTATGATTGTAGTCGAGAAAACTTGGAATCCAGATCGAACAATTACGATTATGTATACCTCGGGGACGACTGGTTTTCCGAAAGGCGTTCGGCAAACGGCAAATAATCATACCTCGAGTGCGCTTTCTTCTGTGTTGAATTTGGGTCTTGAGGAAAACGATGTTTGGCTTTGCACGATGCCGTTATTTCATATAAGCGGGTTTTCAATTCTTGTCCGTTCTGTATTGTACGGCATGGAAGTAAAGCTTTATGATAAATTTAACGCTGAGAATGTATATGAGGATATCCAACAAGGATTGGTGACACGAGTTTCGGTTGTATCGGTTACGTTGGATAAGATACTACGTGAATTCGAGAAGCACGGGACGGTTGCTCACGGTTCTTTTAAGACGATGCTTGCTGGCGGTGGACCTGTTCCGATTGATTACTTGGAAAGAGCGCAAACTTGCGAGATACCTGTGCTACAAACGTATGGGATGACGGAAACAAGTTCCCAGACTGCAACGCTTTCATCACAAGATGCGATTCGGAAAATAGGATCGGCAGGGAAACCGTTGTTTTTTAATCAAATAAAAATTAATGACGCAAAAAATCCGATGGAAAATGGAGAGGTCTATATTCGAGGGCCTCATGTTACGCCTGGCTATATCGGACATGTTGCAACTCAAAATCCATTAATCGACGGTTGGCTTCCAACTGGTGATATCGGTTATTTTGATGAAGAAGGTTATTTATATATTGTTGATCGACGCTCGGATTTGATTATTTCGGGTGGGGAAAATATTTATCCGGCCGAGATTGAAAATGTACTCGCGGCGCATCCACTGATTTCTGAAGCGGGTGTTTGCGGGAAAGATGACGATGAATGGGGAAGTGTGCCGATTGCGTTTGTCGTTGTTACAGAGAATGTGTCGGAAGAAGAACTGAAGGCGTTTTGCAGAGAGTGGCTTGCATCTTATAAAGTGCCGAAAGAGTTTTATTTTGTCGAAGAGTTACCGCGTAATGCTTCCAACAAATTATTACGGCGGGAGTTGAAGGAATGGGCAAGTTTACAATAACAGAAATTCGTTTGTATCGAGTTTCAGTTCCTTTGAAAACTCACTTTTCCACGCATCTTCAAACGGTGACAAATCGGGAAAGTATTTTTGTTGAAATGGTTGATTCGGACGGGGAAATTGGACTGGGCGAGTGTGTGGCATTTTCTTCACCTTGGTATACAGAAGAAACTGTCCAGACATGTTGGGATGCGCTTGTTAATTGGCTGATTCCTGCTTTAGTCGACAAGGAATTTGCACATCCATCCGAAGTAAGTGCTGAGTTTTCGCATGTAAAAGGAAATCGGATGGCGAAAGCTTGTTTAGATCAGGCATCGTGGGATTTATTTGCGATAAAAAAGGGGTTGCCGTTGTGGAAACTTCTTGGCGGTGTTCGACGTGAAATCGATGCTGGGGTTGTGTTGACGGGCGGTATTGATGATCGGATGGTTTCGGCTGTTCGAGCTGCAAGAGATGCTGGTTATAAGCGAGTGAAATTGAAATTTGATGTGGACACGAAACCGTTGAAATTAAAAAATCTTGTTGATTCAACAGAAGATATGTTGTTTTTTGGAGATGCCAATGGGATTTTCGACAAACTCGGACTTGATGCGCTAAAGAAGTTTGATCAGGCGGGATTGGCTTTAATTGAACAACCATTTGGGGATGATGAGTGGCGTATGCATTGGAAGGCTGTGCAATGCATGAAAACGCCGATAGCGCTGGATGAAAGTATCCGTTCAGTGCAGGATGTGAAACGCATGGCAACGAGCGGTGCGGGATCGGTTGTCGTGTTGAAACCTGGACGAATTGGTGGGACGACTGAGTCGCTAAAGGTATTGGAAGTTGCGAATGCGAATGGTTTGGATCTTTGGATTGGCGGGATGATTGAATTTGGCATATCGAAAGCGCATAATTTAGCGTTGGCTTCACTTCCTCAGTTTTCACTGCCGGGCGATTTTAGTGCGTCAGACCATTTTTGGCATGAAGATCCAGTTGAACCTACTGTTGTAATTGAAAATGGGGTTATTAATCTTTCAGAGCGTCCTGGTATTGGTGTGAAGTTGAATAAAGAACTTGTCGAAAAATATTTAATTGATTCGTATTAAAAAACAGGACTGCCCGGATTGGACAGTCCTGTTTATTTTCCGCTTAATGCTTTTTCGAGCGTTTCGATATTGTATTCCATTAAGGAAAAATAGTCTTCGTTATTTTTAATATCCTCGGTTGTCAGCACGCCCAAATTGTGCAACATTAAAGATTCTGCGCCGATTTCTTTTCGAATGACATCAGTTAGTTTTGACGACACGTTTTGTTCAAATAAGACATATTTTACATCATGCTTTTTCGCTTCTTCGACAAGCGACGTCAATTGTTTTTGGGAAGGTTCGCTTTGGGAATTCAGTCCCGCAATCGCGGTTTGTTCAAGTCCATACGTATCTGCAATATATCCAAAGGCGGCATGCGACACAAAAAATGTTTTAGTCTGTGCGTTCGACGCCATTTCGATAAATTGACGATCAAGTTTTAGTAAGTCGTTTTGCAACGCTTCATAGTTTTTCTCGAAATCCGCTTTTTTGTCAGGAGCTATTTCAATTAATTCTTCTTTAATTGAGTAAGCGAGCGCATCACTTAGAATTGGTGACATCCATACATGGGGATCGAATGCGCCGTGTTGGTGATGTTCTTCGTCTTGACCGCCTTCTAATTCATGATCATGGTCTTCGCCTAACATGTCTTCGGTGATAGCATCTGCTGTTGCGACCATTTTTACATGTTCATTTTTCATCGTCTTTTCAGCGTTTTCAACAAAACCTTCGAGTCCAAGGCCGATATAAAAGAATAAATCTGAATTAGCAAGTGCAATCATATCTTTTTGCGTAGGGTCGAATGTATGCTCATCGGCACCTGGCGGGTAGATTGATTGGACAGTAACCGCATCGCCGCCAATTCGCTCTGCAAAATATTGAAGTGGATAAACCGTCGTTTTAATTATAATTTTATTTTCTTCATTTTTGTCTGCTTTATTACAAGCTGAAAGCGCGAATAGCACCAAAGCTAGTAGGGAGATTATAAATATTTTTCTTTTTTTCAAATGAATTAATCCTCCGTTTTTCTAAATAGTAACCGTTACGATTTAAGTAGATTACTTTTTTATCATACAAGTTAAGTATGGAATGCGCAACATAAATACATATTAAAAAAAGTCCAGCAGAGGACTGAACTTTTATATATTTTTCGGCTTTTTGTCGGGGACTGGATCGTATCCGCCTTCATGGAATGGATGGCATTTGGAAATCCGACGTATGGCTAGCCACGAGCCTTTTAATGCACCGTGAGTTTCGATTGCTTCTAGGCCGTAATTCGAACAGGTCGGGTGAAATCGACATGATGGCGGCATCAGTGGTGAAATCGCTTTTTGATATATTTTAATGATTCCTTTAAGTATCGTTTTCATATCATTTCTCCTTAATGTTTATTGTAGGGCCGATTGTGGTAAATTAACAGTGAGACGAATTATATAAGGAGATGTTTTTATGTCTACGGAACTTATTAAAGAAATGAACGTACAGGTTTCAACTTGGTCGGTCATGTATACGAAATTACACAATTATCATTGGTATGTGAAAGGGCATCAATTTTTTACATTGCATGCGAAATTTGAAGAACTATACAATGAAGCGACTGCTCATATGGATGAAATTGCTGAACGGATTTTAACACTCGGTGGAGATCCCGTCGCAACGCTGAAGGAACATTTGGAGCAATCTGTCGTAAAAGAAGCTGCTGGTGACGAAAAAGCTGATAAAATGGTCGCAATTATTGTCGATGACTTCAGCGCAATTATGGAATCATTAAAAAAAGGAATGGACGAAGCTGCTAAAGTCGGCGATGACATGACTGAAGACTTATTGAATGCTACGTATCAAAGCATTGAGAAACATCAGTGGATGCTAAATGCATTCCTTGGTGAAGATAATAGTTAATTGATCATGAACATGTGTCCCAAATAAAAAGGGATGCATGTTTTTTATTTTATAGACCATCCTATCAGTAAAAAAAGGATGGTTTTTGCATGGAAAAATATCATATGTATGTGTCGATTGCCAATCAGCGGGTACATCATCACCCAGATGATTCGATATGGGATTATAAAGTGACAGTTCCGGAACAGTATGTGCCGATATTTCACGCTTTATTTAAACAGACGAGTGAACTTGAATTTCGTAATTTTTTAAGGGCTCACCTTCCCTATGTACCTTATCATTATGATAAAGATAATGACGAAATTGATGTTCGGACTAAAAAAGTTTATGCGTTAATCCACGAGTTTACCGATAATGAGTCGAAAAGGTTTATCGAACAACTGCCGTATTTCCGTTGAATCAATCCCTTTCGTTCGCTACACTGAATGAAAGGACGTGATTTCGATCGTTAATTTCAAAGACTTAAATGGCGCACAGGTCGACCTGACATTCGGAGAAAATCGTTTCGGAATGGAAGCTCGACATGTGCTCGTTGTATTAAAATTTAAAGGGAAATGGTTACTTACCCGACATTCTGACCGAGGAATTGAATTTCCAGGTGGTAAGGCGGAAGTTGGGGAAACGATTGAAGAGGCTGCAATTCGTGAAACAATTGAAGAAACGGGCGTGACCATATCGAATCTTGTGAAGTTTGCGGAATATGTCGTTCAAAGCAATGTGACATTTTGCAAAGCAGTATTTACAGCGGATATTGTACATATCGAAGAAAATCCTGTTCTTCATGAAACTGAAGGTGTTGTTTGGATGACGGATAGCGAATTGACTGATTGTGTCGAGTTAAGTTTTCATATGAAAGACGAAGGAATGTCTGCAATTCGAAAGTGGGTGGAAGCGTATGAGAAGCGATGGAATGGTTGGAAGTAGGCGACTTTATCCTTCTCCGAATCCACATGTGCGGCTTGAGGAAGTTGTTTATTGGTCGGATGGGTTGAAGGTGAAAGGCCTGCTTGCTGAACCGATTGCTGATGGACAATATGAAGGAATTATTTACTTGCGGGGCGGCATTCAACATGTGGGGATGGTACGGCCTGCGCGCATGGCGCAGTTGGCTTCGAATGGATTTGTTGTGTTTGCGCCTTACTATCGTGGAAATCGCGGCGGGGAAGGGCGCGATGAATTTGCGGGAGATGATCGCCTCGATGCGGTGAATGCTGTTGACGTTTTGAAACAGCAGCCGAAGACAATCGCAGATCGCATTCATTTAATGGCGTTTTCGCGCGGCGGAATCATGGCGCTTTGGACAGCGATTCTTCGGGAAGATATTACTTCGATGGTGACGTGGGCAGGTGTGTCTGATGTTGTGTTTACATATCATGAACGTGTAGATTTAAGGCGAATGATGAGGCGTGTGATCGGCGGAACGCCTAATAATAATCCGGATGCTTATCGTGAGAGGACTGCTTTGTTTCGAATTAATGAACTAGATGCGAGTGTTCTGATTATACATGGTAAGCTTGATGAACATGTTTCTGTTGAGCAAGCAAGGCTATTGGAAAATGCGCTTCGTGAACATAGTAAAGACTATGAAACTTGGTATTTTCCGGAGTATACACATTATATACCACCTGTGAAAAATGCCGAGATTGTTCGGGAACTTTGTGATTGGATGAGGAGACAGGGGAAATAAATCGAGACGTTTGGGGCGACGCTTTCCCGCGGAGCACGGGCGTGTTTTGCTAGGTGAATAGTCCCGACTTGCAAGCAAAATCATTTAAGTGCAAGCAAATGGTCGATTAGTGCAAGGAAACCCGTCCGGTGTGCAAGCAAACTAGGCTGAAGTGCAAGCAAACTCCATCAGGGTGCAAGCAAAGTTGTGACTAACACTATTGGCTCCTATTAAAAAAGTAGATGAGGGATAATCTCCTCATCTACTTTTATATTATGTTATTATGCTGTCGGTCCGCCTTTTAGGATGATTTCTTCTGAGACGGTGCCGAATTTTTTGAAGTTTTTACGGAATAGATCTGCTAATTCATTTGCTTTTTTATCATAGGCAGTTTTATCGGCCCAGGCATTACGTGGATTTAGGATTTCAGACGGAACGCCGTCGATTGTTTTTGGCATATTTAGACCAAATACGCTGTTTTCTTCAGTTTCGACGTCATTCAGCTTCCCTGCGAGTGCCGCCCGCACCATTGCTCGCGTGTATTTCAATTCCATGCGATTTCCAACGCCGTATTCTCCGCCAGTCCAACCGGTGTTTACTAGGAATACTTGTGCGCCGTGCTCGTCGATTTTCTTTCCGAGCATTTCCGCATAAACAGTCGCATGTAATGGAAGGAACGGTGAGCCGAAACAAGTTGAGAATGTTGCTTCTGGTGATGTGACGCCGCGCTCAGTTCCTGCAAGTTTCGATGTAAAACCGCTAAGGAAATGATACATCGCTTGTTCTTTCGTTAATTTTGAAATTGGCGGCAATACACCAAATGCATCAGCTGTCAGGAATACAATCGTTTTTGGATGTCCTGCGACAGATGGTGTAACAATATTATCAATGTTATGGATCGGATAAGCTGCTCGTGTATTTTCCGTTAACGAACCATCGTCGTAATCAGGAATACGCGTATCTGGATCAATGACCACGTTTTCTAAAACGGAACCAAAACGAATTGCGCCGAAAATTTCAGGCTCTTTTTCCGCTGATAAATTAATGCATTTCGCATAGCAGCCGCCTTCAATATTAAAGACGCCATCATCAGACCAACCGTGTTCATCGTCACCAATAAGTTTACGGTTCGCATCCGCGGAAAGTGTCGTTTTCCCTGTACCTGAAAGTCCGAAGAACAACGCGACATCGCCGTCTTCACCAACGTTAGCAGAACAATGCATCGGCATGATACCGTTTTCCGGAAGCAAGTAGTTCATGATAGAGAAAATAGATTTTTTCATTTCACCGGCATATTCAGTACCGCCGATTAGGATGATACGCTTTTCCATATTAACGATAATGAAAGTTTCAGAATCAGTTCCATCGATGTCAGGGTCTGCTTTAAATGTAGGCGCCGAGACAATCGTAAATTGTGCGTCATGCATTTCAAGTTCTTCTTTAGTCGGGCGAATGAATAATTGGTGGACAAACAAGTTATGCCACGCATATTCATTCACGACCTGGATAGAAAGCCGTGTTGCATGATCCGCACCGGCAAATCCTTTGAAAACGAATAGTTCATCTTTTAATTGTAAATAGGAAATTACTTTTTCATATAATGCATCGAAAATCTCCGCAGAGATCGGACGGTTTACAGCTCCCCAATCGATTTTATCTTTTGAAGAAGCTTCTTCAACGATATACTTATCCTTGGGCGAACGACCCGTATATTTTCCTGTCTGCGCCGTTACTGCACCATCTGCAGTTAGTAGAGCCTCACCGCGTGAAGTAGCTTTTTCAACAAGTTGTGGAACTGAAAGTTGAATATTCACGTTGCTGCCAGATAGAAGATTCCTAAGCTCGTTACCAATTTTCGCTGAAATCATAGATTTGTCCCGTCCTTTTTAAGTTAGTCCCATGATTAAGGGTGGTTTGTCATCACATTCATCAATTAGTATAACACATTTAAAATAATAAACTATACTACTTAGAAGTGCAACTATAATTTATAAAGAAATTTGACTTATATGGTACAGTTTCGTAAAATGTACTATTGAACGGATACTCTTATCCCGAGCTGGTGGAGGGGCAGTCCCTATGAAACCCGGCAACCTGTATGAACCTATGATGTTCATGCAAAGGTGCTAAACCTGATGCAAGGTGAAATTCCTTGGATGATAAGAGTGAAGGGTGCTTTGAAATTACGCCTTTCCTCATGTTTTAACGTGAGTGAAGGGCTTTTTTAAATATGTTTACCCTTTATCCTCGTGTGCAAAGCTCGTAATGGTGATTAAAACCATTCCCCTGTATGAATTGGGGCTTGACATGGGAAAATGAGTACCGTATCAATCTCGCAGGATATAAGGAGGAAATTAAATGACAAACCGCCGTCTGTTTACGTCAGAATCAGTGACAGAGGGACATCCGGACAAAATGTGCGATCAGATTTCTGATGCCATTCTGGATGCGATTTTAGCAGAAGATCCAAATGCGCGTGTCGCATGTGAAACGACCATCACAACAGGACTTGTTCTTGTTGCTGGTGAAATTACAACGACGACATACGTTGATATTCCAAAAGTGGTTCGAGAGACAGTAAAAGAAATAGGTTATACGCGTGCGAAATTTGGCTTTGATTGGGAAACATCTGCAGTTTTGACTGCGATTGACGAACAATCGGCAGATATCGCAGCTGGTGTAGACCAAGCACTTGAGGACCGTGGAGGTTCAATGTCCGATGAAGATATCGAGTCAATCGGTGCCGGAGATCAAGGGCTAATGTTCGGATATGCTTGCAATGAAACGCCAGAACTCATGCCACTTCCGATTAGTATGTCACATAAGCTTTCAAAAGAGCTGGCAAAGGTGCGAAAAGAAGAAATTCTTCCATATTTGCGTCCAGATGGGAAGACGCAAGTTACTGTTGAATATGATGAAGACAATAAACCTTTACGAATTGACACAATCGTTATCTCGACTCAACATGATCCAGAAGTAACGCTTGAAGAAATTCAGCGAGATATTAAAAAATACGTGATTGAGCCGGTTGTGCCAGCAGAATTAATTGATGAAGATACAAAGTACTTCATCAATCCAACAGGTCGTTTTGTTATTGGCGGTCCACAAGGGGACGCGGGACTGACAGGGCGTAAAATTATTGTCGATACATACGGCGGATATGCGCGTCACGGCGGGGGAGCGTTTTCTGGGAAAGATCCGACAAAAGTAGACCGTTCAGCTTCTTATGCAGCACGTTATGTTGCGAAAAACATCGTTGCAGCGGGTCTTGCTGAAAGTTGCGAAGTCCAACTTGCTTATGCGATTGGTGTTGCACAGCCAGTATCGATTTCGATTAATACATTCGGAACGAACATGGTAGAAGAGAGCAAGCTCGTCGAAGTTGTTCGTGAGTTATTCGACCTTCGTCCAGCAGGCATTATTAAAATGCTCGACCTTCGTCGTCCGATTTACAAACAAACAGCTGCTTATGGTCACTTTGGCCGTACAGATATTGATCTTTCGTGGGAGCAAACGGATAAAGCAGAAGTTTTGAAAGAACTAGCTAATAAATAAAAAGCGTTAGAAGAGAAATTTCTCTTCCAACGCTTTTTATTTTGATCTTTATGACATATGATTAATTAAAAAGTGTTATTGGAAGGGGAAAGAGTATGATGAGCATTATAGGATTGATGGGGATTGTCGGGTTATTAGCTTTCATTGTTATAATTGGTTTGGTTATTTTTTTAACGGTGAAAAAATAAGAGCGACCGCAGAAGGGTCGCTTTTATTTCGGCTCGTAAAATTCATTGGTTTTACTTCGATTTCTAGTTTTTCAACCCCCGCCATTACCTCGCTTTTATTACGTAATAAACGACTATTCCTTATTTCTGCAAACTCTTATAATACTGTCCCTTTTCCGCGTACTCCCTGACGACGCGTTCCATATCTATTCGGTCTTCGTCATTTAATTCACGGACGATTTTTGCTGGGGAGCCGAGTGCTAGCATATTTGGAGGAATCTTTTTTCCTGGCGGCACTAAACTGCCGGCTCCGATGAATGCGCCTTCGCCGATTTCGGCTCCGTCTAAAATAATGGAACCCATGCCAATCAGTGCGCCTTTTCTTATTGTGCAACTATGTAGTGTTACTTGATGTCCTATTGTTACTTCGTCTTCGATAACAAGCGGAAACTTTGGACTTTGATGAAGGCAACTTAAATCTTGGATGCTTACTTTTTTTCCGATGATAACGGGTGATACGTCACCGCGAATCACAGTGTTAAACCATACGCTTGTTTCAGCGCCGATTGTCACATCGCCTGTAATTGTCGCGTAATCTGCGATGAAAACCGATGGATCGATATTTGGTGTTTTATCTTTATATGGGTAAATCAAATATTTTCTCCTCTTTTCCTTCTGTAGTGTATAATCATCATAACAAAGAACATGGTTTTATTGAGAAATATTGGGGAAAATTAAGAGAGTACAACATAAAAGGGGGATTTGTCCATGTGGAAATGGGAAGCAGAAGGTCAGCCGAAAGCCGTTGTTGCAATCGTGCACGGTGCATACGAACATCATAATCGTTATGCTTGGCTTATTCAAAAGCTGCGAAATAGTAATTTTCATGTTGTCATGGGCGATTTACCAGGACACGGAGCGCAAACTGGTCGTAATGTTCACGATGAAAAGTTTGCTACATACACTGAGTACGTCAAAGAGCTTCTGAAAATCGGAATTGTCGATGGACTTCCGTTATTCATCATGGGCCATGGTCTTGGTGCTACGCTTGTTATGCGTGTTTTGCAAACGGAAGATATCATATGCGCGGGCGTTATTTTAAGTTCCCCGTGGTTGCAACTTGAGCATCAACCATCGAAATATGCAGGTGTGCTTACGAAGCTGTCATCTTCTATGAAAATCAATCATAATATTAATGTTGAACTACTAACAAGGAATTATGATTTTTATATTGAAGCACGCGATGATAAAAATTATAGCTCGGTAGTAACCGCAGGATGGTATAAAGAGTTGCAAAGTTATATGAAGACGGTTAATCAGCATGAAGGATCAATCCGAAATGTGCCAGTCTTGTTTCATACAGGCGGCCATGACAAAATCACTGACATCACTGCGTCGAAAAATTGGCTTTTGAAACAGCAGCTAACAGAAATACAATATAAAGAGTGGCCGAAATTATACCATGATGTTTACCAAGAGCCGGAGCAAGAGGAAGTGTTTTTATACACCGAATCATTCATGCATAGTGCTTTACGGTCATTAGGTTATATCGTCTGAAAAAAAGGTGGAGATAAAATGAGTGAAGCGGGCAAAAAAGAACTTTTTTCATGGGTGAAATCGGCAGGCATTGCACTTATCCTTGTTATCCTAATCCGCCAATTTCTTTTTACACCTGTTATTGTATCCGGTGAATCGATGGAACCGACATTTGAAAATGATAATATGATTGTCATTTCGAAAATCCATTCGATTGACCGTTTTGATATGGTTGTGTTTCATTCGCCGTATGCCGATGATAATCTCATCAAACGAGTGATTGGACTGCCTGGTGATCATGTCGTCATGGATAAAGATAATTTGTATATAAATGACCAAAAACATCAGGAAGACTATCTTGCGGCACATAAAGAAAAGGTTTTTATCGGTGAACGATTAACGGAGGATTTCGAAGTTGTGGTTCCTAAGGGGAAGATATTTGTACTTGGAGATAATCGACGGTTTAGTAAAGATAGTCGGGAGCTTGGGTTCATCGATGAAAAATTAATCGTTGGCAAAGTGGCTTTTCGGTTTTATCCTATAACGGATATTGGCATTCCAAAATAATCGGATTGATGATTATTGGTTATTCATTGGAGTCGATTGGGTATACTTTCACTAGATGCAATTATGTGAAGGAGTGATGGTCTTGTCGAATGAAGGAAAAAAACCACAGCCTAAAGATAGCTTAGATGTCCTGAAAAACACGAAATTGAAAGGCGAAGAATTTTCTCACGAAGAACGAATGACGAATGAAGTCGCTTCGACGGAGTATATGGGCGGCGGAAAAAAACGTGGTTCATTGAAAGAGGATCGACTGGAATCTGGTGGATTTTAAATAACGATTGCCCATTGCATAGAGGCTATGCGATGGGCTTTTTTTGCTTGCAGGAAACTAAAAGCTTATGGACTGTGGATATCTTCTAACATAGAGATTTCACGTCTAGCTCCAGGTGCCAGCCCCTCGGGTCATAAGCAATCCAGCTATGTGGCAAAGGACGCCACGTCGCCGGATTGCTTATGCCTGTCGGGGCTAAACGGGCGCCTTGCGCTTTTGTTCATTTAAAAAAGAACAAGCTAGGGGGAGCTTGTTCTTTTTAGTATTAGAACATTGGGAATATGAATTTGATCAAGAACCAAAGGAATCCGAAAAAGATAATGATGTACGCAGCATATTTAATGAAGGTAGCGCCGACAAGGCTATTGTCGGTTTTTTCTTCTCGTTTAACTTCGATATTCTTTTTTTCTTCCATGTAAAACCTCTCCTCAATGTCTACTACTCATTTTATACCCCATTCATTAATCACCTAAACACATAAATTTCATTTGTTATCAAATATGAAAGTAGGGTATGGAAGAAGAGAGGCAATTCGACAGGAAACTTATGAAACTCATAGTAAGCGAGTCTAGTATGTTTCCTTTTCGCGTTGCAAGTTTGAAAATGGAGGGAATTGTATGTATGAAATTGTAAATGACTTTCCAAATGAATTATTTAACACGGATTTGAAACCATGTATTTCATTGTACCAACCGACATTTCGCCACGGACCTGAAACTCAGCAAAACACAATCCGATTTTCCAATCTAGTGAAAGAAATCGAAGAATCATTGAACCAAAAGTATTCGAAAAAAGAAGTGGAATCTTTATTGAAACCATTTGAAACACTATTGATGGACAAACCATTTTGGGAACATGCTGGTGATGGAGTGGCGGTTTTTGCTAACAGTGAGAAATGTATCGTTTACCGACTTCAACGTTCTGTGAAGGAATTCGCCGTTGTTGCAGATAGCTTCCATATCAAACTGCTTATTCGAGTATTTCAATCCGATGACCGTTATCACTTATTAGGATTAAATCGAAAAGAATTTGCGTTATTTGAGGGGAGTCGCTATGGATTTGAAGAGGTTGAATTAGATCCTGAGCTTCCACTTACAATTGAAGATGCGTTGGGAGACGAGTTAACGGAATCTTACCTAAGTGCCGGGGCAGTTAGCGGGTCTGGCGGTCAAGCGATGTTTCATGGCCACGGTAGTAAAAAAGATGAAATCGATAAGGATATTGAACGTTTCTTTAGATCCGTAGATCGAACTGTTTTAGAACATTATTCAAAACCAATGAACTTGCCGCTTTTCTTAGTCGCATTGGACGAGTATCATACACCGTTCCAACGCGTCAGTCATAATCCAATGTTGGAAAAGGAAGGCATTAAAGTTGCTTACGATGCTTTATCTATTAAACAGTTAGTAGATGGTGCATGGAAAAAAATTGAGCCTCAGTTATTGGCCAAGACAAAAAAACTAGTTGATGAATTTGAAAACGCACGTGCAAATGATAAAGGCTCTGATGACATTGCCCAGATTGTTCGCGCGGCGACAGAAAATCGGATTAGTAAAATTCTGATTGAAGCGGATCGAATCATACCCGGCGGCATGGACATGGAAACTGGCGATTTAATAGATGGAAAGATTGGGAATCCTGAAGTTGATGATGTTCTTGATGATCTAGCGGAAATGGTATTTAACAATAGTGGCGAGGTTGTCGTTTTACCAAAAGAGCGAATGCCTTCGACTACTGGAGCTGCCGCGGTATACAGGTATTAATCACAAACAATGGTCGGATTCTCATGGGTATGGGAATTCGATCTTTTTAATTGTGGATATCCGTAGATATGCAGCATATTTGAAAATCGGATACTTAAAATGACGAATGTTGTCGCTATCACTAACAATGTCGTCGCTATCACAAATAATGTCATCGCAAACCATCATAATGTCGTCGCTATCACTCAAAATGTCGTCCTAACCCAGTAATGCATGAGCAAATTGGACACCCAATTCACGAATCGACTCTAAATCTTCATCTTCTTCGGGATAAAGTTCTACTTTCACTGTATGTTCGAGTACAGTGGCGTTTGTCTTTTTAAATTGCTCTTGAAATAAATTCACGGCATTACAAAAATACGAATATGACCTATCCCCAGACCCAAAAACACCGACGATTTTATCGGTTAGGTCAACATGATCCAAATCGTCATGAAAATCTTCTATCTCATATGGTAAATTTCCATCATCATACGTATACGTTCCGACTAGAATGCCGTCAAAATCCTGGAGATCATCCACCTCAATATTTTCATAACCAATATCCTTCGTGGTGATATCGAATCGCCCGTCATCCAATTGCGTTTTTAACAGGTAAGCGATTTGTTCCGTGTTTCCCGTCAAGCTTGTATGCAGGATCAGTATTTTTTTCATCTTATCCACTCCTCATCGAAAGGATTCCTTTCTTTTAGTATAAGTAGAAAAGCATTAAAAATCCTTGATGCCCATCAAGAATGAAAAAACTTACTGTCTCTACATTCAGCTCGCGATATGGTAAATTAGAAACATCGTAAGTTGAAGGAGTTACATTCATGACTGATTTTTTTGAACGAAAAAAGATTGAGCTTGGCATTGAATTAAACGACATACAAAAGAAAGCAGTGTTGCAAACAGAAGGGCCGACACTTCTTTTGGCATGTCCTGGTTCAGGAAAAACAACGACCATAATTATGCGGATCGGGTATTTGATTGAAGAAAAAAATGTGGATCCGAGGCGCATTAAAGCCATCACATTTAGTCGCGCGTCTGCGGCGGATATGACGGAGCGTTTTGCGCGATTTTTCCCACAAAGTAAACGAGTCGATTTCTCGACCATTCATAGCCTCGCGTTACAAATTACGCGTACTTATTTAGATAAGCGAAAAGTGACATACGAACTCATTGAAGGCAACAGGGAATCGCGTACTGTCAATAAATTATTTTTACTGAAGAATATTTATAAGGAAGTGTTGAAAGAAGAGTGTACGGATGATCAATTTTCTTCACTTTCTACATATATTAGTTCCTTGAAGAATCGTATGATTCCAATGGATAAATGGGCCGAGTTAAAGGGACCTGTTGAAAAAGCGGGCGTCATTGCCCAGAAGTATGAAGCGTTTAAGTCAAAACAACCGGGACAGCTATTCTTGGATTTTGACGATATGTTGGTCGTTGCGGAAGAGGCGCTTCGTCTTGATGATGAACTTGCTGCAAAGTTTCGAAATAAATACGATTATGTGCTAACGGATGAAAGCCAGGATACCTCGCTCGTCCAACACCAGATTGTTGAGCATCTTGTAGCGCATCACGGAAATCTTTGTGTTGTGGCGGACGATGATCAATCGATTTATACGTGGCGGGGCGCTGATCCAGATTATTTGCTGGAATTTAAAAAGGTCTATCCAGATGCACAAGTCTTGATGATGGAACGAAATTATCGTTCGACGAAAGAAATCGTGGAGACATCGGCGAAATTTATTAAACGAAACAAGAATCGTTATCCGAAAGAAATGCATACTGAAAATCCTTCTGCAAGACCGATTTCGGTGAAACAATTGGATGATCCGAAACGGCAACTTGAGTACGTTACGTACGAACTATTGGGAGAAAAGGACCTAAGCGATGTCGCGATTTTATTTCGAAACAATTCATCGTCAACGATGTTCGTGAGTGAACTACATCGGAGAGGGATTCCTTTTTATATGAAAGATGCGGATGATCGGTTTTTTGCGCACTGGATTGTAGAGGATATATTGAATTTCATGCGCTTAAGTTTCAACACAGATAGAAAAGATATTTTTTCGAAAATCATCTTGAAAATGAATTTGTATGTTTCACGGAGTATGGTGACGAAATTTGAAAATAGCAAAACGACTGGGAATGTGTTTGACGCGTTTATTCGAAGTGTAGATTTAAGGAACAATCAAATAAAAAAACTCGAAGACTATAAAAAGGGTTATCAAGTAATCCCTGAGATGCGTCCAATGCGTGTCATCCAACTGATTCGCAATGACCTTGGATATGAAGCTGCACTGAAAAGTAGGGCGGAAAAGTTCGGTTTCAGGTTCGATAGTCTTTTAAGCATTCTGGATACGCTTGAAGGAATCGCAGCGCCTCTTCGAACGATGGTGGATTTCGCGAACCAATTAAAAGAACTGGAAACCGCTGTACAAAATGCGAAATTCAATCCGCCTGAAAATGCGGTGACGTTATCTACATTTCATAGTTCCAAGGGGCTTGAATTTAGACGCGTGTTTATGATCGATTTGGTGAAAGGCATTATCCCTTCGGAGGATGACGAGGGCAGCGATGCCACTATGGAAGAGGCGAGAAGGCTTTTTTATGTCGGCATGACGCGGGCAAAAGAACGCCTTGAACTTCTAACTTACCGAGAAGATAATGGAAAATCTGAAGAAGATTCTCGGTTTTTGTATGAAGTACGAAGATTATTGCTAAAGCCGAAAGAATTGACCGACGATACGACCTCGGTTCAAGTGTCGAATAAAATCAATGTCAAAGTTCCGGTTAACCCGAACGGCATTCAAACGAGTAAAGAACTTGCGGTCGGTATGCGTGTCAAACATCGGGTGTTTGGATTCGGAGAAATTAATGACCTGAAAGATCAGGAAATATCAATCCAATTTAAGAAAATGGAAAGGCGATTTGATTTGGAAACGATTTTGTCGCTTGGACTTCTTGAAAAGGTAGCGCTATGAAGACGTATCTTTGGATCGGACTTGGGGGAGCACTCGGTGCATTAACGCGAACGGGGATTGGGGAGTTGATTTCGCATGAAAGTGGATTTCCGATTGCTACGTTTTTGGTTAATATGATTGGCACATTTTTATTGTGTTTTTTAGGTTCAGGCGTTTTACGGAAGATTAGCGTTGCTAAACATATTCAAGATGCGATGACTACGGGTTTTTTAGGTTCATTCACGACGTTTTCAGCATTGAGTATGGAGACTGTTTTGCTTTTTGAAACGGGACAGTCTGTCATGGGCGTTCTGTATGTAGGACTGAGCATTGTTGGTGGAATCATTGTTGGGTTGCTTGGATTTCAATGCAGTCAGAAGAAGGTGGCAGTATGAGCTTTCTTGAACTACTGGCGATTGGATTTGGCGGATTTCTAGGTGCTGTCATTCGATATTTTATTGCCACGAAGATGAATGAATTTGGGCGTTTTCCTTTTGGGACAATTCTTGTGAATTTGGCAGGTTCTTTGCTGATCGGGATTGTATTCGGTGCTGATTTGTCTAGAATTTGGACGTTGTTCTTGGCTTCTGGTTTGGCGGGGGCGTTGACGACGTTTTCTACTTTGAATAAAGAGGTTATCGAATTATGGCAGGGCGGCAAACGTATGAAAACGATGTATTATGTTCTTATTACTTTTTCCGGTGGGATTAGTTTAGCAATGCTTGGTTATTATTTAAGTTCCAATTAATCATAAATCGTTATTCATTTACATAAAAACTAGAGACATATAACTGAAGGATGATGGACCTGAGCCAAATTTGGTTTCTTGGATTTATAGCTACTTTTTTCGGAGTGGGAATTGGTGGCATCCTTTCGTATTTTATAAATGGCTTCAAGAAAAGTATGGGAACGATTTACGCTGTTTGTGCCGGGCTAATTTTGGGCTTAGTGAGTTTTGGGATTGCGCCGGAAGCGATTGCTTTGGGGAATTGGATTGTCTTGGCAAGTGGGTTTATCGCTGGTGTTTTTTTATTTAAGTTGATTCATGCGATGCTGGCGGTTCGAATGTATAAGCGTCCAGATTTGCAGAGCGGTTTGCTGTTAACCATTATTATTTCGTTTCATAATTTCCCGATTGGTGTAATTCTAGGCGCGAACGAAGAATCGGATTTAGGTACATCTTTACTTCCAACACTTGTCCTCCATAATATCCCCGAGGGCATGATCTTATTTACGATATTATTTATAGCCGGATTCCGGTTACTTCCGTTACTGCTTCTTTCATTTATGGTTGCAGTACCTGTCGCTATTGGGGCAATCGTTGGCGAAATGATTGGCGCGCAAAACACCAATGTATGGGCGTTCTTAATGAGTTTGACTGTGGGAACGATTTTTATGGTGACGGTGAAAGAAATACTGCCGGAATCGGTAAAACATTCTTCTAATTCGTATAGTATCTTTGTCGCCATGATTTCTTTTCTCTTGATTGGTGCCTATCTGCTTTATTTATAAAAAGCCTTATGAGTTTCACCTTTATTGGGTGAAGTTCATAAAGGCTTTTTTTCTTTAATCAATCAAAAAGCACTTGAATTTCTCAATTGTGACCAATCGAGATAATAGTTTTGTCACAATAGGATTAAGACATAATTCTGCCAAACTTCGGACAAAAAATCGGCACTGATTAGTCAATGCTTTGGCATATTAACTTCATAGATAGTGCATATAAACAATGTACACTTAGATATGTGTTGAAAAACATCGATTATTTATTATTGGAAAATACTATTGTCAGCAATGTTTAAAAGGAGTGAATGCGACATGGATCCTCTTATATTAGCAAGAATTCAATTTGCTTCAACAACATTATTTCATTACCTATTCGTCCCGATGTCGATTGGTCTGGCATTGACCATTGCGATTATGCAAACAATTTATTATCGGACGGGCGATGAAAAGTATAAAAAGTTAACAAAGTTTTTTGGGACGTTGTTTCTCATCAATTTCGCGGTCGGTGTAGTGACCGGAATCTTACAGGAATTTCAATTCGGCATGAACTGGTCAACGTATTCTCGATTTGTTGGAGACGTCTTCGGTCCATCACTAGCGATTGAAGGGTTGCTCGCTTTCTTCATGGAGTCAACATTCATCGGGTTATGGGTGTTCGGATGGAATCGATTACCGAAGCGAATTCATTTACTATCGATTTGGCTCGTTCTTTTCGGAACGGTTCTATCTGCGTTTTGGATTTTAACGGCAAATTCATTCATGCATCATCCGGTCGGATTTGAATATTTTGAAGGCCGCGCACAAATGAATGATTTCTTTGCATTATTAACGAACCCGCAATTATGGGTGCAATTCCCGCATGTTTTATTTTCAGCATTTGCAACGGGCGCTTTTTTCGTAGCAGGTGTAAGTGCGTGGAAAATTCGCAAGAAACAACAAGTTGATATGTTCAAAAAGTCTTTTCGAATTTCAATTATTATCGCGACATTATCGACGGTTGTCGTTCTGTTAGTCGGTCATCAACAAGCACTTCATTTAATGACAGCGCAACCTATGAAAATGGCGGCTGCGGAAGCGTTATGGGAAGACAGCCCGGACCCGGCGCCTTTCACAGTCGTCGCTAAAATAAATCCTGAGGAAAAAACGACGACAAATGAAATACAAATTCCGTATATGTTAAGTATTTTGTCGTTCAATAAATTTAGCGGACAAGTTAATGGAATGAATACGCTTCAAGAATATTATGAAGAAAAATACGGACCTGGAAACTACATTCCGCCAGTTCGAACAGTTTTTTGGAGTTTCCGAACAATGGTCTTCACGGGTACTATCATGGTTCTTCTTGGATTATACGGTTGGTATTTATCGCGTAAAAACAAACTTGAACAAAATTCATTGTTTATGAAAGTCATGGTTTTCGCAATTTCATTGCCATTTATCGCAAACTCGGTCGGTTGGCTAATGACGGAAATGGGGCGTCAGCCGTGGGTCGTCTTCGGCGTGATGAAAACAGAAGATGCTGTATCTCCAAATGTAACTGCGGGACAAGTGTTATTTTCACTTATTTCATTTTCAACATTGTATGCGATTTTGGCTGGCGTAGCGATTTATTTATTCGTCCGGACAATCAAGAAAGATGCGAGTCTAGAAGAAGCCGCTCAAGTTGATTCGGTTGATCCATTCGATAAGGAGGATGTCGATATTGGTACTAAGTGAGTTATGGTTTTTACTGATCGCTTTTATGTTCACATTATTCTTCGTCTTAGAAGGATTCGATTTTGGCGTTGGAACAGTTGCGAAATTTCTGGGGCGAGATGATTACGAAAAGCGTGTTTATTTAAATTCGATCGGCCCATTTTGGGATGCCAATGAAGTGTGGTTGATCTCAGCGGGAGCTGCGATGTTTGCGGCTTTTCCGCATTGGTATGCAACGCTTTTTAGCGGGTTTTATATTGCATTCGTCTTTATGTTACTCGCGTTAATTTTACGAGGGGTTGCTTTCGAGTTTAGAGGAAAGGTAGATAACCCTGTATGGAAAAAAGTGTGGGATGGAGCGCTGTTTTTCGGAAGTGTTGTTCCGCCATTCCTTTGGGGTGTGGCATTGACGAATTTCATGACAGGCGTTCCGATTGATGAAAATAAAGAAATGCTTGGTGGATTTCTACAGTTGCTCCATCCCTTTGCTTTACTAGGCGGGGTGATGTTTACGCTTCTTTGTATCGTACATGGGCTGCAATTCCTTATGCTTCGTACAGAAGGAGAGTTGCAACAGCGTGCGCGTGTGGCATCGTCTAAATTTGCACCTGCCGCATTAATTTCTTTACTTGTTTTTGCGGCAATTGGATTTTGGAAAACAGATATTTTCACAGCACACGGAACCGGTTGGATCGTACTTCCTGTTTTAGCTTGGGGTGCGCTACTTCTTTCAGGTATTTTTAATAAACAACAAAGAGACGGTTTGTCATTTTTAATGACGACAATCACAATCATTGCATTAACCGCGAGTGTATTTATTGGACTGTTCCCGCGCGTCATGATTAGTACGCTTGGCGCAGCGAATGATTTAACAGTTTATAATGCGTCATCTGGTGACTATTCTCTGAAAGTGATGAGCTATATATCGTTAACGCTTATACCATTCGTTTTAGCTTACCAAGGATGGAGCTATTACGTGTTTCGTGAACGCCTAAAAGGGAAGGACCAGTTGGAATACTGATGGAGAGAAAAAAAGGACTTCCATCCTGTCCTGGCAGCCGTTCACTTTACGTGTTGTTGACGATATTAACTGTAGTCGAAGCGGGCGCAATCATTCTTCAAGCAATCTTTCTTGCGCGGAGCGTTACGTATTTATTTCAAGGGGCGTCTGTTTCTGCAATCGGACAAGATCTATTATTGTTTATGTTGTTTTTCGCGTTGCGTCACGTTTTCTCGCATATTCAACAACTGCTTGCGGAACGATTTGCAGTTCGAACGACGATGGCTTTGCGTGAACAACTGACCAGCGCATATTTTAAGCTCGGCCCGCGATTTGCGCAAGTCAACGGGACAGGTAGACTTGTCACATTGGCAATAGAAGGGATTGACCAAATAAAAACTTACCTGGAAATAACCATACCGCGGATGATTCAAACATTTATTGTCCCGGCGGTTTTAGCCATTTATGTATTTACCCTCGATAAAACCTCATCCATCATCTTGATTGCGACAGTACCAATTATTATCATATTCATGATTTTACTCGGAATGGCCGCACAGAAAACGGCGGATGCCCAGTACGAGACGTACCGGATTTTATCAAATCATTTTATCGATACGTTAAAAGGATTAGAAACGTTAACCTATTTAGGAAAGAGCGAGGCGCATGAAGGGAAAATCGCGCGTGTCAGTAAACGATACCGAAAAGCGACGATGAAAACGTTACGCATTGCATTTTTATCATCGTTTGCGCTCGATTTCTTTACGAGCTTGTCCATCGCTTTTGTCGCTGTCAGTCTTGGTTTTCGTTTAATTGATGGAACGGTGATGCTATTGCCTGCTTTAACGATACTCGTTTTAGCACCAGAATATTTTTTGCCGATCCGACAAGTCGGAACAGATTATCATGCGACGTTGGATGGACAAATTGCATTGGAACAAGTCGAGGAGATTATTAAAGAACAAAAGGAAACAGCGCAACCGGCTATTCAATCTACTATTGAATGGGAACCGACAACTAAAATCGGCTTTCATGAATTAACCGTAAATCGAGACGACGAGGAAACTGAACCGATTTTAAATGGACTTCAATTTTCATGGGAAGGAAATGGCGTCATTGGGATTGTCGGAGAATCAGGTGCTGGAAAATCAACATTCATCGATATCATTGCAGGTTTCTTGCAACCTACTAGTGGAATGATTGAAGTGAATGGTGAAGGAACAACTTCACTCATGCGGTATGACTGGACCTCACAAATTGCTTATATCCCGCAACATCCCTATATTTTCCCGACTTCCATAATAGAAAATATTCGATTTTATGAACCAGATGCAACAGATGAGGATGTCAAACGAGTTATTGATGAGGTCGGTCTCGACGCGCTTATCTCTCAGTTGCCTCGTAAATTGGATGAACAAATCGGTGAAGGCGGGCGGCCATTAAGCGGCGGGCAAGAACAACGAATTGCAATGGCGCGCGCATTATTAAGCAAGCGTCCGATAATTATTCTTGATGAACCGACGGCACATCTTGATATCGAAACGGAATATGAACTTAAACAATCGATGCTCCGTCTTTTTGAAGGCAAGCTTGTCTTTCTAGCGACTCATCGTGTTCATTGGATGAAAGAAATGGATCATATTATTGTACTGAAAGATGGATGTCTCGTTGCTAGCGGTACGCATGAAGAATTAATCAAACAGGAACACTCGTATAAAGAACTAATCAGACATAATACGGGGAGGGGAGAAGCGCTGTGAATACTTGGATTAGACCTTATGTGAAAGAGCATAAAGGACGCATGTTGCTTACAGTATTTCTTGGTGTTCTCGGCATTGGATCGAGTGCAATGTTGTTATTTCTATCGGGCTATTTAATCTCGAGATCAGCGCTTCGTCCCGAAAATATTATGATTGTGTACGTTCCCATCGTCGCGGTTCGCGCGTTCAGTATTAGTCAGGCAGTCATGCGTTACTTAGAGCGTTTGGTCGGCCATGATGTCATTTTACGAATGTTGGAGAAAATGCGCACGCGGCTTTACAGCGCATTACGGCCGCAGGCTATATTTTTCCAATCGCGCTATAAAACAGGCGACCTATTAAGCGTGTTGTCGGATGATATTGAACATCTGCAAGACTTTTATTTACGAACTGTGTTTCCGAGCGTAATATCGCTCTTTGTTTACGGCGTATTCATCGGCGTACTCGGTTTATTTGATTGGGTTTTCGCTATTCTGATGGCGCTTGTGTTAGCTGTCATCGTGTTTTTCATTCCTTTTATTTCATTGAAAATGACGCGTCGTAAATTTATCGCATTAAAAAAGGGACGCAACAAATTATATGAACAATTAACAGATGCTGTTTTCGGTTTATCCGATTGGATTGCGAGCGGGCGAGTCGCATCGTTTTTAACAAATTATAAAAATGAAGAACATAACGTGCTAGACATTGAAAAGAAACTGAAACGCTGGGAACATATCCGAAGCGGGATGATTCAATTCTGTATCGGAATCGCTGTCATGATGATGATCAGTTGGACTGGAAATCAAACGAATACAGGACAGCTGGAGCCGACTATGATCGCGGCATTTACATTAATGATGTTGGCCATCACGGACGCAATATCACCTACTTCTGAAGCCGTCGAACGACTCCCTGCCTATGAAGATTCTTTACGGCGGTTAATAGAAATTGAAAATGCGAAAGTTCCGGCCGGTGCGCAATTTGAAAGAAAGCAAGATTTGAAGTGTGATAGTGGAGCTGCAATTGAACTCGAAAATGTATCCTATCAATATCCTTCAAGCAGCGAAAACGTCATTCATAATCTTTCACTCACAGTAGATGCAGGAAAGAAAATTGCGATTTTAGGTCGAAGTGGAACGGGAAAATCAACATTATTAAAACTATTAACCGGAGCACTCCAGCCTACGACAGGAAACGTGTTAATCGCGGGCGAACAAGCAAATCAAAACTTGCTTGCGAAATCGATTTCGATATTAAATCAAAAATCACATCTGTTTAATACGACGGTTGGAAATAATATTCGGATTGGACGACCTGATGCAACTGAAAAAGAAATCGCATCAGTCGTGAATCAAGCTCAATTAGGAAAGTTAATCGCTTCTATTCCTTTGGGACTTCAAACTTCTATGGAAGAAATGGGGCATCGGTTTTCAGGTGGTGAGCGACAACGGATTGCTTTTGCACGCGTCCTTTTACAACAAACACCCATTGTAATCTTCGATGAACCAACGATTGGTCTTGATCCGAAAACAGAAAACGACCTTCTGCAAACGATGTTCACCGCAGCAAAAGACAAAACAGTCATTTGGGTGACGCATCATTTAGCTGGGGTTGAGCAGATGGATGAAATTATCTTTTTAGAAGAGGGGAATATTGCCCTGCAAGGAAATCATGAAGAGTTGCTTGCCACATCTTCAAAATACCGTGCTTTGTATGAAATGGATAAAGGCATTTAAAAACGAGTGATAAATGAGTAGAGAAGAATTGAACTTAATTCTTCTTTAGTAGTACCTCTCATTTATCACTCATTTTTTTTACCTGAAAATAAAGAAGTGTGCGATAATCACGATGATTGGTAGTGTAATAATTGTACGTTGGATGAAAATAACGAATAAATCTAAGAAACTGACTGGAATATTTGAACGCAATATTAAAATTCCAATCTCAGACATGTATACGAGTTGCGTTAATGATAAAGCTGCAACAATGAACTTTGTTAATTCGCTTTCAAGTCCGCTCCCAATCACCGCAGGCAAGAACATGTCTGCAAAACCGACGAGCATAGTAGGCGCTGCGTCCGCAGCTTCAGGAATGCGCATCCATTCAAGAAGTGGCACAATCGGGTAAGACATGATTTGGAAAACGGGCGTGAATTCGGCAAGAATGAGTGCGATAGCCCCTAGGCTCATGACGAGCGGGATAAGCCCGAGCCAAATGTCTAGCACGGTTTCAACGCCGTCTTGTATCAATCTTTTTGGACTTTTTCCTTTGTTTGCTGTTTCAAGCGCTTGTTGCCAACCCCATTGAAAAGCAGAAACGCCTTCTGGAATGGTTTCATCGATTTGTTGTCCGACAGGTTCGTAATAGGTATCCGCCTTACGCGATAACGGCGGAATGCGCGGCATAATAATAGCTGCTACGATACTAGCGACAGTTACTGTCAAATAAAAGGGAATGAATAAATGACCGATCCCGATTACTTGCGCAATGACAAGAGAGAAGGCGACAGATGCGATTGAAAAGGTTGTTGCAATAACAGCTGCTTCACGTTTCGTGTAGTAACCTTGGTCATATTGTTTCATCGTTACTAAAACGCCAACTGTTCCTGCGCCCATCCATGACGCCATCGTATCAATCGATGAGCGACCAGGCAGCGTGAATAATGGACGCATGACTTTTTGCAGCAATGAGCCGACGAATTCCATTAATCCGAATTCCACGAGAAGCGGCAATAAGATTCCTGCAAATAAAAACCATGTAAGGAGGACGGGCGCTAAATCATAGAGCACAACACCGCCAGTATTTCTGGAGGAAATAAATTCTGGTCCGATATTGTAAAAAGCCATGACTCCTACTAGAAATCCAATAAGACGCATCGTAATTCCGAAAGGACCTGTGTAAAAAACAGATTTGAAAAATGGTTGATCCATAATGAATTTAGGCTTTAATACAACTGCGTATAAAGTGAAGAAAACCGTTACACCCAACATAATGACTAGAAACGCGGGTATTTGATTTTCAAATGTTGTAAGCAGAGATGATGCAAGTACGCCGATTCCGATTGTGATTTCCCCATCAACTTTAATCGGTACGAGAAATATTAACACCCCGAGCAATGATGGAATAATAAACTTCCATACATTTAAGCTTTTGACCTTTACTGTTTCTTGCCCCTTTACTGTCGTCATCCAATTTCCCCCTTAGTTTTTATATTTCTGCAAAACGTCTTCAAGAATGTCTAATCCGTCATCAATTTGGCTTCTTGAAACTGTCAATGGTGGAATCATACGGATCACTTCCCCAGAGTTTCCGCATAAATAGAAGAGCACGCCACCTTCAAGACAACCATCCAAGACATCCATTACAGCTTGTCCGTCAGGTTCGCCAGTTTCAGGATTTCCGAGTTCTATGCCGATCATGAGGCCGACGCCACGTACTTCTCGAATGATTGAATACTTTTTTTGCAGATTGCGTAAGCGGTCCATTGCATATTCGCCCATGTCATTAGCATTTTGTAGTAAATTTTCTTCTTTCATCACTTCAAGTGAAGCGAGTGCCGCAGAACAGGCAATTGGGTTTCCGCCGAAAGTTGTTCCGTGCGAACCGAGCGGCCATTGGTCCATTAATTCTTTGGAAGCAATGGTTGCGCTTAATGGAAGCCCAGCCGCGATTCCTTTTGCCACTGCCATAATATCCGGCTTCACATCAAAGGTTTGAGCCGCGAACCAATTGCCTGTCCGTCCAAACCCGGTTTGCACTTCATCGAAAATGAGTAAAATTCCGTGACGGTCGCAAATCTCGCGAATCTTTTTCAACCAGGCTTTCGGAGGAATAATATAGCCGCCTTCACCGAGAACAGGTTCGATAATCATGCATGCAACTTCTTCCGGCGATACTTGATGATTGAAAAGTTTTTTAACGTCGCGCTCCAATTTTTCGGGAAAGAAAACTTCAGGATCTGCGCCCTCAGGTAAATCTTCGGGTAAGGCATAAGGCAATTGATAAGCGAGCCACGACGGTTGTAAATGTTTTCGATAAGCACTTTTTGAAGTGGTGACACTCAAGGCGCCAATCGATCGACCGTGAAAACAGCCAGTAAACGACACGACATAAGGACGTTTCGTCGTATATTTCGCGAGTTTCAGCGCACCTTCAATCGCTTCAGTTCCACTATTGGCAAAAAAGAAGTTATCTAGTTTAGGCGGCAATATTTTTTGCAGTTCAGCTGCTAATTTTAAAATTGATTCATAGATAATCACGCCTGAAGGACCGTGTATGAGATGATCAGCGCTATCTTTAATTGCTTGAACAACTTTCGGATGGCGATGACCGACATTTTCTACCGCGATACCAGATGTGAAATCTAAATATTTCTTTCCATCGACACCGTAGTAATAACATCCCTCGGCTTTCACGACGGGCAAGTTCGGATGATCTTTTGCCATGCTCGGTGCTAAGTAATTTCCGATATGATCAACCATGTGAACCCAGTCATTTTTTACTTCTATTTGATTTGTCATTGATAAATCCCCCTTAATTTTCTTCCCCGTATTTTTGTAGTTTTCGGACGACAGTGGGTTGGCTAATGCCTAGATATTTTGCGATTTCTGTCGTTGTTCGATAACGTTCTTGTGCATTGATTAAGACTTCTTTTTCAACTTGCTCTAAAATTATTGGAAGAGAGCTGCCCTCTAAATTCACGTTGTACCGTCCAAACTCTGTAGGCAGTCTGTATTCAATTGGCAAATCTTCCATTGTAATGATAGTGGACGTACTTTGAACAACAAGTCGTTCAATTACATTCAACAGTTCGTGATGATTGTCGAGCCAATTTAAATCCAGTAAATGATTGTAAACATCGTCTCGAAATGAACACACCTTCTTATGTTTCAATGAAAATTGCTGTAAATAAATCGGTATTAAATAGCTTAGATCTTGCTTTCGCTCACGAAGCGGCTTTAATTCAATCGGAACAATATGAAGTAGGTAAAATAAGTCTTTTTGAAATGAAGGCAGTTCATTCAATTGAACTTCCGATGAACTAATGACACGAACATCAAGTGGCATCTTCTCAGTCGAATATAGAGGCGAATACTTTTTCTCTTGAAGAACCCGAGCAAGAATCGCTTGCAGATGCGGTTCGAGTTTGTCAATGCCTTTTAAGAAAAGCGTTCCATTGTGGGCGAGTGATAACAAGCCGATTTTTTCATTATCCGTGCCTAGTAATTTCTGTTCAAATAAAGCTTCTGGTATCGTCTCGCAATCGACAATGATGAAAGAACCGTCGCTTCGAGCGCTTTCATTATGGATGTTTTTTGCTAGTGTCGTCTTTCCAGTACCGTGTTCACCGTAAATGACGACGGAAACATCGAGTGGTGAAGCTTTTTTAGCGCTTTCATACGCTCGACGTGTTGAACGATTCTCAACAACTAACCCATCGATTTTCAAGCTTTTCTTCCTTAATAAGATGAGTTCCTCCTTCGCCATCTTCATCTCATGTTTCAATTCTTTTAAATAATCCTGAATAATGAGCAACTCAGAAACTTCGTAAGAATAACTAATGACATATTCGATTTCATTCGATTCATTAAAGATTGGAATCCCCGTAATAAGTACTTTTTGATCCGCGGGTGTGGTCTGAACAAGGACAACTTTCTTTTGTTTTTTGAGCACAAGCGGTGTAATCGCTGGGGAAAATATACCTTCATTTTCTAACTCATAAACAGACCTGCCAAGTAGTTGAATAGGATTAATATCATAATGTTTCCCGCTGATTTTTGAAGCTTTTACGATGATACCTTGGTGATTCGTAACGATAATGTCTTCTTCTGTTGTATCGATAATTTCTTGTTCAGAATTTGGGTGCAAATAAAAACCGCTCATACATTCACCTTCCTTCTCAATTAAGCAGATTAATTCAAGAATGAATTATTATTCTAGTTTGAATAAACTATACGTTACTGAATACTAGAATGCAATAAGGATTTTAAACTATTCTTAAAATTAAAATGATAGGATAGTTTATATATAATTGTCTATAGACCTGTTAATATAAAGGTTATAATTTACATGATAAAAAGGATGAAACATATGACAAACAACGGACAACGTCAAGGGACCACAAAGTGGAAAGGGTGGTCAGGTTTCGCCACAATTATCGCACTTATAGTAGCTGCACTATTTATGTATTTCTCACTTGATGAAGAGCCAGATATAGATAGGACTGGTTTTATTCCAGTTGAGCTAGTAAGGACGATTGACGGGGACACGATAAAAATTAGATATGATGGCAAAGAACAAAATTTGCGTTATTTATTAATCGATACGCCGGAATTAAACCACAAACAGCAAGGAAAACAGCCATTCGCGGAAGAATCGGCAAAACGGAATGACGAACTGCTAAAGAGTGGGAAACTTGAAATTGAATTTGATATTGGGGGGCGTGAGGACAAGTACGGACGGCTCCTTGCGTATGTGTACATAGACGGGGAGAGTGTTCAACAGAAACTCGTCGAGGAAGGTTTAGCACGGGTTGCTTACATTTATCCACCGAACACAAAACACCTAGATCCATATAAAGATGCAGAAAAGAAAGCGCAACAAGCAGGAATTGGCATTTGGTCGATTGAAGATTATGTGACGAATCGCGGGTTTAATAATTAAGTAGTTGAATTTTGGACAGTATAGCAATGTTAATCCTTTTTCAAAGATTGAATAGACGTCTTTTCCGGAACAGGGAAAGCGTCATTTTTAATGGCATAAAGGATTGAGTTATACATTACCTTTTCAGATAAAAACATTAAAACATTTAATAGTACAGAGAGGATGTCCACTATGAAAATCAATCAATTAATTGCGAACAATATTAACCGTTTAGACGCGGTCTTGCCAAAGGATCAATCATTAGGAATTGCTGGTTTGTCTGGATCTGGTAAAACAACTTTCTGTCAAACAATTGGTGAAGAATCCAAGAAGCGTCTCGTTTCTTTATTGCCGAAGGCTGAATATCAGTATTTGTTTCCTACTATTATGGATACGAATTTCAGTGCCATTAAAATGGAAGAGATGCCTTTGGTTCTTTTTCTTGGAAGGTCATCCATTTCTTCCAATCCGCGTTCAACAATTGGCACGCATACTGGCGTATTTAAAGAGATTCGCGTGCGGCTTGCAGAAGAATTTCACCTTTCTCCAGAAGTTTTTTCTTTTAATAATGCATTGGGCTGGTGTACTAAATGCAAGGGACGCGGTTCTAACAAAAATGTTGAATGTAAAAAATGTACCGGCAAGCGCTATAATACAGAAGTTGAGGAACATAGAATCGAACTATTGGATCAACCGCATAGTATTTCCGATATCAACAACTTGAGTGTTGAAGCCATTCTTTCACTGGCAGAAGTATTGAATATTAGTGAAGGAAAACAACATATTCTCGAAAATATATGCAATATGAATATTGGTTACTTAACGTTAAATCGCATAATGGGGACATTATCAGGTGGGGAATTGACCCGACTTTACTTGGCAGAATTCATGACAACCAGTGAAAATACGGTTATTATTATTGATGAAATCTCTGTGGGTCTAGATCACCAAACACTCCTGAAAATTTTAGAGCAGATTAAACAATTAGGCTATAAAAATCAAATTTGGCTTATTGATCATTCTGATACAGTGCTCGATTTAACGGATGACCAAGTGTTTTTTGGACCAGGTAGTGGTAAATACGGTGGGAGAATTGTGGAAGAATCACCGCGTCCAAAACCGATCCATAGAGAACTAAATACGGAAAAACCAACAGAGTTTTATTCATTTCATGATTTATATTACCGTAATATTCAAATGGCTGAAATTGAAATTCCCAAAAACAGGCTTGTTACTGTAACAGGAGAGTCTGGATGCGGCAAATCTACGCTTGTCAATGAGTGTATAGCCGAGGACTTCAAAAAACGATATCCAAAAGATAAGCTAGTTATCGTAGGGCAAGATCGAAACCAATCGATAACCAGCCGGTCAACCGTCGCGACTTTTCTTGATATTAAAAGAAAACTCACGAAATATAGCGAGGAGATTGATGATATTTTCGAGCGTTCGATTGAAGATATTATTGATGAATTGCCAAATGAAGACATCGCGCATAAACGCTTGAGTTTATTGATCAAATTGGGACTAGGTTATTTAACGCTAGAAAGAAAGACGCAAACCTTGTCGACTGGCGAATTTCAATGTGTTCATTTGGTTTCAGAGTTGTTTGCGAATTCCAGAAATCCACATACGTTATTTATTTTTGACGAACCTTCAAAAGGTTTATCACAAAATATTTTAAATCAATTCGTTGATAGTGTCAGGGACATTTTGCAAGATGAATCTGTCTCTATCTTCATGATTGAACATAATGATTATATGATGGAAAGCGCTGATTACATCATTGACTTCGGTAAAAGAAGAATCGCGCCTGTGGAGCATCTGGATGTCGTCAGTCATGATGATTACTTTCATCGCAAAAATGAGGAAGATATCACGCTTCCGTCGCCAATTTCTTCAACACTGAAAGCGCAGAGTGGCATTAACTATTTAACAGATAATCATATCGATTATTTTAAAAGTGCAGAAAACGTTTATAAGGGCGGCATATTGAAAAGCTTGTCATCAATGGCACGCTTGATTTACGGTGAATACGAATCTGATATTATTTCGCCGGTCATTGCCATTGATCTTGAAAAACATTTGTATAGCCAAAATACTTTTTTATATGAAATGGGCGGTCTGATTAATCATCTGGTGGCAGCACACCCGACCAATAAAGATACGAGAAGCTTCGACTTTTACAATCAAGAAAATCATTGCGCGTACTGCTCAGGTCGACGCGAGATTGAAAAATTTGATATTGATGTTGTGATTCAGGACAAATCGGTTCCTTTCTGGGATGGCTTACTTCATCCAGATGTGATGGAGGTACTAAAATATTATCAATATCCGAAATTGCAATTTTTGTTTGATGAGATTAAGAATGAACTCGGTCATGATATAAGTAAAAGTTATAATAAAATGACAGAAGATGAAAAGCATACCTTTTTATACGGATATTGGGAAAAAACATTTTATGATAAAGAAGGCAAGACGCGTAGAACTTGGCAAGGCTTTAATAACATCATCGGGATGTATATGTCGATTTCGAAATCGGCGATTAAAGAACAAATGAAAGCTTCTAGAGAGCGAATTACTTGTCCGATTTGCGAAGGCACTGTACTAAAACATCATAAAAAGCTCAAATTTGACGAAATAGATATTCGTAAGATAATCATGCTTCCGATTAATGAAGTAATGGATATAATAGGGCAGTTACCGGCACTGATAAAATTGAAATCCGTTGTTGGCGGCGATATGATTTTGACGGAAGATGTATCATTACTACCTAGGGAAACACAAGCCGCGCTGAAAATGTTCGAATTGGAAATGGCTAGCTTTGTCGGTTATGAAGTGGTATTACAAAATGCATACCCATTCTGGAATCGCATTGAAAGTAATATCGAATCCATCAGCAAGAATAACCAAGTGACTATCTGCGATTTTGACAATATTACTGAGACAAGAGAAACCATTATCGATCAGTATTTCACAAATGGAAAATATAAAAGGCTAACATACGTTTATGAAGCATTTGGTTACAAAAAAATTATCACCCAGATTAATAAAGTTAGAAAAAGTCAGCCATGTCCATTCTGTAAAGGCAAGAAAGTCATAACAGAAGAAAATATCCATGATGGGGTATCTAAATTGACGATACCTTGTGTGAGTTGTCAGGCAAGCGGCATCAATGATGAAGGACTTCAGGAAGTGATAGAAGACATAGCAGTTAATACATGGCTAACTGGTAAAGTAAGTGATGTTGTTGATAAAAAACTATATACTGAGGCTGTTGCTGAGATACCAATATTTGGTCGAATTCGTGAGTTGAACAAACGCGATTTGATGGCGGTTTATCAATGTCTCGAGCAAAATCAATAAATTTATAAAAAAGTTGACATTTGTCATGAACATGATATTATTCAAATCATTACATTTTGCGCAAAGTGTTTTTTTAAAAAAACTTAAATAGATTCATATGAGAGATGGTTGAGTAGTCATATTGTGAGCAGCAACGAGAGACTGAATAGTGCGTTTTGTGGTCTTCAAAACGCTAGGTGGTGAAAGTTCAGGCAGCAATATGGATGAAGTACGCCGTCCGATTTTCTCATGTATTTAACGAAGTGGATTGTCAGCTGAATGCTGACCAATCAACTAGGGTGGTAACGCGGAGAACTCCTTCGTCCCTTTTTAAGGGATTGAAGGGGTTTTTTGTATCTAAAATTATTGATAACAGAGAGAGGTTTTCATCATGTTTCGAATAAAATCAGTTATTTCGCCCACATTTCTAGAGGCTGTTGTATTAGTTGTCGCAATTATTGCGCTGCTAAATGTAAGTATTATCAAATTTGGTGCGGTACCGCATTTACCGATTTTGTTTTCTATTTTATTATTAATTTTTTATGGACTTGTTAAAAAGGTTTCATACAAGCAACTTGAACGCGGTTTGGTAGAAGGTGCGGGTGAAGGGATGGCGGCTGTATTTCTATTCTTCTTTATCGGGATTTTAGTAAGTAGCTGGATAATGAGCGGAACGATTCCGACGCTGATTTATGCGGGGTTCACGTTAATTACGCCGACGTTTTTCTTTGCCATTGTTTTTGTTGTTACGGCGATTGTCGGGATTTCAATCGGAAGTTCATTGACGACGGTCGCGACTGTGGGAGTTGCTTTTATCGGCATGGCAACTGTGCTTGATTTATCCCTGGCAATCACGGCAGGTGCGATTGTGTCGGGAGCATTTTTCGGAGATAAAATGTCTCCGTTATCAGATACTACAAACTTGGCATCATCAATTGTCGGCGTCGATTTGTTTGAACATATCAGAAATATGGGGTGGACGACCATTCCGGCATTTTTTTTATCGCTGATTTTCTTTGGACTTCTATCACCCGGTGTTTCTTTGACGGATGTTGATAAAATTAAATTGTTCCAAGAAGGCCTGTTGGAAACCGGGATGATCCATTGGTATACGATTATTCCGTTAATCGTTTTATTTGCCTTAACAATGTTGAAAATGCCAGCGCTAATGACATTGGCGGTCAGTTCCGGGAGTGCGATTGCGATTTCATTTTTCCACCATAGTTACGGCGCAACAGAGATTTTTAACATTTTATTTGGTGGTTTTGTTTCCACAACTGGAATTGCAGATATTGATGCACTCCTGACGCGTGGCGGTATGGAAAGCATGATGTTTACGGTTGGTTTAGTATTGCTGGCGCTTAGTATGGGGGGCTTGTTATTTACGCTAGGCATTGTGCAATGCTTGCTTGCGAAAATTGAAAGTCTGTTGCGTAAAGTGTCATCTGTCATTGCTGCATCCGCGTTAACCGCGATCGGGATTAACGTATTGATTGGCGAGCAGTATTTATCGATTTTATTAACGGGACAAGCATTTGGGTCGCAATATGAAAAGGTTGGACTTGCTCCAAAGAACCTAAGTCGAGTGATGGAGGACGCGGGGACGGTTGTGAATCCCTTAGTGCCGTGGAGCGTTTGTGGTATATTTATTACAAAGATGTTGGGTGTCGCGACACTCACTTACTTACCGTTTGCATTCTTTTGTCTGCTATCTCCGATTTTAACCGTATTGTTCGGATATATGGGGAAGACTTTGACGTACCGGGAAGTTGAAGAAAACACTATCGTTTAATTGGGATGGGAGGGTATAGCGATGTTAGATATTCTTTCTTTTATTTTGCCATAAAGAATCTCTAACCAAGACAATTAATACCGGAGTAAAAATGAGATAAACCCCAATTATAACAAAATAAGATAATCCTATATTATACGCCGGCAAATTATATCGCTCTGTTCTAAGTGGAAGAATTTTGTTGATCGAAAAATAAGAATTACTATAAGTGTCTACAATAAACCAAGAAGAAACAACAAAAACAATGCTAGATATTAGTGAAATGAATAATACACTTTTAAATAAATCATTCGGATATGCTTTATTAATATACCAAGGAACTATGATTGAAAAAAAGAAACCCAAGACGATAATCATATATCCATAATAAATAACTACATCCATATAAGGGATACCACTCCATGAATATAGTCTGACCTCTAGAACATAAAAACAAATTAAAAACAATGTTAGAGATGAAAGGAAAGAAATTATTGTAAAAGATAATCCCATGATCAATCCGGTCAACGCTTTTTTCAATAATTTACCTCCTCATTTTCATTGATATCGCTATTTTTTTTCGACAATGTAATTTATTATATTATAGTCTTCACTGGATCTATACTCAAACTAGTTTATGCGATTGAAAATTTAACAAATTGAAATTCAAGGAGGAATTAATATGAAGAAAATACCATCATTTAATTGGAATGGAAGAACGGATCATGAAACTGATTGGAATCAGTTCAGGTACCACCAGGTTATAGGTGAAGAAGCTAACTGTGTACTGATCGGTTTTGAGTGTGATGAAGGGGTAAGGCGTAATAATGGGCGTGTTGGCGCTGCGGAAGCACCGGATGCCTTACGGACGGCCCTTTCGAATATGGCGTGGCGACTTCCAGAAGGGAAGCAGCTTGCTGACGCGGGAAATGTTGTCTGCGATGGGGAACAGTTAGAAGAAGCGCAGGCAGAACTAGGTTCGGTTGTGAAGAAGAAATTGGACGAAAGTAGAACGCCAATTATTCTAGGCGGGGGCCATGAAACGTTTTATGGCCATTATCTTGGTGCTCGCGGTTTCCTAGGTAAGGATAAGAAACTGGGAATCATTAATATCGATGCGCATTTTGATATGAGACCGTATGATGAGCAGCCTTCTTCGGGGACGATGTTTCGTCAAGTAATGGAGAATGATGCAAATGCGGGCTATCTCGTTCTGGGGATTCAACGTTATGGAAATACGGAGAGTTTATTCCAAAAGGCTGATGAGCTTGGTTGTGAATATATTTATGAAGATGAACTGACTGATGAGAAGATGAATGCCGCAGTGGATGCCTTTATCGCAAATCATGATGCAATTATTTTAACGCTTTGCATGGATGTTCTTGAAGCAGACGCGGCACCCGGTGTAAGTGCGCCGTCTCCATTTGGACTGCACCCGAAAGTCGTTCGGTCAATCATTCGAAAAGTAACGTCGAATTCAAAAACGCTTTCTTTTGATATAGCGGAAGTGAACCCGACGCTTGACCCTGATGGAAGAACAGTGAAATTAGGGGCGGCGTTTGTGAATGAAGCAATCATGAGTTTTTATAAATAAATTTTAAAATGCCTATGCAATAAATGATATAACTATCATTTGTTTGCATAGGCATTTTTATGTACTTTCCGAATTCAGTGCGGTATATTTTGATAACATGGACAATCATTATCCACGTTGAAAGAAGAGGTGAATGAATTGAGAATGAAGACAGGTGTGGAACAAGCGGTTTATGCCATCCTTCTACTAAATATGTTACCCGATAAAGCCGTGCTGCCAGGCGAAGCAATCAGTCAAAAGCTAGGGACTTCTCCTTCATACTCTCAGAAATTATTGAGGAGGTTAGTAAGTGCGAATTTGATATCTTCTGTTCCTGGGGTAAAGGGCGGTTTTAGATTATATAAAAAACCGGAAGATATTCGGATATATGATATTTATCTAGCGATAGAAGGGCATCAATCACTTTATTCCCCGAGCGGTATTCTCGATGACATGCTTGATTTGGAAGAAGAAGATCAATGTTGCTTATTAACAAATTTAATGGATGAGGCCGAAGTTGCTTGGAAAACTGTGTTAAAGCGTGAAACGATTGCTTCTTTATCCGATGAAATTCAAGCGGATCGTTTTTCAGAACAAGTGACTGCTTTACGGGAATTGATTCAAGAAAAAATGGTTTTATAATGAGGTTAACGATATGAAGAAGTTTCAAACGCATAAAGGTTTTGCGCGTACTTTTAAGGAAAACAAATTAACGCTTGGATTATTCTTTCCACTAGAGGCGTATTCGGGAAGTTTCCCCAAAATGGAATTACAAGAACAAATGGCACTTGCCAAGAAGGCTGAGAGTTTAGGATTTGCTTCTTTGTTTGTGAGAGATGCGCCGCTTTATGAACCGAACTTTGGAGATGTGGGATTTCTTTATGATTCATTCATGTTTTTAACGTACGTGGCGGCACATACTAAAAAAATCGCGCTTGGCACTGCTAGTGTTGTGACACCACTGCGAAACCCACTCCATTTGGCGAAAGCAGCCGCGACATTGGAGAGTTTATCAGGGCAACGCTTCTTATTTGGTGCAGCGACAGGGGACAGACCCATTGAGTTCCCTGCATTCAAAGTAAATCCGAATGAGAAAGAAGCATTGTTTAAAGAATCGATAGAAGTGATGAGACAAGTCTGGCGGGAATCATTCCCAGAAATTCGAACAGAACATGTTGAACTGACGGCAGGAGACGTTGTGCCAAAGCCGGAACTTGGTGATATTCCGGTTTTCGGTACAGGTTATTCGGGGCAGACGATTGATTGGTTGGCACAACACACGGATGGTTGGTTATTTTATGCGCAAGGTGTCAATGAGCAACGCGAACTTATTAAAAATTGGCATGAAGCAGCAGGCGGATTCAAACCGTTTACGCAACCCGTTGCAATCGATTTATCCGCAAATCCAAATGAAGCACCAAAGCCGATAACCGGCGGATTTAGAGCGGGTTATAAATTTATCATCGATTATTTGTATGCGTATCAAGATGCAGGGGTCAATCATGTGTTGTTTGGGCTGAAATCTGGAAGTCGCCCTGCGAATGAAGTCATTCAAGAACTAGGGGAATATGTGGTTCCGCATTTCCCATCAATTATGAAGAAAGAAGTGTTTTAAATGATAAAAGAGTTAGGTCGAATCAATGAATTGGCAAAAAAACAGCGTGAAGAAGGTTTGACCAACGCTGAAATAGTAGAGCAGACGGTATTGCGCGAAGATTACTTACGTCAAATTCGCGGGCAAGTGCTTGATACATTTTCTGGTTTAACAGTAATCGATCCATTAGGAAATGATGTTACACCAGATAAAGTGCGCGATTTCAAAAAGGAAGGAAGTTAAGTATATGAAACTAAGTGTATTAGACCAAGCACCGATTACAAAAGGTAATACAGCGCCAGATGCTTTGAAAAAAGCGGAGGAATTGGCCATTTTAGCGGATGAATTAGGTTATACAAGAATGTGGATGGCGGAGCATCACGGAACAAATACTTTCGCCAGTTCAGCACCCGAAGTGACGGCTGCCCATTTAGCGGCGAAAACGAAGAACCTGCGAATTGGAACGGGCGGCGTCATGATGATGCACTACTCGCCGTTGAAATTAGCGGAAGTATTTAAAACGTTGAGCGCATTTTCACCAGGTCGAATTGACTTTGGCGTAGGGCGGGCACCGGGCGGCGACAATCATTCCATTTACGCTTTATCTGAAGGACGCCAACCGATGACCCATAATATGTATGATAAATTTGAACTCGCTATGCAACTAATTAATGACGAAGTGCCAGAAGATAATTTGTACAATAAAACCATCGCGACGCCGGCACAAGTGGTGTTGCCTGAAGCATGGTTGTTAGGGTCGACTGGGAATAGCGCCATTCAAGCAGGACGCATGGGTGTCGGCTATTCATTTGCGGAGTTTTTCATGGGTGGCATGACGACAGAAATATTGGAAGCTTATAGAAAGAACTTTGAACCGACCGTGTTTATGGAAAAACCGGAGATTAAAGTGACTTATATGGTAACAACTGCTGAAACTTCTGAAGAGGCTGAGTATGAGGCATTGCCGCAAGATATTTGGCGTCTATTGTTTACAAAAGGGCGTATCGGTCAAGTATTGTCGCCTGAAGAGGCCGCAAACTTTCAATTAACTGAAATGGATCGCATGACGATTCAACAAAATCGTAGCATTCACATTGTAGGATCAGCAAAAGAAGTGGCAACTAAACTTCGAGAAGAGCAGGCACATTACGGCTTTGATGAAGCGATGATTTGCAGCATTCCGCATTCACAAGAGAAGCGATTAGAAGTTTATCGTTTGTTGGCACGTGAATTGTTTTAAAGAAAAGATCCCTGTCAACTGGATTAAACCAATTGGCAGGGATCTTTTTAGTTTTTCATTTCATTTTTTTAAGCTGTTCCCAAAATAAGCAGACAATACCAGCCAGGAAAAGTGCGATTGAAAAATAAAATAGAAAAGATAACTCCATACTTGTCATGCCTTCGTCAGGAACTGATTTCCCTAGTATGGCATACCAAAACTTAGAAGACCCTGACCAACCATTCATAGTAGAACTAAAAATAGCACCAGAAATTAATATGGAAGAAAATAATATTGTCCCGCATGTTGAAAGAACGGCTCCCGCTATGGATTTATTCATAAACATATCCCCTTTGTATTCTAAGTACCATACTATTAATTACAGGGAGGAGGTTATTCTAATCTCTCAATAAAAGTTTTTTCAAAATGTAATATAAAATGAAACATATTCCTGTGAAAATTAGCGCTATAATCAAGAATGGAGTAAAACCTAGAACTATTTCCAATTAAACATCACTCCTACCAGATTTTAACCCAAATTTCTCTTTGTAATTGGTTACCTCTTTCAAAGCTTTTTCTTCCGTGGGAATCCGGACCGAAAGCATCCATATATTAAGGATGGAAAACACAATGGCCGTAAAGTACGCATTGAAAATTAACGGTAAAACTAGTAATTCTGTCGCTACAATCACATAATTCGGATGGCGAATAAATTGATAAGGCCCTTTTTTCACGACATCCGCGCCGGGTAAAATAATAATTTTCGTGTTCCAAAACTTGCCCAGTGAAGCAAGGCACCAGACCCTGGCGACTTGCGCAATCAAGAATATAGAAAGAAGCGGGATCCAAAGTGGCGATAGTGGTCTATCTAGTACTAATACCTCTATAAGCAGTGAAATGAAAAATGCGATATGCATCGCGACCATGATCGGATAGTGCTCGGCACCCGCTTCAAATGCACCTTGACTCCGCATCCATTTTTCATTTCTTTTCGCAATGACCAGTTCAACAATTCGTTGGATAATGACAATGGCAATGATGATGTAAAATAGCATCCCGAATCCACCTCACTCCCACTTCAATAAAAGAAGTTCCCCGCAAAAACCTGGTCCAAGGGCGGCCATCAACCCATAGTCGCCAGCATCCGGTTTGTTCTCCATGAATCGTTCAAGTACATACAGAATCGTCGGCGATGACATGTTTCCATTCTCCCGTAAAATATCCCTGGAAACATCCGTCTTAGTCGAATCAAACCCAAGTGCAGCTTCATAAGATTCCAAAACTTTTTTGCCGCCAGGATGCGCGACAAAATGGGTAATATCATTTTTCGTCAATTCATTAACATCAAGAAATTCATGCACAAACGGGCCCAACCATTTCGTAATAATGCTTGGTATACTTTTTGAAAATATAACGTGAAGGCCGCTGTTTTTCACATCCCAGCCCATGACATCTTCTGAATCTGGCATGAACTTTGAAGAAGTTGCGATTACCCTTGGCGTCGGTTGATTCGCATTCGCCTTGAGATTTGAATAATCCCCTGCGATCAATGCACAGGCTACGCCATCGGAAAATAAGGAAGCCCCGACAAGATTGCTCTTCGAATAGTCATCTTTTTGAAACGTCAAGCTACACAATTCTACGGATAAAACGAGTACGTTGGCAGTAGGATAGGCTAAACAATATTCATAGGCTCTACTGATTCCGGAAGCGCCACCTGCACAACCAAGTCCCCAGATTGGAACGCGCTTCGTATCGTCGCGAAAGGGAAGTAGATTCATAATACGAGCTTCAATGCTCGGCGTTGAAATTCCGCTGCTAGAAATAAAGAAAATAGCGTCTATTTCCGATGCATCAATGGGACGCTTTAACATATCTCCTTGTAGACAGGATTCAACCGCTTGGACGCCATAATCGACGGCATGTTTGATATAAAGCGCATTGCGTTCTTCAAAATCATGCTCTCTCTCAAACCAGTCTAACGGCATGCATATATTTCGTGTCTCAATATCGCCATTATCAAAAACCCTTAACAATCTTTCAATATTGGAAAACCTCTCGCTGAATAATGCACGGGTTAATTCAGCCGCCTGATGTTGCTGCACTTCATGAGGCGGTTTAAAGGTGCTAACAGAAAGAATTTTAGGCATAGGTCCCTCCGTAGAAAATTATTTGTTGTTTAACTATTCTAAACTTAGAAGCATAGGCATGTCCAATGATGAAAAGATTTCCTTCATGTAAAATGAGGTCATTAGGTTAGGAGAGATTTAAATGACTATAAAATTAAGCATCTTAGATCAATCGCCAATTGCTGAAGGAAGTACGGCAATGGAGTCATTAATATATACCGCTGAGCTTGCCAAAAAAGCTGAAGAGTGGGGCTACACTCGTTTCTGGGTTTCTGAACATCATGATGCGACGACACTCGCAGGTTCTTCACCGGAAATATTGATGGCACATTTAGCGACAGTCACTTCTACAATACGAATCGGTTCAGGCGGCGTTATGCTTCCGCATTATTCGGCTTACAAAGTTGCTGAAAACTTCAAGTTGTTAGAAGCATTATTTCCGGGAAGAATCGATGCGGGCATCGGTCGTGCCCCCGGTGGAATGCCGCGGGCTACTTATGCGCTGAATGACGGGGAATACCGAGATATCCATAAATTTCCCCAGCAAGTAGATGATTTACTCATGTACTTGCATGATACAATGCCCGAAGACCATCCTTATTTCGGGTTGAAAGCAACACCGATTACAGAGTCCACGCCGCCAGTTTGGATGTTGGGTTCGAGTCCGAGTTCTGCTGCATTAGCTGCTGAGAAAGGGTTGCCGTATATGTTTGCGCAATTTATTAACGGTGAAGGCGGGATAATCTCAGCTAAACTTTATCGTGAAACTTTTCAGGCCTCGAAGGCGTTGCAGAAACCTAAACAAGCAGTCGCAGTTTTCTTCGCATGTGCTGAAACGGAAGAAGAAGCCGAGCGAATTGTTTCTTCACTCGACCTATCGCTCATTCTTTCCGCACAAGGGATTCCTTCAAAAGGAACGCCTTCACCGGAAAAAGCGATGTCGTACACATACACGAATTTTGAAAAACCGCATGTTCTTGAAAATCGAAAGCGGATGATCATCGGTACACCTAAAACGGCGCGGTTACAAATTGAAAAACTTGCTGAAGAATTTGGCGCTGATGAGGTTATGCTAGTCATGATCGCTTATGATTTTCAGGACAAACTCAAGTCTTATGAATTAATTGCAAAAGAGATGTTGAAATAATGTTATTTGATTATATGCTAGGCTAGTAGCTACTATGATCCAAGTAAATAGCCAAATAAAAACAATAAAGGAGAAATTAACATGATTAATATGAATGAAATAGCGGAAGCTAGAGATTTTGTCCTCGGTAAAATAAATGTATTTCCAAAGGTTGGAATCATTCTGGGATCGGGATTGGGGAGTCTTGCGGATGAAATCAAAAATGCGGTTAGCATTCCGTACGAGGATATTCCTCACTTTTCCAAATCCGATGCGATAGGTCATGCCAATGAACTTGTTATAGGTGAATTGCAAGGTCAAATCGTCGCAGCTATGAAGGGGCGTTATCACTATTATGAAGGGTATTCCTTAAGTGAAGTAACCTTTCCGGTTCGAGTACTAAAAGCGCTTGGGATCGAAAAACTTGTCATCACGAATGCTTGCGGGGCAGTTAATACAGAATTCAACGCGGGTGAGTTGATGCTCATTACTGATCATATTAACTTGGTCGGATCAAATCCGCTCATCGGTAAAAATAACGACGAGTTGGGACCGCGTTTTACGGATGTATCTGAAGTTTATAGTCATAAATTGCGTACTATGGCTTCGAAAGTGGCTGAAGAGAAGGGCATAACATTACGTGAAGGCGTATATGCATGGTTGAGCGGCCCCGTTTATGAAACGCCGGCTGAAGTTCGGATGATCCGTATACTCGGTGGAGATGCAGCTGGAATGTCAACAGTACCTGAGGCAACAGTAGCTATTCATGCCGGATTGGAAGTATTGGGTATATCTTGCTTAACCAATATGGCTTGCGGAATTTTAGATGAGCCTTTAAGCCATGAAGAAGTACTTGAAGTTGCCGCTAAATCCCGTAATACGTTTGTAGATTTGATTAAAGGAATCTTGAAAGAGATATAAATAACATTGTATAACTGCTCATCTCGAAGTTTCTTGGAAATTAATCGCAACAACTTTTTCAGTCTCGGTGTTAAACTCAATTCGTACAAAAACACCGAATTCATGGTCGTCATCTTTTAACCATAGCTTAAACTTTTCGATTGTTGAATCGCCATTTGATTCACTGCCTTCATGCAGATAGTCAATAATATTGGCGGTAGGATATTTTGCTTGGGTCTCTTGTACAGCAAGTTTCCCCCATTTGGCGTAGGCTGGAACTTCCTGTTGTGCATTGGCAAGTGTTTGGATATGGGCAGGTGCAGCATTAACAATCGTAAAAATTCCGAGCGCAATAAAAGTTTTTCGCATCATTCGACTCATCTCCTTTCCGGTAGGATGAGTCATTTGTTTAAAATCATTCAATAGATAAGTTTCTAAATGAATTGGAGGAATGACGATGGACTTAATCTCAACGCCGTATAAACTAGGGGAGAAAGCTAAACATATCGCCAAGCTACAAACGCTTGAAAACGCGACAATCATTAATATCCAACTGAAAAAGGGCGAAACAATCGCCGAACATGATTCGAGCAAAGATGTCGTAATTGTCGTTCGAAGAGGCTCTGTCATCTTTGATGTTGAAGGAACGGAAACAGTGGTTGAACAAGATAATATACTTTATATGCAACCGTTTGAAAAACATAGTCTGCTTGCGAAGGAAGACACGGATCTTTTGGTGTTTCAAATATTGCCATGAAAAAAGCCTGCTGAAAAAATGCAGGCTTTAACTTTTATTTGAGGTTAATTCCTCGCATAACTTTTTTAAACTATTTTCGAATTTGACCGTATTCTCCTTCGAACGTTTTTTCGGACCTCGTAATCGCCCACCGCCCATTCGAATTTTTTGTGCTGTATGACGCGCATAGAGAAGTTGATCGATATTATCATCGGTGTAGCGGCGTCCATTTTGATCAATCGGATGGCCTTGTTTCGCCAGTACCATCGCGGCTAATCCGTAATCCTGAGTGACGACAATATCATTTTTTTGAACTCGGTTAACAAGGACGAAATCGACTGCATCCGCCCCTTTTGAAACAATGACTGTTTCCGCGCCTTCACGATGCATTTCATGCGCCGTGTCGCAAATGAGGATGCACCGAAATCCGTATTGCCCCGCAATTTGTATGGTTTCATTCACCACTGGACATGCATCTGCATCGATAAGAATTGCAGGCATAAACCCGCCT